>JBFWZL010000106.1:0-14575 GCA_050185455.1 Binatia bacterium | reverse complement strand
GGGTGCCAGGAGGGGCGCCGGGAAGGGTGCGGCGACGACGGACGTGTGAGTTTCGTTTTCGTTGTTTCTGGACGTTTTGACTTCGCCCATGGTTCTTTGGAGGTACCGCTTTCAAGAACAGGCAGCCTTGTCGTGCTTATTTTTTTTCGAAAGCCGACAGCAACAAGAACCCTAACCCTAGGAATACGTTGGCTTTCGCGAGTTGAGTGTACAACTTATGAAGCCGATCAAATTCGTCATGAAAGGGACGCGCTGACTCGGAAAACTGATCGAAGTCGCGAATCTCCACAGTTCGCAGATGTTCCATGCGGTTCATAATCATCATTCCGTAGTAGACAAACGTCATTGTCATCAGCACAACGATTGCTGTTTTCGCCAGTCGTAAAGGGGTTCGCTGGTCTCGTTGCAAGAGAAAAACCAGCGCGGACACCGCCATGAGTGTCGCCGCGGCGGTCTCCATCACGTTGATCCGATGCAGAATAATAGCCGTTATACTGCCAGCTTGCGTCAGGCTGGGAAGGTTGCGAAACACTGGAGCGGCGACAGCCAACCCGAATGTCACCAACGCGCCTACCCAAAGACCGGCCCCGAGATTTTCCAGGAAGAAGAATAAGATGTTCGTTATGCGCTTACCCATGATCAGTTTACCACAACCGGTGCATTCTTTACCACGCAAGAGACGATGAGTGATATCCCCCTCTCCCACGTATCATCACAGAAGTCCGGAATATTGAACTAGTCGCTTTAAAGCGCCATTCACTTTCCTCGGGTATCAATAAACCTGGGTTTCCCCAACACGAGAGGATTATGCTCGGTCACGAGACAAATACCCGTCGCCAGCTTGATCGTCTTTGTCACGGCCAGTGCGCTGGCGAGTCCAACAAATGGCAATGGCCCACAATAGTCCCGTCCGTCGAGAAATGGTGATAAGTGGCGAAACTATCCGGAAAGAGCGGAGGCTCAGGCAGTCAGAACGATGCAAAACCAACTTCTTCAGTCTTCCGCGCTACTATCGTTAGAGGCAGCGCTGCGAGCGCGGAAATCAGCAGAAATTCAATTTTCATAGCGCTTCCCCTCCATTCTTTTTGTCAGTGGGTTCTCCTCTATCGAAAGTTATAGAAGAATATACCTTCTGTTCTATTCCTCTTCGCTTTTCGTCCTCTATATACTTCACCCATGCCTAACTTACTCCTCTATTACCTGGTGAAACGTTTCTGGTTTTCATGCATTCTTTTTGGCAGCTTAGCCTGGCTGCTTACCGGTGGTTCAGCACGAGACGCCTTCGCTGGACCGACCTATTATGTGGACGGGACCACTGGTGATGATACCTATAGTCCGCAACAAGCCCAGAACCCCGCGACTCCGTGGAAGACGATCAAAAAGGCGATGGATACTGGCGGCCTTATCGGCATCACCAAAAAGAACGCTCCCTTGGAAGGCTACACCGTTATCGTCCAACCCGGCGTCTATAATGAGAGTGTGGAATCTAAACGTGACGGTCTGCCTACCGAGCCAGTCACCATTAAAGCGGCGACTTCCGGCACGGTAACGCTTCACCCACCTACCGGTCAAAATGGCTTTTTCATCAGTCACCACTACCACGTCGTGGAAGGGTTTGTCGTGAACGGTGCAACTATTGGCTTGAAGATGGGTCCGCACGACGGCGGCGATGGCCCAGTTTCAGGACTCGTTGCAAGAAAAAATCAGGTTTCCGACAGTAGCAGTAGCGGCGTTCAGTTCACCAATGCCGTTAACGGAATTATTGAGTTCAATACCATCTCGCAGAATGGTCAGAATGGCGTACTATACTCAGGCGTGGGCTCTACGATTCACGACAACACCATCCAGTCGAACGCACAGTTCGGAATCTACGTGAAGGATGGCGAGGATCATCGTCTGTGGAACAATGTCGTCTCGAACAATGGGAAAGGCGACTTCAAAATCATGGGGGCCACACTACCTCCTCCCGGGGGACGCACCTTTTATGTCAGCATCGCTACTGGAGACGATACCCGTAATGAAGTTGACGCGCAAAACTCGGCAACGCCCTGGAAGACCATCAAACGCGGCCTCCAGCAAGCCAACCCAGGCGATATCGTCGCCATCTTGCCAGGACTGTATCCAGTCACAGTCGAGTCCTTACGTAACGGCACAGTCAGCGCGCCGATCACCATCAAAGGTGTCACGCCAGGTACGGTCACCATTCAGCCTCCGAGCGGCTCCGGAGTATACATTGGCCACAACTATAATATTGTGGAAGGGCTTATCGTGACTGGCGCCAGTTCAACAGGCTTGCAAATGGGGCCTTACAAAGCCAACGGAGACCCGCCCGTGACAGGAGTGGTTGCCCGGAATAACGTTGTGTTCGGCAACGCGGTGGTTGGCGTCAAATTCACCAATGCCATTGACAGCGTTGCCGTGCACAATGTCGTGTACAGCAATGGCAAGGACGGGGTGTGGTATTCTGGCAATGGTGCAACAATTTTCAATAATCTCATATACAACAATGGGCTTAACCTCACGGGTGAGTACGGAGTCACACTTGCCAGCGGCGATCGTCACCAAATTATCAACAATACACTTTACGGGAACCGCAACGGCGGGATTCGGTTGAGCACCTCAAACAATGCCCCGGTCTTCAGCACGGTGTTGAATAACATTGTGGTGCAAAGCCCTGTCGGCATTCGTGAACCTGCGGGTTCTGATTACGCCGGACGAGCCACGCTCAATTATAATGATGTCTACAATAACACAAGTAACTATGAGCTCTCTAAGGGCTCCGGCACGATAAAAGGAACAGGCTCAATTGCCGTGGCGCCTGGCTTTATCGATCCAACGCAGGGCGATTTTCGCCTGGCTCGCAAAGCAACAGGACAAGGGGTTGATAGTCCTGTCATCGACAAGGGGTCTGACACCGCCGACGTTGTCGGTCTCGGAGGACGGACCGCTTTTATCGATAAATACCCCGACACAGGACCGGTGGATCTTGGCTATCACGAAACCCTTTTGCATTTGACGGAAGGCAACGTCGCAGTCTCCCAGGCGACGATAGCCTTGAGTCCCGGAGGAGAAGATCTGACAGTCACGGCAACTCTAGTTCCTGGCGTCGAGAGCGACGGAGTAGAGATTGGCCTGGAATATTTAGAAATGAGCGTCGGTAAGTTCCAATTTTTCCTTCCGACAGCAAGTGCTCAAGGAGGCGGGTCACAGTGGACATACGGAAGCACGGGAACAGCTTCAGCAACAGCCACCCGACTCACCGATGGATCCATTGAAATAGCCTTGCAAGCCACCGGACTAGCGGCTGAAACCCTAGTCTCTATGACTACAAGCATTGCTGTTCGTCTTGGCGATGATTTCGGAGCAACAACAATTCCTCTAAAAGGCTTGCTCCAATATCCGTAACGCTGATGAGGCAATGAGAATGAAGATTGCCGGTCGCCGCGGCGGGCAATCTTATTCACAAAGGGGACAATATGCCTATCCGAACTTTTCTGATGGAACTGATTCTACACAGGCGTCGTAGTTCAGAGCCGAACAATAAGAGCATAACGAGGAACGGCTCCTATGCCCATATTTGCCTGCTGGAAGAAGTTGAAACCTATTGGTTCTGTGCGAATGTCCAGCTGCGCACCCCGCTTGCCGTGCTTGAAAAACATGGGACCTTTCACCCAGGTCCTCCGACTCAGTTGCCGCACTATGGCGCGGCGAAAGATGGGAAGTGGATACCCGTTTATAAGTCCAGATTAGTAGACACACGAGGCGTTCAGGACTCCCGGAGCCATGAACCGCATCCACCGACAGCGAAAAGCAACACGGATTATGGAACGCGTCTTCCTCCATTTATTGATTCTGACATTGGCCCAATACCAAGCGACGGCGGTGAATATATCCATTTCGTAGAGTCATTTCGCCGAATTATTGAGGAAGACGACCTCATTGATGTCACTATTGCAAAGTTAAAGGCGTTACTGCAACACAGCAATGCCTACCAAGTCTTTGCCAAGAAGCATGCGCCAGATCTCGTCACGATGTGGTTCCTGAACACCTTGTTGGCGATCCCTGGCCTCGATCCCCACACTGCTCAACGGCTCTTCGCCGCCGGCTACCGCACGATCGACGAGCTCCGGGTTGCTAACGATCTTGTCCTACGTGAGAGAACCCACATAGACGATGTGATGCTTGCGAAGATTCGCCGGTCTGTTGGGAACCCTGCGCCGCTTCAACAAAAGGAGGCAGCAGCCTAGCGAAGGCGAAAGCCCCCGCGTTCACGTCAACCCCTTGTCTTGTACGTAGCGAAGCAGCTCTAGCCGACTCGATACCTGCAGTTTGTCATAGATATTGTGAAGGTGGATTTTGACAGTCCCTTCACTAATATACAGCCGCTTCGCCACTTCTTTGTTACGGAGACCGCAAACGACCATACGAACGATGTCCAGCTCACGTGGAGTTAAGACCGCGCGCAGTTCACGTTCCCCTGTTTCCCGCCGTAAGGCTTTATCCAACGCACGGTGAAGAAAGCGCGGTTCAATCCACTGTCCACCGGCGTTCACTTGACGGACACATTGGAGAAGCGCTTGGGACGCCATGTCCTTCAGCACAACACCATCCACTCCTAGACGAACAGCTTCAAGAACGTCACTTTCATTCGCGGCAGCCGTCAGAAGCACCACACGAGTCGGAAAACCTTCTTGTTTCAGCTCTCGTAGCACCGCTAGTCCATCAATCCGAGGCATACGAATATCAAGGATCACTACATCAGGTTGATAACGCCGGATCTCCGTTAATGCCTCTTCTCCATCACGACACCGCGCCACAACTTCACAATCCGCTTCCAAATGAAAGAGGTTTTCTAACGCATCCAGGATCAAAGGGTGATCATCAGCAAGAATGAGTCGGATAGGCTTCATCTTTTCCAATGTCCAGACATGGCAGGGTAATAAACAACTGACTCCCAGTGTCAGTAGAGTCAATCATCAGGTCGCCATTAAGGGCGCTAATGCGTTCTTTGAGCGTTGTCGGTCCAATGTTTCTTTCTATGAGCTCGGTAAGGTCGTATCGCCCGTGGAAGGGAAATCCACGACCGTCGTCCGCAATAAGCATCTGAATCTTATCCGTCGCCACTGCAAATTTCACCTGGATAGTGCGCGCCTGACCATGGCGAGCGGCGTTTACCACAGCTTCACGGAGAATATGATAGATTTCTCTGGTTAGTAATCCGGGAAGAGGCGGGACTTCACTCTCAAGCTGTAAATCTACCGGGATGCGCCATTGCCAGGTGATGCGCTCGACCAAGTCGGTTAAGCGAGAGTGCAGATTCGTATCGAGCGTGTTCGAGCTCGAGCCCGGGGGCCTCAGCTCTTCAATGAAAAAACGGAGTTCTCGTTGTTCGGTCGAGAGGATGCGCTGAATATCGCCCAAGCGTTCGCGAGCCGCCCGAACATCCTTATCGAGTACACGCTGGATCGTTTCTAGCTGCAACGCCGCCCCCGTCAAGGATTGAAGCAAGCCGTCGTGCAGGTCGCGAGCGAGACGGATGCGCTCTTCCAGCGCTGCGGTCCGTTGCAATCGTTGCAGCAAATAAAACTGATCTAAGCGTGAGGTCATCTCCCGAGCTACAGTTGCCCCTAACACGAGATCATCAGAGGTCATACTGAATTTATCGAAGAAAAATACGCGGCCATCAAGATTCTCACCCAGGAGCCGAAACGATAAGACCGCCCTTGCCGACACCTGAGCTTGCAAGTCAGGATGAAGTGGTTGTCCTTGCCAGGAGTGGATTTCCGTGGTGGAGGTTTGTAATACCGTGGGCATCGGTATCTGTGTATTCGGACAGAGAAAGTTCACCGCCGTCAAGGGCTCAACGACTAAGGATTGTGACTTGAGAAGCGGCTCTCGATTCCAAGTGAAGGAGTCTTGAACCCTTGTCACCCAATTGAGCCAGGGCTCGTCTGGGTCTTCCCAAATCAAAAGCACATGTGGAGCGCTCAACATGTTGCCGGCATGCTCGAGAAGCTGACTGACCAAAGTGCGTGCATCAGGGGAGGTGGCGCGGGGCCAAGCCGCCAAGCTGAACAGTTCATCACTGAGCCATGATTGATAGGCCCCAAGATAACTGAGGAGTACTGCCACTACAACCAAGTGAACACCACGAATGATAAATGGGTTCAAGTCGAACGTAGGATCGCGCAAGACTTCCGCCGAGTAAATCCCGGCTCCGATAAACAGCAAAAACGCCACTGCCGCTGTCCACAGCGCCCCTCGCCACTGCCAACGCACTGTGCCGCAGACAAGCGAAAACAGGAAAAACTGATTCGTCGGCGCTCCTTCCGTGAAATAGATGAGAAGCGAGAATATCGCCAGATCAATACAGTGAGTGAAGACTCGGGAACGCACCAAGGGAATATCAGAACGCCACGCCAGGAGAAGCAGGAGGAAGGCATAGCCAACATAACTGACCATAAGACCGTACGTGAATGCCGCATACTTGGCCGGCTCGTTCGGATCAAGCCAGACAGCAAAAAGAGAGAATGAAGCGATCAACGCACGGCACACTGCAAGCAAGCGTTCCGCACGTCCCTGGGGGGAATACGAAGAAGTCATGGCCCTTCGCGCTTGCCTCATGAGGAAACGTTCGCCACTCCAAGGTTGAGACCAAAAGGACAAGAATAATTTTTTAATTATGGTACACATGCGCGAGGCAAGGGAACAAATTGCCAAGTCACCTTGTTCCCTGATGTCTATACTACCATCCTGGACAAGGGCGACGGAAATCGCCTCTCATTTTTTCGATGGGACTGAGTCTACCTATAGCCTGCGGAAACATGGGATGGAGAACACTGCTCTAGCACACTTCCTTGTAAGCTGGAAGGATCTTTGTGGCGGTCAAGTCAGCCGTAGGCTGTCAGAACTCCGAAAGTTAGAAGCCGCTTTTCTGTCCAGCTGGTAGTGTACGGCGAGAAACACGGATGGTTCGGAGAGCGATGCAAATAGGCTAATATTGACCAAAAGAGTAATAATGACTAATTAGTCATTATTTGCTAACAAAATCAATCCGTCTTGTTGTCAAGCCGATCCATGGGACTCTGTCTTTTGCACCTCTGGTCGGCAGTATTGCCGATGTGTAATACTGGCGTACTCACTGCTTGATAACTTGGAAGAAAGGAACAGCGCGCATGGCAGATACGCCTTTTATTATTCGGCAGTTCCGGCTGAGCGACCCCGCTGAGGAGTTCATGCAATACAGCCAGATAGAAGCCGAACGACAGCAGCTTGCCGACCCTAATTTTGACGAAAGCCTCCATAAGCAGGCGGTAGAACTCGTGCTGCGTAAACTGAAACAACATCGAGGAACGCATCATGATCATTAAACAACTCCAGGCTGAGAATGTGTTGAAGTACGCCGCGCTCCACTTAACTAACTTGCCGACGCGTGGACTCATCGGCATCAGCGGGTCCAACGAGTCTGGAAAAACCAGTATTGCGGAAATCATCTGTCTGGCTCTGTTTGGTCGCACCTTTGCGCTGCCTCCGCAGGAACTTGCCAAGTGCATCAAATGGGGTGAATTTCACGGCTCCGTAAAACTAGAATTCACGGACAAAGACGGCCGCCTCTATGCGATTGTGCGGGAATTAGACGGCGACGGGAATCATAGCGCACGCCTCACCCGTAGCGATAACGCGACGCTCATTGCTCGCGGCGCACAAGCGGTTTCTCAGGCCGTTACCAACCTCAGCGGCTGGAACTACGAGCAGTTTGTTGCTTCTCTATATCTCGCTCAGCGCAGCATCACGTTCCCAAACGCCCTAACAGGAACCATCAAAACTCTGGCGGGCGTTGAGCTTCTAGAAATCATCGCTGCCGAACTAGCTCAGGATGTCCGCGACGCCCAGTCCGCGATTACGGAGAGCCACATTCAACTCGATGATACAAAGACGCAGCTACAAGGGCTCGGCGCTCTGGATGAGCAACTGTCCAGCTTGCAAAACGAACGACAGACACAAGCGGCGGAGATGAAAAAAACTGAAGCCGAATCGGCGCGACTGCAATCCGCTTCCGACACGCTTCGAGATGCAGCGGCGCGCGTGACCAACTGTGTCGAACAGTTCGTGCGAGCTGGGCTTCTCACTACCCTTGCACAGTGGCAGACCCATGCCGCTCAGTTAGACGGCGCTCTCGCTTTCTCGGATAATGCTTGCTCCATGTTGCAGCAAAATGACGATGGAGTTCCCACTCGGGAACTCCATGTGTGGTTAGACGACTTCCGCACGCGGCTACGCGCCTTCATGGGGGTCAACGAGGTCGCCAAGTCGTACTGCGCGCGGCAATCGCAGTTGCTGCACGGAGCCCCGGACACACCTGATGAGTCGTCCTCCCCGAGTTCACTCCCGCAACAAGAAGTCTCGCTCAATACGCAACTGCAATCCACCTTGAACAGTCGCTCTCGCGCACGCGCCGGATTTTGGCTCACTTTGCTCGCGACAGGAGCCAGCGGAGGAATTTGGGGAGCCTTGACATTCGCACGGGATTCTCAACCGTCGCAGTGGCTTGTCTCTACGCTCGGGGAGCAGGTCTTCTCGTACTTGCCTTTCTTGTCTCTTGCCGCGGGTCTTTTCGGACTCCTCTGCTTGCTGCTCTTGCTTCGCGTCGTGGTGCTCTCTTCTCGCACCAGCTCCCGACGTCAAGCATTGGCAAACATACGAGCGCAGACGGAGAGCGTTCGCCAGCAACTCCAGCTCCTGGAGCCTGTCCCCGAACTGCCTCTGCCCACGGCGATGGAAACATGGAAACAAGCACAAGACCCGCAGATTTCCGCTGCGGTTTTATCGTTTATCGAAGGCCCCGGCGCGCCGCTGGTGCAGGCCAATGTCTTCACTGAGAGCATGACGCAATTACAGACAGCGCTCACTGTGGGGCTAGGTCGTCTGCGCTCTGTTCAGGAACGTTTGGGAGCGAAACTGCAAGGTGTCTCGCATGAGATGGAAAAACACCAGCTAGAGATGCGCCGTATTGATCAAGCCATTGCTGCAGAACAGGCCCGCCGCGAGAAAATCGAGAGTGTGACTCAACAACAACACGCACTCCAGCAGAAAATAGACGAACAGCAGCGGCAAACTGCCATGCGCAGCACGGCGGATCAACTTCTGAGCGGTTGTCACTCTCGCCTCTATGCGCGTTTCAATCTGGAGCTCCAACATATCGTGAGCAAAGTGCTGCCCCTGCTCACTGAAGGACGCTACCAGAGTGTGCTAGTGACCAAAGATGCACAGCTCCAACTACTCTCCCCGACAAAAGGAGATTTTGTCGGGATGGATGAAATTTCCGGCGGCTCCTACAACCAAGTCTGGCTGGCCGTACGTCTCGCGCTATCCCATGCGCTCATTTCCGCCACAGACGGCGGGCCACAATTTCTCATTTTGGACGAGCCCTTTGTGTTTTTTGACGATACGCGCACTCGTCTCACACTGGATCTGTTGTCTCACCTCAGCGATGACATTGCACAGGTATGGGTGATCAATCCACGGTTCGACGAGGATCTCAATTTTGCCCTCCAGCTCCGTTGCGCGAGAGAAAGCGACACGCTCATCGTTGCTGGCGAGTAATGTCAGAAGAACGCCAGCTTCATCATTTTAGGAAAACGCGCGGGACCGAGTCAGGAAAGCAGCAGCCTCCTTCGCTGGGTCCCGCCTTTTACTTATTCGCAATGGGAGTAGAAGTAACGAATGGCGTGAAGGGTAAAGAGGCTTGAATGCGACGGCTGATTTCCTGTGCTTCGCGTTCAGAGGGAAATGGACCCACGACGACTCTGTGCCACGCACTATCATTGCTCGTGACAGGCACGATAGTGGGAGCATACCCTTCTCCCTGTAATAATTGGAGCGTCTGTTGTGCCTGAGCAGGCGAACGAAACGCCGCTATTTGCACTTGATAACGCCTTGAAGCGCCGTTGACCTGGCTCGCAACATTTTGAGCTGACAAAGCATCAGGCAGATCCGGCACGGCGTCGGCTAAAGTACGACCAAGGTCATCCACCGCTTTCTCCATTTGCGTCTCAGATACGTTCTGTAGACTTCCCACCGCGCTGAACAATAGACCGAGCGGAGAGAATAACATTCCACCAGAGTGAAAGGTCGTAGTATGAGACGTTTCGACCAAAACCTGGTCGCTGTCCGTTGCGACTAAGCGGATTGCGCCTTCTAATGTCAGTTGAGAATATAACCCTAAATAGATACGTCTCGCTTTGGGGATCGTGCCGTAGACGAGTGCGTCACACCCCAGGGCTTTGCCAAGCTGTGAAGGGGGTTGGGTCCGCCAGTCTTTCGACAAGCGAGAGAGACGGGCGTCAAGCTCGTATAACTCAGCATCAGCGAATCGTTTCACATTCAGATGCCCGGCGAATCGTCTGCGCACCTGTTCCCCCAAATCCTCCCTACCGGTTTGATCAAGGAAAGGGAGAACACAAACGCGCTTATCAGGAGGCTTGCCATGACTCCAGGCGACAAACGCTGAAGTCGGCGGCGCTGGTTTAACCGAGGCGCAAGCGGAGAAAAGAAAGGCTATGCCAATCCCCCACCCTCTCCACGTTCGTATTTTCACCACTCCACCCTCTGCCGCACCACTCACATGGCTGACGCGACGCCTTACGGACTCTCTTTATTCCGTCACCCCAAAAAAGTCCAGCGAAAACCTTAACAAAGTTCTTTTACTAAGCATGTCTACGCGCACAACCCCAGTTGGCCGCAGGCCTGTCAAAATTTTGTTATGCACCTCCTGACGCCTGCGGAAGTGTCGCGTCGTGCATCTGGTTGCTCGCCCACTCCGCCACCTGCTGCAGCAATTGCTCGGCGGCACGATTGGTTGCGATCACCCCGCCAGGCGCATCTTCGCTAGGCGCCGGGGCAAAAACTTCAAACTGACGTGAGGCGATTACTTCTTGCTTGCGCTGCTCCACCAGTTGTATGCGCACGGTGAGGTGAGCGCGACTGGGTGACGAAAAAAACTCTTGCTGCCAATGGATGATGTCGGTGTCGAGGCGGTAGTCGCCATGAACCGCCGCCGGCATCTGGCTCACCGTGCGCCAGCATCCGGTCTGCTCAAGCGCACGCACTAACAATGGGACAAGCAAACGCGCTGGGGTAGCGGTCCATTGACTGTCCGCATAATAGCTCACTTCGTGCGGTTGCCGGAGGTAAGCTATCCGCGGCGTGTCCAGACCGGCTTGATCACGGGGCAGATTCACTAATAACGTTGTCGCCGATGACGCACAGACCGGAGTCGCCGAGCGATTCAGCGCAGCGTCCTCAAAGTCCAAAATGTAGGTCCGGAGCGGGGTTTTGGGCGTCTTCGGTAGGAGGCTACACGCTGGGAGGAGTACTGCCACGAGCACCAGAAAGAGCCCACGCCGTCTACTACTGCACGTAAAAAAAATTTGCATATCTTGCCTTTCCCCTTTACTCACCCGGTCCACGCGGAAGCGGTCGCCGGCCAAACAGGAGGGAATTCGGCTCTTGCTCCAGTTGTCGGGCGAGCCCTTGCAAACTGTTAGTCAGTTGGCGGAGCTCACCCACTAAAAGGCTGACGTCAGCCAGGGTTTGTTGGGAAAAACGCTCGATGTTTTGTTGGTTACTGGTCACAAGTGTCGTAACGGCCTGGCTGGTGCGTCCGATGTCCTGCGCCATGGCTTGGAAAGTAGCGACACTCTCGGTCATGCGTGAGACTAGTACAGGCACTTTTTCCGTGATCTGGTCTGTATTTTTTATGGCGTCGTTCGCACTCGTCAAAAGCTGATCGAGCTGGCCTTCACGGGTGGCAAGTGTTTCGGAAAGACCTGCCAAATTCTTTAACAGATCCTTGATGGAAGTGCGGTTCTCGGCGTCAACCAAAGCATCAAGGTTTGTAGTAATACCGTTTAAATTGGTAAGCAGCGTAGATACCGCTTCGTCCATACGAACCAATAATGACGGTCGGCTGCGGATTTCAGGATACCTTTGGCCTTCAGTCTCTGTCAGTGGGGCGGAATTCACCGTGCCGCCGCTAAGATCCACAAAGGAGAGACCCGTTAACCCCTGACTGGATAGGTTCGCCACCGTATCCGTCTTGAGCGGCGTACCGCGGGCGATTTCCACCGTCAGTTGGACTTGCTGTGGATTATCCCGATCAAGCTCGATGTGCTTGACGCGGCCGACTTCCACGCCACGGTATTTCACCGGCGCATTCACACTCAAGCCGGACACCGATTCCTTCATGTGGATGTAGTATAGATCGTAGACCTTGTCCTCACCCTCCCGGCCTAACCAGAGGATGGCGCTCAATAGTCCTGCACCCAGAACGATGACGAAAAGACCCACTAACGTATAACTTACTTTTGGTTCCATTTGTGCTCCTGTGCCGCGCGCCCACGTGGTCCAGAAAAATACTCGCGAATCAAAGGTTCCTCCGCGTGTGACAATTCCTCCATGGAGCCGACGCCAACCACCATCCCGCGTCCAAGAACCGCCACACGATCAGTGACCCGCCACAAGGAATCGAGGTCGTGCGTGACCATCACGACAGTGAGACCAAGCAGCTCTTTCAAATCCTCGACCAGTTCGTCTAACGCGCCGGCGCTGATCGGGTCGAGCCCAGCCGTCGGCTCATCGAGAAACAAAATCTCCGGATCTAAGGCGATCGCACGGGCGAGGGCGGCGCGTTTCATCATCCCGCCGCTGAGTTCACTAGGGTATTTCGTCGCCGCGTTCGCCGGCAGCCGAGCAAGCGCAATTTTGAGCGTCGCGATTTCCTGGATCAAATTCTCGCTGAGATCCGTATGTTCACGCAAAGGAACGGCGACGTTTTCAGCGACCGTGAGCGCGCTGAAGAGCGCGCCATACTGGAACATCACCCCCCAGCGCCGACGGAGTTCCAAAGCGTCGGTCTCGTTCGCATCCACCACCTCCTGACCGAGCACGCGAATAGAGCCGCGAGCAGGCCGGTGGAGCATAATGATCTCGCGTAGCAGCGTGGATTTGCCACTCCCACTGCCTCCCACTATGGCCAGGATCTCGCCGCGATAAATCGTCAGGTTCACATCTTCATGAATCACGGCGCTGCCGAAGCGAGTCTGGACATGACTGATTTCAATGACGGGCTCGCGAGCGGTAACAGGCGTGTCGATCTCGTTCATACCCCAAACCAACTGAACAAAATGGAGAAGAAAGCGTCCGCCACGATGACGAGGAAGATGCTCAACACGACACTCGTGGTGGTGTAGTGACCAACACTATCAGCGCTGCCTCGCACCTGAAAGCCTTGCGCGCACGCCACCAGCGCAATGATCACCGCAAACACCGGAGCTTTCGCCAGACCGACCAGATAATGAGTGAGTGACACAGCCTCCCCAAACCGGTTGAGAAAGTCGCTAAAATTAACTTCAAGCTGATTCTTGGCGATCACCATGCCGCCAAACACGCCCAAGGCATCGGCAAGCGCCGTGAGCAGCGGCAGGGCAATGGCCAGCGCCAGGACTCTGGGTAAAACCAGAATTTCTAGAGGGGCGATCCCCATCGTGCGCAGGGCGGCGACTTCCTCCGTCACTTGCATAGTGCCAATCTGCGCCGTATAGGCGGAGCCGGAGCGACCGGCCACCACAATCGCCGTCACTAAAGGAGCGATTTCCCGCACCATCGAAATACCGACCAGATCAACAATAAAGATATTGGCCCCAAACGGTCGCAATTGCACGGCGGCCTGATAGGCGATGACAATTCCCATCAAAAACGCGAGCAAGCCGATAATCGGCATCGCGCGTAAACCAGCACCTTGAAGATTGTAGAACAAGGCATTCCAACGAAGACGAGTGGGATGGAGCGCCACGCGCAAGAAAACTAGCGAGTTTTCCCCCACAAAAGAAAGAAAGTGCACGCTCTGCCGCCAACCATCACAAGCCAAGCGGCCGAGTTGGGCAAGCCATCCCAGCGTGGGCGGAGCGGCAAGGCTTTTCTCCCGCGCCCCATCCTCAGCAATCATTCGCAACAATTCGGCGTGCTTCGGCTGAAGCCCTTGCAGCTCCACATGCCAACCGTCTTGCCGCAACTGCTCTAGAGTCCGCTGGAGCAGCCACGCGCCTGCCGTATCAAGCGCCTGAATGGCGCTTACATCCCACACTGACTGTTCACCCTTCGGCCACGAGAGTTTCGCAAGTTGCTGCTCAATATGCGCAGCGTATCGTAGGGTCCATGCTCCAGTACAACGGCACGCGCCGTCCGCGTCGAGACGGATTTCCGCGTGTTGCTGCATGGTTGGAGAGGGGATATTCTCCATCAATATTCTCGGGCAGAGTGTTCTCCGCTGGTGCGTGAGATTACGACGTTGGCGCGGTTCCTAGTTGTTGGATTTTCCTTCTCAGCGCTTGCGCCAGCTCCTCGTACGACGATTTATTGAGAATGCGGCTAAACTGATTGCGATAGTTCCGCACCATACTCACATTCTCCGCCACCACGTCATAGATCAACCACTTTCCCCCTTTTTGCTGGAGCCGATAAACCACCGAGAAGGTTTTATTTTGCGTGGGGTTTTCCACTCGTGTGTGCACCTCGG
>JBFWZL010000105.1:0-14732 GCA_050185455.1 Binatia bacterium | reverse complement strand
CGAAGCCGAGCGACTTCCGCAACCAACTCACTCTTCGTTTTCCTGGAATCATCCATAGGGACCACCACCCCACCATTACCGCCTACGAATCAACTGTTGTGGAATTTCCCTTCTCGTTTTTCTCTAAACGCTGACACTGCTTCACGCATGTCCTCACTCATGGAGGCGGCAAGGCCGAGATGCGCATCGGCATAAGTGATGTCGCCAGCTCGATTAACGCTCAAGGCTTTGAAAAACTCTTTCGTGCGGCGGAGCGCCATCGGCGGCTTGCTTAAAATCTTCTCAGCAAAAGTAAGCACGGCGGTGTGCAACTGGTCCGCGGCGACAACCTGGTTGACGAGCCCAAGGGCGAGTGCTTCCTCCGCTGTTACCTCATCACATGTCATAACCAACTCTTTCGCTTTCGCCATGCCGATCAAATTGATCAAGCGAGAAATAGACCCCCACATGTAAGGCACACCGAGGCGCACCTCAGGAATCCATAGACGCACGCCGCTTGCCGCGATACGGAAATCGCACGCCATCGCTAATGACAACCCACCGCCAACGGCAAACCCATTGATCGCAGCAATAGTGATCTGGTCAAGCCGCTCCCACTCCTCCATGATGCGCCAGCCAGTTTTCGCTGAACGTAACCTGGCCGAGTCACTCAATTGCTGTTGTTTCTCCCGATCCACCCCGGCGGCCAACATATTCATGTCGGCGCCGACGCAGAACGAGCGTCCCTGCCCCGTCAGAATGATGACGCGCGTGTCGTCGTCTTCCTGGAATTCGTGAATAACCGCCAGTATCTCTCGCATCACTTTTTCGTTGATGGGATTAAGTTTTTCCGGACGATTGAACCGAACCGTCGCAATCGCTCCAGTTCTTTCCACTAAAAACGTCTCGTATGCCATATAATCTCTCTTTTGGTGCAGTGCTCCGAGTCTCAAGCCAGAGCCAAAGGTTCTTTTTTTATGTTGAACGGCTACTGGGCAGTGAACCCACCGTCGATTACTAATTCAGCGCCGGTCACAAACGAGGACTCGTCGCTCGCGAGGTACAACACGGCATAGGCAATATCCTCCGCCGTGCCCATGCGGCCCAATGGATGAGCTTGAGTGATCGCCTTCAGTCCTTCCTGATTCAGCGCACCACGAATCATCTCAGTGTCCACTACTCCCGGGTGAACGGAATTCACGCGGATTTT
This sequence comes from Binatia bacterium, assembly GCA_050185455.1. Classification (GTDB taxonomy): domain Bacteria; phylum Desulfobacterota; class Binatia; order Bin18; family Bin18; genus SYOC01. Next base: position 13,543 of record JBFWZL010000105.1, on the reverse strand, counting down.
CTCTTTCGCATATTCGATGGCCGCCGTCTTTGTTAGAATCCGTACCGCGCCTTTTGTTCCGTGATAAGCGGCGGCGAACCCCGTTCCTATAATCCCCGCCCCAGAGGAAATATTCACAATCGACCCGCCGTCCGCCTTGCGCATGGCGGGGATCGCGGCCTTCATGCCAAGCCAAACGCCAGTCTGATTGACGGCGATCACTTGATTCCACAATTCTAGCGAGGTCGCTTCGACCCCTTCCGTGCGAAAAATCCCGGCATTGTTCACAAGGACATCGAGTTTGCCGTAAGTGGCGCCCGTGGTCTCCACCGCTCGTTGCCAGTCGGTTTCTTGCGTCACATCTAGTCGCACAAACGTTGCGCGCCCGCCCTGTGCGATAATCTCAGCGGCAACTTTCTGACCGGCTTCAACTAGGATATCGCCGAGCACTACGGCCGCCCCTTCTTTCACAAAAAGTTGCGCCTCCGCTTCTCCTTGACCGCGTGCGCCGCCAGAAATAAGCGCTACTTTCCCCGCAAGTCGTCCGGTCATAGACCCTCCTTATTTATGTTTCAGCACACTTCACATCTTACACAAGTTCCAGCAGTAAGCCCGTCAATTCCCGCGGCATGGTCACCATCGCGTCATGCCCGGTCGCCAGTTCACGATAACGCCACCCCTGTGCCGTGCGCGCGCGCTCGGCGAACGCCTCGAAGAATCCCATCGCTGGATTGTTGCAATAAATATACGTCTTCGGTAACGCCAACGCGACTGGATTCATAAGTTTGACAGGGGTCATCAGCGTTTTGAAAGGATGACGGACAAGGTTTGGTCTCACCCACTGCACGTCGGCTTCGGCAAACACACCGTATTGCTCAACAGGAAAAGACGGCAGCAGTTCACCGTTTGTCCGCGCCTGTTGTTGCATCTCTTCCCGAAACTGGGGAGCAACCAAATCCGCCAAGGCTTGACCGTCGCACGGCACGAAGGCATCGAGATAAACAACATGTTGTAAGCTATTCGCGGTCCGTTCGGTAACTCCAGTGACGACCATTCCACCGTAGCTATGACCGACCAGGATGACATTCCTCAGGCCTTCAAATTCTAGAACGTTAACCACGTCTTGCACGTGGGTGTTGAGATCGATGTTCGCATTCACAAGATGAGAGCGTTCACCAAGACCGGTCAGGGTCGGTGTGTAGACTTCATGACCGGCGGCGCGCAGCAACGGCGCTACTCGCTGCCAACACCAGCCACCATGCCATGCGCCATGCACGAGAACGTAGGTTGCCATCTTTCTTCCTTCCCTCCAGAGATGCTGACAGGGGCAGACAACAAAGAAACCTTACCCTTGGCGCTGCACCATAGCAAAAAACTCACCAAGTTGCGACCCAAGGCGGCGCAATCATAAGGGAATCGGACGAAAAAGAGGGGCCTGAGCCTGCCGTGCCCCTCTGCAGATTTACCGCCCCTAGCGAAAATTACAGTCAGGTGGAGACATCTCACCGGAGCGTTTCCACAAAAGCGTCAGATCTTCAACAGAGCTTAGACCTGCGTCACTAGATATTCGAACGCCGCCAAAGCCGCTTTTGCGCCCTCTCCCGCGGCAATCACAATCTGTTTATCGTGACTATCGGTTGCATCGCCGGCGGCGAAGATGCCTCTTACCCCGGTCTGCCCATGGCGATCGACTTTGATTTCTCCTCGTTCGTTTGTCTCCACCAGATCGAGCACAAAGTCGGTTTGTGGAAAGAGTCCAATTTCGATGAAGACGCCCTGCACTGCTAAACGGCGGAGTTCTTCCGTTTGGAGGTTCTTGATAGTTAGCCCTTCAACTCGCTCTGTCCCATGAATTTCCATAGGTTGATACGACTTAAGCACCTCGATACGCTTGGCCGCCGAGACTTTGTCTTGCAGGATTTCGTCGCCAGTCCACTCTCCTCGGGAAATAAGATAAACTTTTTTTGCTACGCCATCCATCTCAAGAGCGGCTTCCAACCCCGAGTTGCCGCCGCCAATAATGGCGATCGTCAGATTTCTAAAGAGCGGTCCATCACAGGTTGAGCAATAGACCACGCCTTTACCGGCTAATTCCTTTTCCCCAGAAATACCCAGTTTTCGCTTTTGCGCCCCCGTGGTGATGATAACCGTTTTCGCCGAAATCTCTCGACCGGACGCAGTTTTGACAATTCTTACCCTCCCCTCGACCTGTATGCCGGTCACTTTTTCACCGATAAGGTTTTCAACGTTATATTGCTCGGCATGTTCGTAAAATTTTTGTACGAGGTCCGGCCCGGTAATCAGTTGGAATCCCGGATAATTCGCCACCTCGTAAGTCGTTCCCAGCTGTCCGCCGAGATCAAAGGCGATGAGAATCACCGAAAGATTCTTACGCACGGCGTAGACGGCAGCAGAAAGACCAGCTGGCCCGGCGCCAAGAATAGCGACATCATAGACTTTTTTCAGATTAGCGGCGGCGACGTTGCCAAGTCGCCGGTCGAGTTCGCCAGTCGCGTTCAGATTAGCTAAATCATCATAGCCGCCGATGGAGACGCCATTGAGGAAAAGCTGCGGCACCGTGCGCCGTCCCGAGCGCGTCACCATCTCTTGCTGCCGTGTCTCATCCGCCGTCACGTCGATTTCCTGATAGGAAAGTCCTTTTGCTTTCAGCAGCGCTTTCGCCTTCGCGCAGTATGGGCACCATTCTTTGGAGTAAATTTCCAGGTTGACCATAGCGTTTCCTTCCCAGAACAAAATGCGATTATCTTTCGCCGCCAGAACGTAGAACGTTACGCGGAATACGCCATACGTTATACATATTCGCGTCTTTCGCCTTACACCTGTCTGAAGCTTAGCCTTTCTCTCTCCTAACCGCCAATCCCTTTTTCCTCAGTCATCATTCGCGATCGTTCCTTTTCCCTCGAGGGCGGATAGCGCCGAAGGCTGGCTCTTATCGAGAGGGACATGCTGTAGCAGCAACGTATCTCCCGATGCTTGCTGACGCATGAGCACGGGTAAGTCTTCCGCACTGCGATCAGCGCTCAGCGGCTGAACCACAGAGGCGAATGTGACGAATCCATACCAGAGCAGTGTGGCGCAAACGATCCGCCAGCCAGCCTAGTTCACTAAAAAGCCGCGCCTCATTTCATCTCCTGCTTTAAGAAGATTCGCAATTTTCGACTCTGACTTCACCGTAAGCCAATGGATAAAGGTAGGCGGCAACATAGATCTCAGTCCCTTTTCCAAGGCCATAGCAACCTCAAGCATAAATTCATACAAGCTAGCGACATTAAAGACGAAAATATCAAAATCTCAAGAGATAGAAAAACGACTAATGATATTGAAGGGACGCCCAGAGATGGAACTGCAGTTCCTTCCTATGACAGGGAATAGGGAAAACGACCCGGTCACAGGGTTTGGTCAAGATTTATAAAGGTGTCGTTTTTGGCAGTCGTCCTTCTGAATTCGCCACATAAACGGCAGCAGTAATATCCCCGGTCACGTTGAGCACGGTACGAGACATGTCGAGCAGGCGATCAACCCCGATGATGACGCCAATACCTTCTCCGGGAATGCCGACCGATTGCAGAATCGGCACCATCATAGGCAATGATCCGCCGGGCACTCCAGCCGTACCGATACCGGCCAGCACGGCAAATAACACCACGAGCACTTGTGAGCCGAAACTCAGATCGACTCCATAAAACTGCGCAAGAAAGAGAATCGTGATTCCTTCAAACAACGCCGTGCCATTCTGATTCGCGGTCGAGCCCAAGGTCAGCACGAACGAAGAAATGTCGCGCGGCACCCCAAGGTTTTCTTGCGTAACGCGTAATGCCGTCGGCAGCGTCGCGTTGCTCGAACTCGTGGAGAACGCCGTCGTCACCACTTCGTTAATTTGGCGAAAGAAAAAACTCGGACTCATTCCTCCCCAATAACGAAGAATGATGGAGTATGTCACAAAAAAATGCAGACAGAGACCGCCTAACACAACACCCATGTACCCAAGCAAAGGCTTAAGTACGACAAAGCCAAAACGCGCTGTCAGTGTAAAAAGCAAGGCCGCAACGCCGTACGGCGCCAGGCGCATAGCCAATTCGATCAGTTTCATGACCACTTCATAGAGCCCTTCCAGCATTTTCACGAAAGGCTCAACTTTATCGACCGGGGAGAGCGCAATGCCAATCCCCATCATCAAAGAAAAGAACATGACCGCCAGCATCTCCCCCTGCGCGGCGGCGCGAATGGGATTGTCAGGAACAATTGCGTTCAGAATTTGCACAACGGGGTTCTCATGAGACTCAACCATTGAGGAAGCAGGTGCGGGCAGCGCCTGCCGCAGAGTTGCGCGCGTTTCCGGAGCCAGGTTGGCGCCCGGGTGGAAAAAATTCACCAACGATATGCCCAGAATGACTGAAACCGAAGTGACAACAAGGGAGAAACGGAACGTCTTCCAACCGATGCGACCAAGAGTGCGCAGGTCGCCCAACCCAGCAACGCCCAGCGCTAGCGCCGAAAACAACAGCGGTAAAACAAGCATGAAGATCAACCGCAGGAACAAGCGGCCAAACGGTTCGCTGACATAGGTAGTGAAATGAGCGAGAAGCGGACTATCGCCGAACAGCAACCGACACCCGGAGCCGCTGATGACGCCGATGATCAGTCCAATGAGGATACGAGTATGAAGAGGCAAGGTCTTCAGGGTTGTGAGGCGTAAGAGGTAAAACGTGAGGCGTAAGGCGCAAAGCGTAGAACGTCAGAAGAGAAGAATTTGAAGTTTCTCATCTTTCGTTGAAGGTCTGGTCTTCCCTCTCCCACCTCACCCCTTCCGCTTTACGGTTCACGAATTTTCCGCTTTGCCAATCTTCTCGATATGTCCGGCCAGATCGAAGTCTTTATTTGTCAGTCCACCGGCAGTGTGAGTCCACGAAGTAAGCGTTACTTTATTGTAGTTGATTGTAATGTCGGGGTGGTGATCCGACTGTTCCGCCAAATCTCCTACTTGATTCACAAAGGCCAATGCCTCCTTGAAGTTGCTGAAGGAAAATTTCTTTTGAATGGATTTCCCCTTGACCAGCTCCCAGCCCGGTAGGGTGCGCAATTTTCCGTGGATTTCCGTCTGAGATAAAGCCATACACTCCCTCTCCCTTCACTGCCCAAGCATTCTCGGCATCGACAATAGGGCTGTTGCTTCGTGTGGCGGCCGGTCTGACGCTGCCATTAGCGTGAAATCATCATAGTCCGCCTCAGCCACCGTAGCCGTGGTGTCTGAGTCAGTCAAAAGTGCAACGCCTTCCACCTCACCGGGCTCGAAACCGAAAAATTTTTTATAGTCCTCGTAGAAATTGACCGTCTCTTTTCGCCACTCACTAGCGGAGGCAACACCGCTTTCCAACACGACAACTTTTGCACGCCAGTAGACCGGACTGTCTACTTGTGTCCCAACCGGTAACGACGAACTCCACACATACTTAATAACGCGCGGTACGATTGTACTGTCGAAGACGACGTAGACCCCAGCGGCGGAATCGTTCGTTTTTAGCGCCCGTTCATTGGCGCCAACGGGGAGCTGTTGCACTCGCCAGCGCCATTGCAAGACCGGAAATTGTTTGGGGCGGAACGTTTTCGTCAACCCTATTTGCACGGCTTGTTTTTCCGCTCGTGCGTGTAAGAAATGGTTGCCGTCTTCCTCGGCAACACGATAGACAATTCGCGCCGCCTCCTCATCGCCCCGAACTTTCCAATTGTTAGGGAACGCCTGTGGTGGATATTGCTCGAAATTCTCAAGCGGCACTATTTGTTCCGTCAATAATGTTTGATCGTCTGCCAGGGTAACGGTCGCTAGACTTAGCATCACGATAAGAAACACCCACTGCATTCTTCATGCTCCTCTTTCGGGTAGTATACTGATGTTGGTGTTTTTAAGAAAGTCATCCCGCGCATGGGAAAACACAGAGTCACGTCAGAGGCAATATTCGGTTATGAAGAACGCTCACCGCGGCTCCAGGTCTCCAAGCACCTAACTTAACGTGGTGATTACGCTGCGATATGTTCGGCATGGTCAGCGACCAGCGGCAAATAGACGGTGAACGTGCTGCCATCACCAGGAACGCTGTCGACAGTAATAACGCCGCCATGCCCAGTCACGATTCCATGCACGATAGATAAACCTAGCCCACTTCCATCCCCGACCGATTTCGTAGTGAAAAACGGATCAAAAATGCGTGGGAGCACTATAGCGGGAATCCCGCCTCCCGAGTCGCGAACCGTCAATTGGACATGAAGTCCAGCGGTAAGATTGGGATAGCGCTGGACTAGCGCTTCATCGATCATGCTCTCCGTGAGGAAGATTTCCAGCACGCCTCCTTTGTCCATCATGGCATCCTTGGCGTTCATACTGAGATGCATCAAGACTTGTTGTAACTGGTCTTGATCAGCTTTCACCAGGCTTGTCACGCTCGTGTTGGTGTACCGCAGCTCGATTGTGGTCGGCAGCAAAGAGTGCAACAACGGCAAGGTCTTTTCCGCAATGGCATGCACGGCTACGGCTTGTCGTTCCTGCGGCTGGAGTCGGCTGAACACCAGAATTTGCTGCACTAACGCCTTGGCGCGTTTCCCAGCCTTCAGCACCTCTTGCAGATTCTGATGTGTCTCGCTCGTCTCCGACACGTCACTCAAGGACAATTCCGTAAACCCAAGTATCGGAGTCAGCAAGTTGTTAAATTCATGGGCGACGCCGCCCGCTAAGCGTCCCAAGGATTGGAGTTTTTTATTCTGAAAATCTCTCTCTTGCAGGTGCAGCTGCTCTTCCTCAATTTTTTTCCGGTCAGTAATGTCCCGAAAGACAAAAACACTGCGCCGTTGCCCATCTCGCATTCGATAGTCCTTCCTAGCGCTTTCGATCCACCGCCATTCGGCGTTCTTGTGCGCCAGGCGAAACGTCATCTTTGATTGGCCTTCAGCAAAAGCCTGACGAACTGAGGATAAGTCTTCGGGATGCAAGAATTCAAAACAGGAACGGCCGAGCAACCCCTCGGGAGTAAATCCGAGCGCGTCTGGATAATTGGGACTGAGATAGGTATACCGCCCCTCTCGATCAAGTTCACAAATGAGATCATGCGTATTCTCGGCCAGCGCGCGATAGCGCTCTTCGCCCACGCGCAACGCCTCCGCCGTAAGTGTGACTTTTCGCAACGCCTGTTCCTTTTCTTGATACAGCCGCGCGTTGGTAATAGCGATCGCCGCTTGCGTCGCCACCGCCTCAAGGAACGCCTCCTCCTGATCGGTAATATGATGGTGCGGCCTCCACGCCACTTCCACACACCCTTCGACTTTCCCTCGTATCCACAACGGAACGAGCAAAGAAGAAATATGTATAGGAACCTCTCCCAGTAATTCACTGACGCGCCAGGTTTCCGGCCATTCTTCAGGGGTAACACGAAACACTCGGAGCGGCCGCTGCCGTTCGGCGACCCAACCGGCGAACGACCCCGCCAGTGAGTACCGCAGCGTTTGCAGCCCTTCGGGCTTCCCGTACGACGTCAACAACTCCGCTTCATTACATTGGAAGTCGTAGAGAATGACCGAGGCGTCTTGCGCGGAAAAGATAGCGACCGTTTCACGCACGATGTGACGTAGAACGGACTGGACATCCCACGTGGCGTTGATGACGGTGTTGATACGCTGCAGCGCCTCAGCAACAGCAGCGATCTCATGCCCTGAGAGTTGCGAGAAAGAGAAAATGTTCGCCATGTAGTACGAGTCTAACATGTGGAGGAAGAAAGGAGAAATCTTTCAGCTGTCACAAAAAGTCCGATTCGCGAATATCAACCCGGCCCGTGTTTGTCATTTCTAGGAAGTTCCCTATTTATGGGGCGTGCGCCAACGCACGTTGCAGAGCCGTTTCCATCTCTTCGAACGAAAAGGGCTTGGATAGACATTCCTGAATGCCAATCGCCCGCGCTTGCTCCACAGACAATGTTTCACTACAGCCGGTGCAAAGAAGCACGGGGATATCAGGGCGCAATTGCAGGGCAATTTTTGTCAACTCCTTGCCGGTGAGTTCCGGCATTGTTTGGTCGGTCACTACAGCGACAAAATGTTGAGGTCCTTGGCGGAATAGTGCGAGCGCCTCTTGGCTGCTCGTCGTCGCCACCACCTCGTATCCGCATCGTTCAAGCATCCGTTTTCCCACCAGAACAACCGACTCTTCATCGTCCACGAACAATACTCGCCCCTTCCTAGAAGGCGTCGCCTCCCGCACCTTGACCTGTTCTTCCTGTGCGTGCACTGCCTGTGGGAGATACACAATGAAAGTGCTGCCGCGACCAAGCGTGCTTTTTGCCGTCACGATGCCTCCATGCCCAAGCACAATCCCATGAACGATCGCCAAACCAAGGCCACTCCCCACGCCAACGTCCTTGGTCGTAAAAAACGGATCGAAAACCGACGGCAATATTTCTTTGGGAATGCCGCAGCCAGTATCGCGGATGATCAATTGCAGATAGGGTCCAGGACTGAAGTTGTCATGCTGTCGAGCAAACCTCTCGTTAAGCGAAACACGGTTCAGCCGAATGTCCAGCGTTCCTCCAGTCTCTCGCATGGCGTCCCGCGCATTCACGCAGAGGTTCATCAGCACCTGCTGTAATTGCGTGGCGTCACCCCGTACCCAGGCCGGCGCGGCTCTGCTGTGATAGTGAATGTCAATCGTCGTCGGCAATGAAGCGCGCAAGAGGGGAAGTGTTTCTTCAATAAGAGCTTGTATAGATAGCGTTTGGTGCTCCTGTGGGCGAGAGCGGCCGAATGAGAGAATTTGTTGAATAAGCGCTTGGGCGCGTTTCCCTGCTTTCCGGATCTCTTCAATATTCCTGTAGAGGGGGCTCTCAAGAGGAAGATCCGCCAAGGTTAACTCGGCGAATCCGAGAATGGGCGTGAGTAAATTGTTAAAGTCGTGGGCAATGCCGCCAGCCAGTCGGCCCAACGACTGGAGCTTCTGGTTCTGAAACAGTTGTTGCTGCAACTGCCGCTGCTCTTCCTCTAACCGCTTCCGTTCCGTCACATCAAAAGCAGTCCCGAGAACAGCTGGTTGTCCTTCAAACTCAATCCGATTACCACTAAACATCATACACCGCTCTTCACCGCTCTTGGTTAGGAGTTTCACTTCGTATTGAGAAGGAACCGGCGCCCCATGGAGCCTTTGCATACCTCGCGTTTTGACGAAGTCTCGACAATCAGGAGGAAAAAGGTCCCATAGCTCTTTCTCGAGCAACTCCTCATAAGAGTAACCTAACAATGCCAGACCCGTCGCATTCATGTAGCGTATGCGGGAGCCTTGATAGATAAACACGGAAACGGCGGAGGATTCCGCCAGGGTGCGAAATAAGGCTTCTTGCCGACGGAGTTCCTCCTCTGCACGTTTTTTCTCGGTGACATCCTGCGCGGCGCCATGGATACGGACGAGTCTACCGTTATGGTTGATAACTGGCTGCACATACGATCGTATCCAACGAACCTCTCCGTCTTTCCGCACAATGCGGAATTCATACGAATACGAGGTTCCGTCTCGTAGCACCCGAGAGACCCGGAAGCATTCTGAAACGTCGTCAGGGTGGACATACAAACAGAATGGATTGGATCGGCCTAAGACCTCATTGAGTTCATAACCTGTTACTTTGGCAAAGCTCTCAGTGAGCCATTCGGCAAACACCTCTCCGTTATCTTCGATACGGAACGAAAACGCATAATCGGAAATCGACTGACTGATAATGCGATACCGCTCTCCGCTCTCGCGGAGCAGGTCCTCTATGCGTTTGCGTTCAGTCACGTCTTGCGAGGTCCCGAGAATCTGTTGCGGCGCTCCATTCTCAGCGCGGGCAAACACGCGCTCACGCAAATGTAACCAACGCCATTGACCATTCGCATGTCGCATCCGACATTCATGTTCAAGTAAGTTGGCGTCCTTCGCCGTCGCGTAGTGAGTAAAATGCTGTCTGAACCCGGAGAGATCCTCTGGATGAGTTCTGTCTAGCCAGTGTTCGCGGGAAAACGAACACGCCTCCTCCTGGGAATAACCGAGAATATCGAAGATCTGGCGATTCACATACACATAGCGTTGCGCGGTAATATCATAGAGATACAAGACATTGGGCGTCGTGTTCGCAACCTGTTCCAGCAGACGTCGCTGTTGCTCCAACACCCCTATACGCTCGGTCACATCAGACGACGCCCGGTCGGGAACAGACTTGCCGGCAATCTGATAACCTTCTTGATTCTCACGGAGCGCCACGTTTTCTCTATGATACCCCTCAGCTAGCGAGGTAAGAGAAATCACGCGCTGCTGAAGGTCTTCAATTTCCGCGAGCAGTTCAGCTCTCGTCTTATCGGCTCCTGGGACATTCATAGAAGCGCACATCCAAAACGTTCTTGGTAGAGTTTACCTATTTCCACGGGACTGGAGCATCTTGTCGTTGCGGTCTTCTCCTCAGCAGGAGAGGCACCGTAAGTAATTCCTCTTTCTCTCACTTACTCTCTCAGGCTTCGCTAAAAAATGGGGGGTGAGTTGAGAGAATATCGGCGATGCGCTGATACAGATCCGCAGGCAAATGCAGCAGAGCCAGGAGCCGGCATTGCCTGTGGGTGAGTGGGGAGACATGGACAAAGTACTGGTCGGCATGCTGAACAAACGCCAGCGTGATAGAAGCAAATGCCGCCAGAATCATGGCAGCGCTTGGACTGTTTGTTTTGACGTGGGGATAAGCGGGCGAGATGCCCTTGAGCGTCTCGTCGGCTTGTTGCAAGGACTGACTGACGGTATAGCGAATGAGGGTTAAAGCGCGCACCGCGAGGGAGAGCAAACACAGTAGGCCGCGAATATGCTCCGTCTTGGTGAGATAGACGGGAGCCAAAGACAACGGACTGCCTTTGAGGAGGTGAAAGCCTTGCTCGATCCGCCACTCGCCGCGATAGGCGAGCACGACAGCATTCAGGCTCCATTCCTTGGCCTCGGCATTGGTGGCATAGGCGCGCCACCCCAGCCGCGCAATACGGGCCGCCAGCGCAGGGGAGTCGAGGTGGAGGTGGCTCACTTTATAACTCACCTCTTCAATGAGGCGCTGTGGGGGATGGGGAGTGTGTTGGCTGGGTCGTCCCCGGTGAGCATTGACCGTGCGGGTCTGCCGCTCACACTCCAGCGTCACCGTCAGGAGCCCCACCACAGCGTGCTTTTCCAGAATGCTCTGACAGGCCGCGTGCAAGGCGGCGGCGGTTGTGTAACGACGATGCCCTTTGCCTTTGCGTGCCGTCAGCGCCGTGAGGGAGGTGCGCGCAGTCGTGAGGCGCTGCCGCAAGCCAGCCTCCTGTGAGCGTGCATACTCCTCGGACTGCATGACCAGCACCCGTTCTTGCCAGGTCACTGTCACCGCCCGGTCTTCATCACGGTACATTTGTTCGCGCACGACTTCATAGCCGCGCCCAATGGCCTCTGCCGACGCCGCTCTCACGCGCGTCAACGCCACCGTGCCCGCCACGGCGGCGTCCACCCACTGCGCCATATCCTCTTTGGTTTTACCCACCATCGCTAAGGGCGTAATGTACCGTGACCCGCCGCTGTGCAGGTGAGCCCGCGTCGCTAGGGCGCTCATCTTACTGTCGCCAATGACCATGATGTCTTTCCCGGTACTCTTGATCGCTTCCTCATACGCGGGCACATAGCACCCATCATCGCTCCTGTTCCCCGCCACCAGTTGGGTCAGAAGCGGCATGCCCAACGGATCCAGCGTCGCCCTCAGCACTTTAAACTGCCGCAAGTCGGGCCGCTGATCTTTGCTGTAGCCATACGCAATCACGCCACTCCCGTCATCATCCCCATGCACGGCCACGCTCGTGGTGTCCAGGCGCACGGTCGCTTGCTCTGTCGGCAGTCGATAGCAGCGAATGCACTGCGCGTTCATCTCGCGCTCAATGGCTTCTGCCGTCTCCCCACGCCCCAAGTCTGTCAGCAATCGCCCCAGCCGATCATCGTTAAACTCGCTCTCTCGAATCTCGTTGCCCAGCAGCACTCCCAGACTGCGCCGATTGCGCTGCAGCAGCTCGTTCAGCCGCACCTGCCGATGATCGCCAGTCATAATCATGTGCGCTATCCACGTCAGCCCCAGTAACCCCTTACTTATCCCACCCCACAGCCCGTGTGCATGCGTGTGGTCATCAATGATGGCGTCCACCTTCATCTGTTTCAGCCACTCGATCAACACCGGGAGATCATCAATGCGTTCGGTTTCTACGGTTCGCTCGTCTTTCATCCCCCCATCTTGCGCTAAAATTCCTCTTTCGGTACCTCAATTCTCAGCGAAGCGTGAGTACTCTAGTCTATATTAAAATCATATCCTGAGTAGTATTCAAGTTTCCACTGAACGGCAACTTCGTTACCGGACTCTAGCGCCGGCGTTCCGCAAATGGGGCTTTGAACCTCAATAGGCCCGCAGAAATAGCTATGCTCATAATCGCCGGAATTTGCTGAAAAAGCTCAAAGTCGAGCCTAAATCTTTTTGCGGTCCTACTTAGATTTCATCCGGCGCGGCGCGGCGGCGCGAGCATTTCGTGTCTTTGAATAAAAGTATAAGGGACACTTTACACAGTCAGCATAGATAAAGAACTTTTGACTGCTGCCGATGTGTCTTTTGGACACTGCTCTGCACATCACTCTTAAGAGTGATCGAGTGGAGGGGATATTGACATGCAACAGCTGACATCGTCTTCTCTTTTCCAGACATTCACTTCTTTAACAGAAGTTTCCGGCCAACTGAGCGCACAGTTGACGCAAGCGGCGAAGGATCTCCAAGAAAAAGGAGAAATTCCCGGCGAACGCTTGATCGAAGACGTCGCGACCTTACGGCGTCAATTTCTTGAGCTGCGAACGCACGGGGTAGCCGCCGCTGAAGCGTTGTCGATCTCATCTTTACCTTCTGGCGACACACTCACTTCGCTTCACGCCTTGCAAGCCTTACTTGAGCATGTGAGCAAAGCCGAAGAGCACCGGACCCTCTACCACGATGTTCGTCAACGGGCGCTCATGATGCTCGATCGTGTCATGTTATTGCACCACCGAGATCAACCGGATTTCCCTCCGTTACGTGAATGTCAAGCACGCGCCCAGGAAATGCGCGACGCCACTGCAGCAGCGCAGTGGCCGCATTTACACCCGGCAACCGAATCGCTTGCCAATGGAGAAGATCCTTTTTCCGATCTGCTGGCTTGGGTTGAACAACAAAACTCTCTAGGTGACGAGGATTGGGCGCTGTTACAAGATACGGTCGAGCAGTTTTTCGGCAAACCGCTCGCCATTGCCGTTTCTCGTGGAAGGCTGATTTTCTCAGAGGTTCCTGGGTCAATCCAACCGCCATTGCCATCGCTTCAGATGGCGGTGTCCGTTGACCCTCAGATAGAGCTAGCCGAGGAGACTGGCATCCTAAATGGGAAGGAAAAAGAACTTCTAACAGAAGAAGAAACCTTTTCCGTCGAACCGCACCTAGTGTTAGACGAAATTTTTATACTTAGCGACACTCCAGAG
>JBFWZL010000104.1:0-14744 GCA_050185455.1 Binatia bacterium | reverse complement strand
GACATCATGCGCGTCAAGATCGGCGCGGCAATGTAATGCCCGAAGTCTAAGACCCGGACGCCAGAAAGCACGGATGGTTTTGTTGATGACGGCATAGTCTTCTCATCTTTCTTCTTCAGGCAGGTTCAGCATTTACAGGGATTGCTTCGCTTTGTTTGTAACGATAGCTCCTCATTATTCAAGCTGGCTGAGCCGTAGGTTTTCTCCATCGTTCATCCTCCTTTGCCGCTAGCCGTACCCTGCCCCTCCGAGAGAGTCAAGGTTCACACTATCCGCGTTCCCTTGATCTTGATAAGAAACACAGGGTAGTGTCCATCTCGAAAGGAGGGAGGCAACTATGTTTCTTATGCGCTTCACCGAACGGGCCTATGTCGCCTATTCAGCGGAAGATGTCGAGAAGAGTTTCCGTAAATCGGTGCGTCTCACGTTTCCCAATACGCACTTCAATCCAACGTTGGGCGCTGATCTCTACAATGAGTATCTGGATGAGTACGAATACTCGGATGAGATCGGGTTTGATGGCTTAATGCTCAATGAGCATCACAACACGCCGACGTGCATGGGCGCCGCAATGAATCTCGAAGCCGCGATCTTGGCCCGCACCACCAAACGAGCCAAGATCGTGCTCCTCGGCAACCCTTTGCCGATCTTCGATAACCCTATTCGCCTGGCGGAAGAGTTGGCGGAGATCGACATGATCTCGCGCGGGCGTCTGGTATCCGGCTTTGTGCGCGGCACCGGGATTGAGAGCTGGGCAACCAACACGAATCCTGCCCATAATCGCGAACGGTTCCAAGAAGCGCACGACCTCGTTATTAAAACGTGGACGACACCTGGTCCGTTTCGCTGGGAAGGAAAGCATTTCCAATTTCGCGTGGTGAATCCTTTCGAGCGTCCGCTCCAACAACCGCATCCCCCGATCTGGATTCCCGGCGTCGGCAGTCCGGAAACCATCGTGTGGTGTGCGCAGCATCACTATCCGTATGTCTACTTGGAAACTGATCCACAGGTAACGCTCGATCTTATGGGTTTATACACGAGAGCCGCCCAGGAAGTTGGCTACGAGCCCGGTCCGCAAAATTTTGGCTATCTCGTGCGGGTGCATGTGCAAGACACGGACGAGAAGGCGTATGAAGTGGGCGAGGGTTTTCTGATTGGCAATGCCGGGGTTGGTCGTGTGCCACTGCCGGGCGATTTCATGGCCCCTCCGGGATACAATTCGCGCGAGGCGACGAAAAAGCTCATCGAACAATATCGTCATGCGGCGCGGCCAGATCCTCTCTATGGTGGTGTGGACGCCGCCGGCTGGGACAAAGTGGTCGAAAGCAATCGCGTCATTGTCGGTAAACCAGAGACGGTGCTCAAGAAACTCCGACAAGTGCTGAGTGCGCTCCGCCCAGGCATTCTCGGCATTTGGACTAACGACGGCACGATCAGCCACAAGGACACCATGCGTTGTCTCCAGTTAATGGAGAAAGAAGTGCTCCCCGCGCTCAAGGAAATGGGCAAGGAACTGAATCTCCCGGGACCGTTCGAACAAGCGCCCTAAAAAGTTCAAAGTTCCAGGTTCCACGTTCCAAGCTCTACGTTCCAAGTTTTTAAGGTGACAAGGAAACGCCCATGACAGAACCACAAGAACACTTTATCGAACTCGCTGGCGCGAAGATTCATTATCTCAAGGGCGGCCAAGGCAAACCGATTGTGGTGCTCCACAGTGTAGAAGGGAACCTTGGCTGGCGTCCGTATTTGCAACAGATGACGCAATACTACACGGTGTATGCGGTGACGCTGCCGGGTTTTGGGTTGTCAGAACGACCTCCGTGGCTAGAAACGTTCCCAGATTTAACACGATTAACGCTCTGGCTGATCGAGGCTTTGGGGCTGCAACGGGTCTCCGTGCTCGGTCACTTCATGGGCGGCTGGATGGCGGCGGAAATGGCAGTGGTCTGTCCACAGCTTCTCGACCGCCTCATTCTTGTTGATGCGGCAGGCGTTCGCCCGCAGCAAGGCGAAATCACCGACATTTTTTTGCATGGACAGGAAGGTATGCGAATACTAGCGTTCTTCGATCCAGAAAATTCCCCCGCAGCCAAAGATTTGTTTGGTCGCAAGCTCCCGCCGGGAGAACGAGAACTCAGCGTCAAGAATCAAGAGAACGCGATCCGCTATTGCTGGAAACCATATATGCATGATGCCGCCCTCCCTCACCTACTGCCACGCGTGCAAACGCCCACACTGATCGTATGGGGGAAGGAAGACCAGATTATTCCGCTCGAATGCGGTGAATTGTACCAGCAAGCGTTAAAGAACTCACGTTTGGAAGTGCTCGACCGCTGCGGACATTATCCGCATTTGGAAAAGCCCGAGGAGTTTGCGCAGCTCGTTAGTAAATTTCTGTCATAAGTATAAAATCCCCCGTCCGTCCCCCCTTTAGCATAAGGGGGGGGAAGTGCGGAGCGCTGGGGGATTTTTCCACCCCTGGTAACACTTTGCAAAACAAGTAAAGAAAAGGAGATCTCTATGCCACTTCATCCACAAGTGAAAAAAGTCCTCGATGCCATGACCGCCGCGGGGCCACCGCTCCATCACATGACGCCGCAAGAAGCCCGGAAAGCAATCCTGGCCATGCGCGCCACGACAGGCGAGCCGGAACCTGTCGGCAAAGTAGAAGATCGCATGTTTCGCGGACCAAGCGGACAGTTGCCGGTGCGTATCTACACTCCTAACGGTCGCGGTCCATTTCCCGTGCTCGTTTACTTTCACGGCGGCGGTTGGGTGGTTGGCGCCATCGACACGGTGGATGCGTCTTGTCGCGCGCTCACTAATCTTGTCGGGTGCATTGTCGTTTCGGCAGGCTATCGGTTAGCGCCTGAGCATAAATTTCCGGCGGCGGCGGAAGATGCCTATGCGGCAGTACAATGGGCGGCGCTTCAAGTTTCGTCTTTTTATGGCGATCCCTCGCGCCTGGCGGTTGGCGGAGAAAGCGCGGGCGCGAATCTCGCCGCTGCCGCCGCCATTATGGCGCAGGAACGGGGCACCCCCTCTCTCGCGCTGCAACTGCTGCTTTATCCTGTATTGAACTACGCGTTTGACACGCCGTCTTGTAAAGAAAACGCCGAAGGCTACTTTCTCACCACCGAGATGATGCAATGGTTCTGGAAGCAATACCTTAACACTGACGCCGACGGGCAGAATCCGTATGCGTCTCCTTTACAAGTCAAGCGCATTCAAGGGATAGCGCCAGCGGCCATTTTCACGGCTGAGTTTGATCCGCTACGAGACGACGGCGCGGCGTATGCGGCCAAACTTCGCGAAGGCGGCGTGTCCGTGCAGTACAAATGCCAGGAAGGACTCATCCACGGCTACATGGGCATGGCGCACGTTGTCGAACCCGCGAAGCAAGCTCGCGATGACGCCGCAGCTGCACTGCGAGCGGCGTTTGCAAAATAAGCAAAAAGAGTCTTACAAACTTCACTTCCTCCTGTTTCAAAAGGGGGAAGTGCAAGGGACAGCTCCCTTTCGCCAAGCCTGTCCTGAACTTATAGAAAGAGAGGCCGCGTGGTTCGACTCCGCTCACCACAGGCTCCGCGCGGGGATTTACGCTATGGACTGTGCCAACCCCGTGTGTTTCGCTTCAGACTCCGGAGGATTGGTGAGCCGAGTGGATATTGTTCAAGAGAATATTAGCTTGCAAAAGTCTGGGAGGGCTTACCATGTTGATTAGGTTGTCTATCAAGCGTTAGGTAACGGTCTGAAACGATGGTGACGAAAACGTCTACTATCGGAGTGAAAATGAATGATGCTGGGGAATCGGATCGCAAAGCTGATCTAAGAGTCGGATATCAAGTGGCCACCCAGCTCATGGGATACGAAGGCCAGCTACAGTAGCGCATGACAGGCGTTTTCGTGCCGTCTGTAGTACTCATCATAGTCGCGGCCGTCTTTCTGTCCTTCGTTGGTGTCATCGATTCAAGGGTCATCGCAGTGGTTGCGACCGCCTGCTCGCTGGTCGGTATCGCGGTGACATTTCTGTGGTGGTCCATGGTGTTTCGAAGTCGGAAGTACTACTCCTATTGGATTGCGAGTGCGCGAGAACTCGAAAAACAACTGATAGGCACCGTCAAGACCCTGGAGCACGGACAGAAACTCACGGACACGCAGGTCGTCGACGAAGAGCACTTGGTTTTCAAGCGTCACGAGCGGATTCGCGTCAGCCAAAATCTCAACGCTTTCTACCTCACGTTTCTGGTCGTCTTTGTGTTGCTTCTCGTCTGGAACATTCTGCGTGTAGTTCGGGCCTTCTAGTCCGCTGCCTAACACACGCGGGGATAGGACGAACGCGGAGCTGAGCTGAGATATGAGCACACTTGAGAGTGACATACTTCAGGCCCCCGGGGTGGTCGGCGAGATGGCGCTCGCCCATCACGCGCGGATTCGTTAACCAACTAGCCCAGTATAGGAAACGTTACGTGGTTATTCTGGTTACAGAAAATATTGCCGCCTTCCCCACCGAATTGATACGCGCTCCACCCGACGCCGAAAGACGGCGCACGTGAACGTCTTCGTTAGGCAACTTTCCGAGAAACTTTTGCTACAATCCGAGACGAATGCCACGCAAAATTAGAGAACTCATCAGAGACCTTGAAACCGCTGGCTTTGTGAATCGCGGAGGAAAAGGAGATCATCGAAACTTCGTGCACCCGAAAGTGACCAAATCCATCACTATCTCTGGGAAGCTCGGTCAGGACGCCAAGCATTATCAAGAGAGAACCGTGCAGACGGCAATTGAGGAGTCCCAACGATGAAAGAGAGTGCCCGGTACGTCAAGATTGTCGAATGGTCAGAGGAAGATCAGTGTTTTATCGGAAGTTGTCCAGGGCTGCTGTACGGAGGGTGTCACGGCAATGACGAGCAAGCGGTGTTTGCCGAGTTGTGTACAATCGTGGACGAGACGATTGACTTATACAAGAAAGACCACAAAGCTCTGCCTCCTGCCACGTGCGGGAAAGACTATGCGAACAAGATGTTAGACGTTGCCTAACCACACGCGCACCGCATCGCCGCCACGTTGCGGTTCTGAATTAAGCGTAAACTTACGGTTGGGCGGCTCGTGGTAAGCTGAGGGGTAACCGTACTGCTTGAAAGGTTGCTACATGCGATGTCCCACGTATAAACTGCTCTCATGTTATTACCCCATAGAGAACGCGCGCTTGTTGACCTGAAAAGATTGCACGACTATTGTCTGAATCCAGACAGCCCCAGGGGTAGACACAAAGCACGGGTCTTTGCTACGGCGCTGGGAATAACGGCGGCAGAGGCTCCGCAACTGCGAGCAAAGTTGCTGGAGGCCGCGAGACCGCAGATGCGCAACGTGGCGAGCTCGATCTTTATGGGCAACGCTACACAATTGGATTTGAGATGGAAACCCAAGTAGGAAAAGCAACCGTGCGGAGCGGCTGTATTATCTTGCATGGCAAGACCACGCCACAGTTGACAACCTGCTACGTCAAGAAAAGGAAACGGTAATGCCGAAACGGAAGATTAAATTGTTGGACACCGTCGCACTGCTTGAGGATTTGCCGGAACGCAAGCCCAGGCGTGGCGAAGTCGGCACCGTAGTGGAGATCCTTGCACCGGATGTGTATGAGGTGAAGTTTTGTGATGACGAGGGACAGACTTACACGGAGCTAGCGTTGCGGAGTAACCAGCTTGTGGCGCTACATAATCAGGGAGAAGCATTGAAGATTGTTGCTTAACAAGCATGGCGGGTTTGCACGTCTAACTCCGCATTACATCGCATCATCGCCATGTTGCGGTTCCTGCTGAAGCCGAAGGAATATGGTCGGGCGGTTCGACACAAAAAAACCACCAGCGCTCAATATTAACGCCGCCACCTCCCAATAATTCATCCTTCTCAACATGGCAAAACACACGACACGCCGCTCCGCCGCGAAAGCTGCTCGCGCCGCTTCACAGGAACGCTCCACACCAACAAAAGTCAAATTCTGCGCCATCGTGTTCTTGTGTTGCCTGGCGCTTACTGGAGGTCTTGGGGTCTGGGTTCGCGCTCCCATTCAACAGGCAACCGATCCACTGCAACTGCAACTGTACCCGATGGAGTATTGTCTCACGGGAGGCTTGAACGCAGACACCAAAAGTGAACACCTGGAGAGCTTGCAACGAGATTCCTGGTACTTCGTTCCGATCTACACGTTGGCTTTCATTTTTCTCGGGATGACCGTTTTCTGTGCAAACGAGTCGGCATGGCTCTACGGCGCGGCAATGATCGTTCTCGCGGTATTTGCCGCTCAGTGTGACTGGCTGGAAAATCATCATCTCGAACAATGTCTTGATGGAAATGACGCCGCCGCGTACGCGGCATACGCATGGACTCGTTGGAAGTGGGCGATGTTATCTTTTGCCACCGCCGCCCTCGCGCCCCAGTTCTTTGCACGACAGGACTGGAGACGCATACTGGGCTACCTTTTAGCAATAGGAGGAGGTTTAGGAACAGTTGCTCTTCTTCCGACCGAGAAGGTCGCTCCGTTTCTGCGCTATCTTCTCATTCCCCTTCTCACATGCAACCTGTTTTTGATCTGGGCCGCCTACGCCGTGGAATTTGTAAGAACGCGTTCGCACGCCATCCATTGAGGGAAACGTTGAGCGTCAAGCTTTGTGCACGACGAGTTCAACCTGAAAATCAATCTCCGGCTTAAGCACCCCGCTAACGTAGCAACCCCGTTTCGCCGTATCGAGTAGCGCCTGCACATTTTCCGTGGGATCAGGACTCCACGCCTCGAGTTTCATCGTAATCGTAGTGATCCGACCAGGATGAGCTCGCACGTATCCTTCCATTTTCGTAATCTGCACTTTTCGGCGACGGGCGGTGGCTTTAAAGGAGATTGTCATGCATGACAACAAAGCGCCGACAAACGCATCGACGGGAGTTGGTCCACGGTCGGTTCCGCCACCCTCAACTGGTTCATCAATGACCCATTGGTGGGCTCGATTACCCACCTGCACGGCATAACCGTCACCCTCGTATATCGAGCGAATTTCTCGTTCACCTAATTCTTCTTGGGTGTTAGGTGTTAGGTGCTGGGTGCTGGCCTCGGAACTCGGTGCTCGGAACTCGGCGCTCTGTTTCGAGGCTGGATTCTCCAACCGCTCTTTCAATCCTTTGGTAAACTGCGAAGCGGCAACGCCATCAGCAACACGATGGTCATACCCAATGCTCAGCGTCATCAGCGGGCGAATCACGATTTGTCCGTCTCGTACTACAGGTCGATCCTCCATGGCGCCGACAAACACAAGAACAGGCTCGCCCAAGTTGATCACCGGCGTACCGAACTGCACGCCAAACATGCCAAGGTTCGAGACCGTTACACTAGCGCCGCCGATGTACTCCGGTCCCAAGCGTCCCCTGCGCGCCGCTTCTATAAGTCGCTGACTTTCCGCCGCCAATTGCGCCAACGACAAAGTCTCAGCGCGGCGGATCACCGGAGCCACAAGTCCACGGGGCGTATCCACGGCGAAACCAATGTCAATGCCGTCGTACAGAACGAGTTCTTCGCCTTCGATCGCGCCATTGAGATCCGGCAGACTCGCCATGACGTGCGCGGCGGCGTAGAGAATCAAATCATTGAGCGTGAGCGAAGGAATTTCTGTCCGCAATGCGGCGCGTGTCTCACGAAGCGCGGCGGCGTCAACCTCCACCATCTGCACGATATGCGGAATGGTTTGCCATGCCTCCTGTAAACGGCGCGCTGAAGTTTTACGGATACCGGTTAATTTGCGCCGCTCGCGTACAACGCGACCGACTGACGCCCTTTCACCTAGAGGAATTGGAGGCGTCGTTTTCTGAGCGGCCAGAGCGCGCTCAACATCATCAGCCGCAATAACCCCATCCGTCCCGGAGGGCGTAACCGTCGCGAGATTGATCCCGTGTTCAGCCGCCAGTTGCTTAGCTTTGGGGGAGGCAAGGATACGTTTCCGCGCGGGAACCTCTGTCGTTGACACGGTTACCGTTGGAGCGACGGGAGCAACGATTGGAGTAGTACTCATCACGCGGCCCTGACCATCACCTATTTCTCCTATGATCGCGCCGACTTTTACTTCTTGTCCCTCTTCGACATAAATGCGTATCGTCCCACTGGCTTGAGCTTCAAGGTCGTAAGTCGCTTTATCCGTCTCGATCGTCACAAGAATTTCGCCCTTCTTGACCTGTTCCCCATCTTGCTTATGCCATTGCAACACGGTTCCCTCGGTCATGGCCTGACCAAGCTTCGGCATCAAGACGACTGTACTTGGCGTTGTCGTTTCAGGAGACAAGGTCTTTCACCGCCTTGTAGATATCTTCCTCGGAAGGAACGATGTAGTTCACGAGATGTTGACTGGTTGGCAGCGGCACGTCGGGAATCGCCAGCCGTTTGAAGGGTTTGTCAAGATAAGGCAACGCATATTCGAGCAGCAACGCGCCGATTTCCGCGCCGACGCCAAGCGTGCGATACGCTTCCTCAACCACCATGCACGCGCCAGTCTTTTTTACTGACTCGATGATCGTCTCTCGATCGAACGGGTTCAAGGTGCGAGGGTCAACGATTTCAACCTCGATACCCTCCTTGCCTAACCGTTCCGCCGCCGCCAGGGAACGACGCAACATATCCTGCCACGCAATGATGGTCACCGCGTCGCCCTCGCGCCGGATCACGGCCTTGCCGAACGGCGTCGTATAGTCTCCACCCGGCACTTCACCACGCATGGCGTAGAGCAGTTTGTGCTCGAAATAGACGACGGGATTGTTCAAGCGAATCGCTTCTTTTAACAACCCTTTCGCGTCTTCAGGCGTCGAGGGTACGGCGCATAAAAGACCCGGGGCATGCATAACAAACGCCTCGGGACAAGCCGAATGCTCCGGTCCAAATCCCGAGCCTCCGGAAGGTGCACGAATCACAAGAGGAATCGTAAAGGCGCCGCCATGCATGAATCGCCACATACCAGCCTTGAAGAAGACTTCGTCTCCCGCCGTAAAGATAAAGTCGGCGAATTGCAACTCAACAACGGGACGCAAGCCCATCATCGCCGCACCGACTCCGGCGCCAACCATCACGTTCTCGGAAATCGGCGAGTCAAATACTCTATCGGGACCAAAGCGGTCGAGTAGCCCTTCAGTCACTTTGAAGATGCCGCCCCACACAGCGACATCCTGTCCGTAAAGGATGACGTTCTCATCTCGCGCCATCTCCTCGGCTAAGGCTTGGTTAATTGCTTTGCTATAGGTAATCACTGGCATAATCGTTTCGCTTTCTAAGCATAAAGATCTTGCAACGCCACTTCCGGCGCAAGCAGAGGCGCGGCTTTTACTGTCGCGACCGCCTCATCAATCTGACGTTGCACCTCGGCCTCGATCTGCGCCAACAATGATTCGTTGAGCACCTCGGCACTCATTAACATCTGTTGCAGCTTCGGTAAGGGATCTTTCGTCGCGGCTACCGTCGCGGCGTCGGGCCGAT
This sequence comes from Binatia bacterium, assembly GCA_050185455.1. Lineage (GTDB taxonomy): Bacteria > Desulfobacterota > Binatia > Bin18 > Bin18 > SYOC01. The sequence goes on along the minus strand of JBFWZL010000104.1, from coordinate 5,232 downwards.
AGGTCTGCTGGTCCGCGACATAGTGCCCTTGCAATCGCGTCACCTTCGCTTCAATCAATGACGGTCCATGACCGGCGCGCGCCCGTTCCACCGCGCTTTGCATTACCTCATACACGGCGGCGGGGTCGTTGCCATCAACTACAACCCCCGGCACACCGTAACCGGCGGCGCGCGCGGCGATGTCGGGCACTGCAGTGGATGTACTCGTCGGCACTGACACAGCGTAGCCGTTGTTCTCGCAGAAATAGATACACGGCAGTTTCTGCACTGCCGCCCAGTTGAGCGATTCGTGGAATGTTCCGCGGTTCGAGGTCCCATCACCAAAGAAATAAACGACCGCTTGGCCTTTCTTGCGCCGTTTGAGCGCCATGCCCACCCCAACGGAAATGACAAACCCGCCGCCGAGTGTGCCACTCTCGCCAAGAATGCCGTTCGGCACGTCGACCACGTGCATGACGCCGCCTTTCCCATGGCTTGTGGCTCCCTCCTTCCCGGCGATATCCGCGAGGATGCGCGATAGCGGCGTCCCCCGTGCAATCATATAGGCGACACCGCGATGACCGTAGAGAATGTAGTCGTCCTTGGAGAGCGCGGAGATTGCAGCAATTTGTTCAATCTCTTGACCGGCGCCGGCGTGTAAAGAACCAGGTATTTCACCTGCCATCGCCATTTGTACAACGCGCGTTTCGAAACGTCGCGCCAGTAACGAAGTCTTAAAGACTTCCAGCATCATCTGATTATCCATATGGGTTCCTCGCTCGCGAACATGTCCGATTCCATTACGTTGCGCAAGATCACACCCGCTGACTGATCCCGCCATCGACCACGATTTCTTCCCCGGTAATGAAACGTGCGGCGTCACTTGCCAAGAACAACGCGACATCGGCAATGTCCTCCGCTGTCCCCGCACGACGCAACGGAGTGCTTTGCGTCAAAATATTGCGCACGTCATCACGAGCAATTAAGGTGTCATGGATCATCTCGGTATCGATGACTCCAGGACAAATCGTATTCGCCCGTATCCCTTTCGGTCCGTAGGTCACGGCGATTGCTCGCGTCAGCGCCACCACGGCGCCCTTCGTGGCCGTGTACGCATGGGCGTCAGCGGCGCCGCGTAAAGCAGCAATCGAGGCCGTGTTGATAATGACGCCGCCGCCGCGCTCAATCAGCATGGGAATGCCGTATTTGCAAAAGAGGAAAACACCGCCGATGTTGATATCCAAAATGCGACGCCAGTCTTCTTCTGTACATGACACAATGTCGCTCATGGCGACGCCAAACCGTTTCGTCGCCGAGTAGCCGATACCGGCATTATTGTAGAGAATATCCAGACCGCCGCACTTGTCTTTCACAACAGCCAAAACGCGGCGTACCTCCGCCGAGGCAGCCACATCGCCGACCGCATCAACCGCGTCGCCGCCAGCGGCGCGAATGGAATCAACCGCGGCTTTGACCGACGCGGGATCAAGGTCATTCACCACCACGCGCGCGCCCTCAGCCGCGAAACGTTTCGCCGCCGCCAGCCCCTGACCGCGCCCCGATCCTGTAATCAACGCCACTTTTCCTTGCAATTGTCCCATGATTGTCTCCCTTGATCGCCTGTTCACTGCGCTCACTCTACGGCTTATGGCTCTGACTATAAGCCATAGAGCGAAGCGGACTATTTGCTATAAAGCGAACGAAGTGAGCGGATTCTTCGCGCTACGGCCAGATCACCCGATTCTCTTCAGCCAGGAACGACATCGAGCCTTTGCCATCAACAAAGTTCTTCGCGTCGTTGAGTTGCTCGACCTGGAGTTCCGGCGACGCCCACGACTCTTTGAACTTCACCACGTCCGGCCACCAGAGTTCCGCGACGCCATCAAAAGCGGGTGGGGTATCGGACTCATACGTTTCCGGCAACACATGACATTGAACATACCGCAGCAAGTGCGGCGTGCGCGGCACGAGCGGCGCATGTTTGTTACGCCAGTAGTCCTGAAACTCGGCGACGCTCAGTCCAGGTTTTCGCTTCACAAGAAATACGCCTTTGACACAACGTGCGTCTTTTGCCATAGGCGTTCCAGCAACGACGACATTCTCTCCGGTAGCAAGCCAACACAGACCGGGTTGATCAATGAAATTCGGCTCATCCTTAAAGGCGCCTTCGAGATACTCAGGACTCTCCCGCATGGCGAGGGCGGCTTCTAAACTGTCGTACCAGACTTCCGCGGCGCCTTCGAAACGGGACTCGGGGAAACTCGCTGTGAGTCTGGGCAATCGATGACTTTGCACATACCGCCGCAGACTAGGAATGCGAAGCGCGAGCTGAGCATGTATTCCGCGCCAGTGACTATGGAATTGTTCATCACTAATACCGGGCTTCTTGGGTAGAAGAGCAAAACACTTAATCATGACGAGTCCTCCTTTTCTTCTTTCTCCATGTTGGCGGCACCTTACCTTACCCTGAGCAGCACAGGCAAGGCTAGGAAAATCACAAAAGCGCGTGCTTTCGGCGAAAAGGACAAAAGCAGATTTTTTCAGCACTTTGTTGATTAAACTTCAAGAAAAGACTCACAATAATCAATTATTTTGTTGGATAAATGCTTAATGAACTCTTGACAAACAACAAAGAAACCTTGTAAAGTGCGCACACTTGCTCCGAGGTCAGAGGAGGTCTCAGGAGCACCCAGGATGGATTTAGCGCCGGTCGCGGGCGGTGGGTTAAACGCTTCCAAGGACGGAAGCAGCCACCGTTTTCCCCCTCTCTCTCCCCCCCCCTCTCAATCGCTAAAATCGAAAGTCAAAAAAGCCCTCTACATTTTCTATTGACTACTGAATGCCGGCTCCTGACTACTCTTTGCCTACCACCTTCGCTATATTTACAAGCAGCTTGCCGGAAAAGAACTCGTCAGTAGAGGTAACGCCATGTGTGGTCGATTTACCCTCACAACGGATCTGGGCGATCTCGAAGAACGTTTTTCCTTTCACGTTGTGAATCTCTCCTTCAAACCCCACTACAATATCGCGCCGAGCCAACAAGTGCTCACCGTCATTGGCGCTGAGGAACGTCGCGCTGGGTTGCTGCGTTGGGGACTGATCCCATCCTGGGCGAAAGATTCTTCAATAGGCAATCGGATGATCAATGCCCGCGCGGAAACGGTCGCCGAGAAACCCAGCTTTCGGCGCGCCTTGCAGAAACGACGCTGCCTTGTGTTAGCTGACGGATTTTATGAATGGAAAACTGAAGGCAAGAAGAAAACCCCAATGTACATTGCTCTTACGGACCATAAACCGTTTGGATTCGCTGGTCTGTGGGAAACGTGGAAGTCGCCCGAGGGCGAGACGATTCATTCCTGCACGCTTATCACGACGACGCCCAATGCCCTTATGGAATCAATTCACACTCGCATGCCGGTCATTCTGCCACGCGACGCTGAAGCTGCTTGGCTCGATCGCTCGCTTGAAGATCCCGCCCGTCTACTTCCCCTCTTAGTCCCTTACCCCGCGAACAACATGGACGCCTATGCGGTTTCTCTAGCAGTAAATTCCCCGCGCAATGATTCGCCGGAGTGTATTGAACCAATCGATTGAGTCATTGAGCCGTTGAAGGATTGAACCATTGAGTAATCATGGTGCTGAGTCATCAATGACCCGATGGTCCAATAACTCAATGATTCAATTCTGGAGGTCAACATGAACTTCGGATTAATTCTCACCGGCGGTAACCCATCACCTTGGACAGCGCCCGTTCCGCGAGTCTACCAAAATTTCATTCACCAAGCCGTGCTTGCGGAAGAACTCGGCTACGACAATGTGTGGACAGCCGAGCATCACGGTACGGACGAATATTTCTCCGCGCAATTTCCCATGCTTGCCGCCATCGCTGCACGGACGAGTCGCATTCGCATCGGAACCTACATTGTCATTCTGCCGCTTTACAATCCGCTACAAGTAGCGGAAGAAGCCGCAACGCTCGACGCCATATCAGATGGACGTTTTGATCTTGGCGTCGGCCAAGGCTATGTCGTCAGCGAATACGCCGCGTACAATATCCCACGCAAGGAACGTCCGGCTCGCATGGAAGAAGGTCTCGCCATCATTCGCGGCCTCTGGGAACAAGAAACGTTCTCGCACGACGGGAAACATTTTAAGATCGGACCCCTTTCACTCCGCCCTCGTCCCGTGCAAAAGCAGCTTCCGATCTGGGTCGCCGGATTAACAGAAAAATCGATTGATCGCGCCGCGCGCTACGGTTGTCACTTTGCCGGTGCCGGAGCGGCCACGGGGATGCAGGTCTATGACGCCAGCCTGCGACGCCATGGACACGATCCGCAACATTTTTACAAAGGCGCCTTGCGTATGGTGTACATTGCCGACACCCGAGAGCGCGCGTGGACGGAAGCCGCGCCTCACGTGCATCATCAGATGTCGGTGTATACGAAAAATTTGGATGACGCGGGCGATTTCAAATGGCCAGGCGGCTATTTTGGTGTAGATCCGCTTCCTCCCCCAGAACGGCTCGGTGCGGAAAAGAATCTGCACTTTTTTGGCGCACCATTTATTATTGGCTCGCCGGAAGACGCCATCAAAGAAATCGAACGTTCTCACGCCGAAACGGGCGTGACGCATTTGGTCATGTGGATGCAGATCGGCGGCATGGACCCGCGTCTGACCGAACACTCGATGCGGCTGTTTGCCAAGGAGGTGATGCCGCATTTTAGAAAGCAGAGAAATGGATAGAAAATAATGGAGAGGGAACTGTTATGACCGAAACCGGGATCAAGACTGAATATGTGCATATCGTTCGCACCCCGGGTGTCGTGGGCGGCGAACCAAGGATCGCGAAGCGCCGCATCCGTGTTCGCGACATTGTCGCCGCTCGCGACTTGGGAGGGTTGGCGCCCGAAGAAATAGCAGCCACTGTCTATCCAGAACTGACCCTAGCCGAAGTGTATTCCGCGCTAGCTTATTACGAAGACCATCATGATGAAATTGAACAAGCCTTTCGTCGAGAATCCCAGTTTGTCAAACGGTTCCTCAAGACCCATCCGCAATTAGTCCAAGATGTCAGACCGACCAAAAGCTAACACATGCTGAAGGCGTATGCAGACGAACATGTTGTTTTGTATCCTTCCGGTGAGCGAGGTTGACTTTCCTCTTGTTTCTCTTTTCTGAGCTTGTGCCTAGTGGCGAGAGTTCAGTCGTGTTGGTAGCGGGCAGGTCTTCACGATCGTGCACGGGTTCTGCTAT
>JBFWZL010000103.1:0-14796 GCA_050185455.1 Binatia bacterium | reverse complement strand
AGAAGCCTATCGAATCAATCTTGTTAACCGTGTTGTTCCCCTTGAGATGTTGTGGGAGGAGGCGTTGGTGATTGCCGATCGCATCGCGACCGGTCCGCTCGTTAGTTATCGATACATGAAGGCGAACATCAATCTCTCCACTACGGTGGATTTTCGGACGATGCTTGATCGTGAGGCGGAGACGCACAACCGTTGCGGACAAACGGAAGATCATCAAGAAGGAGTGCGCGCCTTTGTGGAGAAACGGACTCCGCAATTTCACGGACGATAGACTGATGGCCCTAGACGGCGCCGCTGCTGGGCTCCTGCGTCTCGCCGGATTCGCCCTTCGCGAAATTGCTTGCGGCGTTGAACGTTTAACGTTTGAGGAGTGAGGGGCGAGACCGTTGCAGTAGTAACTCACCCTTTAAGCGGTACAGTTCGGCCTCCCACAGACGTTCGCCGTCATGATTGATGATAGCGAACGCGCCGTCCACAGCGGCAAGTCCTTCGTCGATCCTTCCCGTCTCGCGATATGCTTCTGGGAGTAGTGCAAAGCCATAGGACCGTAAGAAACCAGCGCCGGTTTCTTGCCAGGCCGCCAGTCCTTGGTAGAGTTGCGCTATCCCTTCTTCTGGTTGACCATGGTCAACCAGAGACCACCCTTTGAGAATGTGACCTGCGGCTGACCAAAGCGTAAATCCTTGTCCATCAGAAAGAGTAATGGCTTCCTCTGCATATGTGAGTGTAGGCGCGCCCTCGCGACGCAGTTGATGAAATACCGCCGCACATCCTAAAGCGTAGGCGAGGCTGAAGGGGTAGTTCAGACGGCGGGCCAGCACGATAGCCTCGCGACTTTTCTCTAGGGATTTGTTGGGATGGCCTAAGAACCAAAGCGCCCAGGCTGCCCAGGAGAGACACACTACGCCAGGGTCTTGTCCGTAGACGAAGGCATGATCGCCATGTTGTTTAGGATCGTAGAGCTCAATGCCGCCTCGGAGATGGTCAAGCGCGGCGGCAAACTGTCCGAGGCAGACATGTGTCAGGCCCGAGGCGACATGAGCTTCGAGTAACAACGCGGGATCCTGCGCGCGATGGGCAAGGTCTAGGAGTTGGCGTGCGAGATCCTGCGCGAGCTGGAGGTCTCCCCGGACAAAGTACATGACCCATAAACCCCACAGCACGGGAAACAACTGCAGCGTTTCTCCTACTTGTTGGCAGAGTTCACGCGCCCGAGCGTACGCGCCTTCGACCTCGGGAGAGCCGTACCCTTTGGTGGCAATGAGTGGGGCTCCGAGAGTGACTTGGAGCGTCAGTTCCTGCCGGGTTCGTTCTGGGGTGTCCGGCCAGAATTTGAGAAGCGCAAGCGCTTTCGTACAGTGGGAGATGACCTCCTGGTATGCGCAGCGCTGGAGCGCATTTTTGCTCGCGAGGTGATGATAGCGAACCGTGCGCTCATAATCACGACCACGCTCGAAGTGAGCAGCAAGTTCACTAGCGATATTCTCCAGGTGGTCTCCGTGGCCGATTTCTTCACGTTCCCCAATCCGTTTATGAAGCCGTATGCGTCGACTAGGGGTAATGCGACCGTACAAAATTTCTTGATAAAGGGCATGAACAAAACTGTAGTGTCCAGTGATGCTCCCATCTGGCCATTCTCGGTAGTCTTGAAAACGGATGAAGTGTCCGCGACGGGCCAACGCGGCGCAACGTTCCTCGATGAGTTCCTCTTCTTCCCCTAACCCGCTCGCAACCGCCGCCGCCGTGAACTCCATTCCCGCCACGCTGGCGACTTCGAGCAACTGGCGGTCATGCGACTCCTGATCTTCGAACTGTTGTTCAATGCTTTGGTGTAAGCTTGTTGGTATCCCACTCTCTATTTCTGGCGCTTTTGCTTGTAGGGTCCACTCCTCTTGTTGCTGGACGATCAATCCTTGATCAGTGAGATAGTCCGTCATATTAACCATGAACAAGGGGTTGCCTTCCGTCCGCCTGTGAATCGTACGACTGAGAACAGTGGGAAAGCGGTTCTGGGGAAACCGCGCCGCCAGGTAGGCGGCGACAGCCGGTTCCGGGAGAAACCGCAGCGGCAATTCCTGACATTGTCTGTGCATGCGTAATTCATGAGTGAGGGTAGTCAGGGGGTGGTTCTTCTCGCGTGCGTCGGCGGGACGATACGTGCCGATGACCAACAATCTGGCTGGTGGGGTTCGTTGCGCCACAACAGAGAGGAGCGCGAGAGTGGAGGAATCGCTCCAATGTAAATCCTCTAACGTCAGAATCAGTGGGCAGTCCACGGTAAGCGCTTCAATCGCCTCTCCCATCTCTCTGAGCATACGTTCCCGTGTTGCTCCTTGGACGTTGCGTTGGAGGAGAGACAGATCTTCGGGATTGACCAGGTTGGGCAGCTGTACGAGCCAAGTCGGCGCGTAGCGTCTGAGCAGCGCAATCATAGGGTCATTGTCCGGTTCTCGGCACAGACCGGCTACAGCTTCAAGCATTGGCATGTACGCTTCACCAGCGCCGTATTGTTCAAGACATTGTCCCCGGGCAATCCGAATCTTGTTCTGTTCCGCGGCTTGTCGCAGAAATGCCTCCACGAGCGTCGTCTTGCCGATGCCAGGTTCGCCGGTCACAAAAACAATTTTGCGGCGCCCCTGCAAGGCTGGGGCTAACCAGTTGTGTAGCTGCTGAAGTTCTTCTTCACGACCGACTAGCGTAGGTGTTAAGTGTTGGGTATTAGGTGTTGGCGGAGCTTGAGAACTAGGGACTGAGAACTGAGAACTGGGGACTGGCGCAGCGGCAGTCGTGACGAGAGCAATAAATCGATATCCTCGACCATGTACGGTTTCGATAAAGCGCGGCGATTTCGGATCGTCGTCGAGGATTTTTCGTAGCTCTTGAATGTAGTCTTTTGGTAACGCTTCGCTGACTCGTGCATCCGCCCATACAGTATTGAAGAGTTCTTTCTTGGTAATTAACCGACCTGCATGTTCTACGAGATATCGAAGGACCGCCCAAGTTTTAGGGCGAATTGTAATAGGCTGACCGTTCTTCCAGAGCTGCTCATTCTGCACGTCGAGGCGGAACGGAGGGAAAAAAACAAGTTGAGAAGTATCCATGTGCTATCCCATCATGATTCTACCAAAATTCCACCAGAATTCTACGAAAACATGCCTAAAGTTCATCGCTTCCGCATCTCCCCTTTGTTAGGCTTCTGAATCTGTCCATAAGGATTAAAGAAACAAGCAAACGTTCCGATACCGGCTCGTAGAAACGAGCCTGCAGTAGGTGCTACATGAACAGGCGAGTTGTTGTTGCCGGCATAGGTCTTGTCAGTCCCCTTGGCATAGGAAAAGACACATTTTGGCGCGCACTTGAGGGAGGCCGCTCTGGCGTCAGGCGTCTCACACGCTTTGATCCGGAAGGGTATGCGTGTCAAATCGCCGGAGAAATTCCAGACGACAGTTATGTGGAATTCATTGAACCAAAAAAGCGACGGCGCATGACGCACGTCGCGCAACTGGCAGTCGCCAGCACCCAGATGGCGCTGGAAGATGCAGGGCTCGGTCCTAGCTGGGCCAACCCGTACAGCGCTGGAGTGATTGTTGGTACTTCCGTGGGTAGTTTGAAAGATGGGGTTGAACAACAGTCTCTGCTTCTCGAGCGCGGAGCGAACCGGATCAATCCTTTTGTCTCCGCTGGTCTTCACATTAACTCGCTCTCAGCGGAGGTGGCGATTGCCGCACGAACGCAGGGACTCGCGTTTACAATTGGCGGCGGCTGTGCGTCCAGCCTATGCGCCATGGGTGTGGCGGCGGATATGATTCGCAACGGCACTCTGGACGCGTGCCTTACTGGTGGCGCGGAAAGCCCACTATTCCCCTTAACCTTTGCCAGCCTTTGTCGTACGCAGGAGCTAACTTGCCTCAATGAGGAGCCTGGACGTGCGTCCCGTCCGTTCGATCGGACGCATGATGGGCTCGTCGTCAGCGAAGGGAGCTGCATCCTTATGCTCGAAGAACGTACGAGAGCCGAGCGGAGAGGGGCGCGTATCTACGGAGAAATCCTTGGGTATGCTTTGGGGTGCGAAGCGTATGAGGCATTTGCTTTGGAGCCGAGTGGAGCTAACGCCGCTCATACGTTGCAAGAGGCAATGATACGTACCGGCGTAGCGCCCGAAGAGATCGACTGGGTCAATGCGCACGGCAGCTCGTGTCCGAACTGGGATCGCAAGGAAACGCGCATTTTGAAAAAAGCCCTCGGAGAAGCAGCGCATCGAGTACCGATAAGCGCGACAAAATCGGTCATGGGGCATGCTTTTGGAGCCGCTGCCGCTTTTCAGGTGGCTTCATCGCTGCTTGCCATGGAGCGAGAATGTATTCCGCCTACGATTAATTTGACTACACCCGATCCGGAATGTGATTTGGACTATGTTCCGACCCAGGCGCGCTCCCATGCCGTAGATGTGTGTTTGGTCAATGCTTTTGCGTACGGTGGCATCAATTCTTTCATGCTCCTTCAGCGGGGAGACATGCCTGTTCGGAATCGCCCTGAATCGCTGACCTTTCTGACGCCGTCACTGCCGTAAGTCGCTACGCTCTTTTTCCCTCCTGTCTCGTTCCTCTCAGTAGAAATCCTTCTTAGGGCCCCCTTCGTTGTATGGGGGCCTCATTTTTGCGGAAGCTCTCCATACTCGTCACCCGTTGGGGATGTTGGAATTTTGACGTGAGTCAGAAGCGGCAGCCCTGTGGAAAAACCTCAAGACTCCCGTCTTTTAGGCTGCTGTCACTTATTTCTCCCCTATGGTTCAGTATTTACCAATTCTAGTCTATCCTGGACCCGGGGAAATGCTGCGGCTTTTATAGTCCAGCGCTGAGCTACCGATGAGAATTTAGGAAGTGAGTAGGTTTCCTGAAGAAAGGAGTCTTTCGTGTCAAAGCCATCAACAGTCTTGATTGTGGACGATGAGATAGGACCGCGGGAATCATTGCGGGCGATTTTGAAACCAGAACACCAGATCCTTGTCGCTACAACAGGTGAGCAGGCAATCAAGATGGTGGAAGAATCTCCTGTCGATGTTGTACTCCTCGATCTCCGGATGCCTGGGATTTCCGGCATGTGTGTACTGGAACGCATCAAAGAGCTTAATCCCACCATCGAAGTTATCCTTATCACTGGCTATGCCTCCTATGAGACCGTATTAGGAGCGTTACGCTTACACGCCTTCGATTACATTCCCAAGCCGTTCAACATTCCTGAGTTACGCAACAAAGTAAGACTGGCGGTAACGCGGCACTATGATTATTCGAGAAGGGCTGAAGATGAGGATACAAAAGAGCAGGAAACGCATGGCGAGAGCGCTCCACAATCAATGACGTTCGCGCCCGGACCACAGACACGCGAGGAGAATGACGCGGTTCTCCGTGGGAACGTCGAGGAGCCGCTTCAGGTCATAAAAGAAGGCAGTCAAATCCTGCTCTCGCAATATTCCCAGCGCCTTGACGCGCGCGGCAAAGAAACGTTGCAGCGTGTGCATGATGCGGCCCAGACGCTGACCAAGGGGCTCAATGCAGTGCTGCCGCAGCAATCACGATGGGCGACGCCTCCATGGTCGGCCTCGCCAGTATCAATGTCGTCTTCCAATGTCTGTTCGTAGGAATACTTATGGAACCCCATCTTTCTATAACTGATGCTTCCTCTCCTTATACTGCTGGCATCTGGTTCTGCCGCTCCTGCTTTGAGGTTCAGTTGCTGGGCGCTGCTGAGAGCGCGCCTCGTTCGTGGGAACAAGACTCCGACTTGCAGAGAGATGAAGATGATGAACAGACGGCATTCCTCCGCAAGCACTTCGGGCACCCGCTCTCGCCGCTGAAAAAGAAGAAAGACCGACATTTTTCCGATCGCCCTGTGTGGGATCCGTTCCGTATCGCGTACGAAGAAGTAACGGATGGGAGAGAAACCTATATCCTCAAAAGTTGGCGGACCGATCTAGATGAGCCGCGACGGTATACGCTGTTGCGGGGAACACTGGAAGTCTCGACAACGGTCCAGCTCCCAGAGGAGCCCTTGCGTGAAGAATTGAGCCGTACTTTTTCCTGTTCTCCTCAACAAGCGGAGATGATTGTGGATCGGCTACAACGTGTGGTCGCCTCTCTACCTGCGGAGGAATTGTTACCCGCATACTGTGCCGCAGATGACCCCGAGCTGCTGTTTTCCTATTTAAATGAGCACCATCTGCGAAAATGTGTCGAGGTGTGTCAGGCGAGGAGCGGAATATTTGATAAAGCCAAGCTGCGGGATTTTTTCGTGCAACATCAACAAGACGACGCCTTGATGCTTGAGGTTCGCCATTCTTATCGACCTCATTTCCTCTGAGCGTATTTGAGTAAGAAACCATGAGTATGCAAATGGAGACGGTAGACTCTCATTCCTTGTTAGTGACTTCAGCATCGGTGCTGCAACAGCAGGTGCAAGAGGCGGATGTGTTGTTAGAATGTAGCCGCGCGCTTACCTCTACGCTCACGCATCATCAACTGCTGGCGCCGTTGACGGTGGCGGCGCAGCGTCTTTGTCACGTCCAAGGACTCTTCATGGGCATAATGGAGCAACAGCAAGGAGAGATTGAGCTCTGGACGCATACTGATGCCGCATTACATGATCAACGGTTCCTCCTCGAACCCTTACTCATGAAGGAAGTATTGCAGGTGGGGTGGCCGGTGTTCATCGCCGATCTTGCGCGCCCCCCGGTTGCCGCACTGTTGTTCGACCGCCTCGCGCGTGAGGGGTACATGTCGCTTCTCGTTATCCCGCTACGCGCTGTCCACAAGGTGGTGGGTGTATTGTTGACGGGATGGCGCTCGCGTCACGCCGGTCCGACACGTCACGAAGAAGAGCTGTTGCAACTGCTCGCGGACCAGGCGGTGCAGGCGCTGTCGAACATTCACCTCTATCAGGAGCAAGAACGCCATCTCAATGAGTCGGAATCCCTCCGCCGTATAGGGCAATTGATCTCCGCGACACTGGATCTTCAAGACATCCTAAAGCTCGTGACCAATGAAGTGGCGCGATTGTTAAGCTGTGAAGCAAGTATGCTGACTTGGCGGACAGCTGATAATGAAGTTGAAATTGCTGGAGCCTCCGATCGGATTGTGGCTTGGCGGGGAACGCGGCTGCCACTCAGGAATTCTGTCACAGATCTGGTAGTGCGCGAGCGCCGTGCGGTTCGCTTCGAGGAACTGAATGATTTCGTTTTCAAGGACCGGTTGGTAGCGGCTGGAGAAGCCGCTCCACAAGGGTTTCTTGCCGTTCCCCTGTGGCAGGGAGAGCAACCGATTGGGGCTTTGGGCGTGTTCTCGACGACGCCTCGTTCTTTTTCGCTGGAAGACGAACGAATTTTGCAGTCGCTCGCCGACCAGGCCGTGCATGCGATCAACAACGCGCAGCTGTATGAGCAATTGCGAGACGCTCTCAAACGAGAACAAGATGCCAATCGACAAAAGTCTGCTTTTTTTGCCAGCGCTTCACACGAGCTGCGCACCCCGCTGAATATCGTGCTTGGATACATCGATCTCATCCGTGATGGCGTTGTTGGACAAATCGATCAAGAAGGGGCCGAACTCTTAGGTCGAGCGCGAAAAGCGGCCCATCACATGACCGCCTTGGTAAATGATCTTCTCGATCTCGCTTGCCTGGAACGAACGGAGTTTCAGCTCCGTCTCGAGCAGGTCGATCTGGAAGACCTGTTGCGGGAAATCTGCATACCGTGGGAACGATCGCTCACGACAAAAGGGCTTACTTTTCAACGTTTAGGCCCTCGCGTCTTTCCCCCCTTCGTGACGGATAAAGCCCGCTTTCGCCAGATCCTCGACAACTTGATCGGGAATGCGGCGAAATTCACGGAAACTGGACATATCCTTGTCGGGGCGCGCGTGCTTGATCACAGCATTGAAATCTGGGTGGAGGATACCGGAGTCGGCATCGACCCAGTGTATCATGAGAAGATTTTCGATGAATTCCAACAGGTTGCGCACGCCAGCACGCCCGCAGTACGAGGATTTGGATTAGGCCTCGCCGTCTGTAAAAAAATCGCCCGTCTGCTACACGGAGACATCCGCCTGGACAGCACAGTCGGACGCGGAAGCACGTTCACGTTTTCGCTCGCACGGCAAGAGCGCTAAATAACTGGCCGACCACCGTCAGCTTCGTTGCTTAAGCGTCTGTCGCGTTCGTGTTGCTCTTTGCCGGTGGACCGCCTCGCTTCTTTTCGCGCCTTTATCGCTCTCCTGCTATACTTTCTAGAAGAAGTGATTCTGCTCATTTTCTCATACATTTGATGTGAACCTTCGCCAACAATAAGGTGCAGGGGGAAGAGGGGGGTAAGGAATGGAGCGTCACGCGGATCACCCGCTCGATATTTCCGCCGTTTTACTTATGACGTTGGTCTGTGCGATCTGGGGTGGGGCATTTGTGGCGATTAAAATTGGTCTCATGGACTTGCCTGCGTTGGGATCCGCTGCCTTGAGATTCTTACTGACCGCCGTTTTGCTATTTCTCTGGGCGCGGGTAAAGCAGATCCCACTATTCTATCAAGGGCGCGAAAGGCGAGTATTGTTTATGCTGGCGCTTCTGTTTTTCTACGTCAACCTCATGGTATACGTGGGAACGGCGCAAACGACTTCCGGGCGTGCGACGGTGTTCTTTTACAGCCAGCCGGTATTCCTTGCGATTATTGCGCCCTTCTTTCTCCCTCAGGAAAAAATGACCCTACGAAAGGGCTGGGGATTGTTACTTGCCTTAGTGGGTTTGGTGTTGTTGTTTTTGACTAAAATAAACGCCGGGCGTGTTCCGACGCTTCTCGGCGACTCCTTAGTGTTGAGCGCAGCCGTTGCGACTGCCGTGCAAAGCCTCATCATGAAACGTGAGGCGGGGAAAATTCATCCAGTTGCGCTCATTTTATGGAGCAGTTTCGTGTCCGGCCTTCTCCTGGCGGTGTGTTCAGGAGTTTTTGAGCGTCATGCGGTATTCGTCTTCTCGGGACGGGCGATTGCCTCCTTACTCTATCTAAGCCTGATTTCCGCGGCGTTCGGGTTTGTTGCCTTTGCCTGGCTTATTCAGCGTTATTCCGCTACACGAGTCACGACCCTGGTCTTTCTTGCTCCAGTGTTTGGCGTTGGATTCAGCTGGCTTCTGCTGCAAGAGACTTTGACGTTAGTTCAGAGTGTTGGCGTCGTGGGTGTCTGTGCTGGAGTGTACGTTGTTACTAGCAGCGGCGCCCCGCGAACGGCGGCGACTGCCGATGGGGCGCGGCCAGGGAATCTCTTCTTTCGTTCTTTCCTGCGCAGAGCCAGGAAGTTAAGGACGAACGGCTTGGACAAGAGTGCAGATAAATCCGTACAGCCTGAAGCCTCAGTGAAATGAAATAGTCGAAACAGGAGAGGCATGTTGCCGGAAGCGCAATGTTGTAAGGCCTGAACTAACTTCTCCTTCTTTTGTCCTGCAGGAATTGGAAACCAATATTATTCTTTAGCTAGTCCGGGAAGAGAACCTAGTGAATGAGCTGCTTTAACGGCGCGCAGGATCGCCACCCGAACCGCCTCACTTGCTAGATGTATGATCGCGTCTGGCGCGGACAATGGTAGTGCTTTTGGCAAGGGACGTTGGGCAGTCGTGACGGCAAAGAAGGTGTCGCCATCGAGAGCCGTGTGTGCCGGGCGAACGGCGCGCGCTAACCCATCTTGTCCAGCGCACGCCATTTTCGAGAGGAGTAATGCGTCGAGTTCGACATCGGTAACAATCACGCCAAGGGTAGTATGCTGACCCTGGGTTTGCGGTAACGAGCGCTCTTGCCTGAGCAGTGTCGTGAATTCGGTGATTTCATCGGCGCCTGGAGTGCGCGCTCCAGCAAGCACCTGACCTTGATCGACATCAAAGACATTGCCGAGGGCATTGACTACCACGAGCGCGCCGACTTGGAATCCTGCCGCCGCCACAAAGCAGACGCTACCAACACCGCTTTTCATGGCTTGCGTTGGACCAAGAAATTTTCCCACCGTGGCTCCACAGCCGACGCCGACGTTTCCTTCTATAACGGGAAGAGTTGAAGCATTGGCGGCGGCGGCGTAGCCCATCGACGCGTCTGGACGAGATGTGGCGGAACCGACCTGAAGATCAAAAATAACCGCTCCGGTGACCAAACCGCCTAAGAAGGATGCTGGACCAGTGGCGGGTTTCGGTCGCTCTGAGAGCACCACAGTCTCGACGAACTGCCTCACCCCTGCTGCAGCGTCGAGACCATAAATGCTTCCGCCAGCCAAAAAGATGGCGTCACAACTGACGCCACGCCAGGTATTGAGGAGTGGGCCGATGTTGTAAGTGCCTGGCGAGCCGCCGGCGATACTGACGCTGACCCGGTTGCGAGACTCAAAGAGCACGACCGTACATCCCGTGAGGCCGGCGGCGTCATGGGCGTGCCCCACTCGTACTCCGGTAATCGCGGTCAACGTTTCATTCATACAGAGCACCCCCTTCTGCGTATGGAGTTTGTTTGACCCAAGCCCACACACTTCATTATATTATACATATTACCATCACTATGTTTTCTCGCCGATTCAATTATGCTCTTCTTTCGCCCAGGGGCGGTGGTGTTAATCTAAGGACGACAAAATCGTGACGTTCTATTGGCTTCCCCCTTTTCTTGCGGGAATTTTCGATCTCTTTCTCGCGCTTCTCGTCCTGCAGCGTGCGCCGCGCCGGACGTTGAATCGTGTCTTCATGCTTTTCGCTTTGAGTCTCACTTCGTGGAATTTTGATATTGCCTCTTTGTATTTTTTTACCGATTACAACCTCGCGTTGCAGTGGAGTGAAAATTTCCGTTATGGCATGCTGTTTATCCCGCCCACCGTCTTTCACCTCACGCTTATCCTGACTGCGAGAAAGACGCTGCCGAATCGTTTGTTCCTCGCCGCTGGCTACGTCATCGCATTTGTACTTGCTCTCGGCAATAGTCGAGGAATTTTGGTGCAACGACTGGAAATGTTTACCTGGGGTTTCTATCCTGTCGGCACGCCGTTGTACAAGTTCCATACCTTTTCCGATCTCTTCTATTTTGCCGCCGTGCTGTATCAGCTTATTCGCGGATTTCTCGACAGTGAATCAGCGCGTCAACGAGAACAGCTTAGACTAACGCTCCTTGGTTTCGCGGTTGCCTTACCGGTTGGGTTGACAAATTTACTGCCTGTATACGGCGTTTCTTTTTATCCGTTAGGAAGCTTCGGGAATGTAGTGCTCTGCGGCGTACTCACGTATGCCATTGTTCGACACCGTTTTCTTGACATCGAATTAATCGTTACGAAAACTGTCGCTAGCGCCTGTGCTCTTATCCTGTGGTTAGCGCCGCTGTGGATGTTGACTGCTGAGGTGCAACATTTGATTTATGGCGAGGCGGATAATCGCTTGTTGCTGTTCGCTCTTGTCGTTTTCGTACTGTCTGGGTTGGTCTTTCCCTGGCTTCTGCGCTCATCCGAGCGAGTCGTGCGTCGACTCTTGTGGGGGCAACGCTACAGTGCGGCGCAGGCGCTGAGTACATTTCAAGAGACTCTTGTCCACGCGTTTGATCAAAAAAAGATTCTTACGGATTTGCGCGAGGTGCTCGCTGACGCGTTACAGACGGAGTTTGTTGCTGTGCATCTTTTTCAGCCGGCAATGGGCGCGTATGTGGATGCGTACGGCGTTAGTGCGCCGTGCGCTGCGAGCGATGATCTTCCCTCCTTACTGATGGGGCGAACCGGTCCTGTCGTGCGAGAAGAAATTATACTTGAAGAACATGATCCAGATGCGCTGCGTCTGGCGGCCAGTCTTGCCGCACGACGAGGCGAGGTTTGTGCGCCGCTTATTGCCCAGGAGCGTCTCCTTGGTTTTTTGTTGTTAGGAGAAAAACGCAGTCGTGATATTTTTTCTACGGAAGATTTGCAGTTGCTGTCCACCGTGGCAACTGGCGTTGCCGTGGCGCTGGAGAACGCTCGCCTGTATGAAGAGCTGCGTAATTCTCAGATCATGCTTGCTCGTACTGATCGTCTCGCGGCGGTCGGAACGTTAGCCGCTGGTATCGCCCACGAGATTCGCAACCCCCTTGTGGCAGTGCAAACGTTCGTGCAACTTCTCCCCGAACAGATTGATGACTTGGAGTTTCGCACTACCTTTCTAGAGTTGACGAATAGTGAACTGGCGCGTGTCTCGACACTGATCAATGATCTCATGACGTTTGCGCGTCCATCCCCGGCTTTCCTTGATGAGGCGGACCTCAACGAGTTGGCTGCGCAAGTCGTGCGTCTTTTGACTGGACAGGCGAAGAAACAGGATGTCACGCTCACCGCTCGGCTCTCACCCGAGGACCTGCGGTGTGTGGTTGATCAAGGCCAAATCAAACAGATCTTTATGAATCTCCTGATGAATGCCATGCAAGCAACTCCGGCTGGTGGAGCCGTAACGATTTCCACTTCCACGATGCGGGAAACTGAAGGGGAAGGGTATTGCGTGATCGAAGTGCATGATACCGGCTCCGGTATTTCTCCTGAACAAAAAGAGCAGATCTTTGATCCCTTCTTTACGACGAAAGATAGCGGCGTTGGGCTTGGCCTCTTCATCACGCATCAAATTATCAAGGAACACGGCGGTTTCATTGATGTCGAGAGTGAAGTTGGTCAAGGGACGCGCTTCTTTATCCGCTTGCCAATGCGGCGGCTGTTTACCCAGGAGACGCCCTTGCCGGAGGCCACAAGTAACGAGGGAGAACTCACGACTGCAGTGGCTCTCTAGCACGATGGATGTTGAGGAGGATGATTCCACCAAAATACTACGGAATTTCTACGAATCTTTTACGTTTTTTGTCGCTCTGCTCGCGGTATTTGAGTATTGTATATTTATGAGGAGAGCCAAGAAGAATGCTTGCTCTTGAGAAGGAGTGAGGCCTCTCTTGTGACGCTCCCGAAGCATTATTCTATAGAAGGAGTTGAGAAGAAGAATGTCCCATCGAGAAATTGGAGAACCCATGTTGAGACGTATGATGCGCAGTAAGATTCATCGCGCGACGGTCACGCGCACTGATCTTCATTACGAGGGGAGTATTAGCGTCGATGCCGATCTCCTCGACGCCGCAAGCATGCTGCCGTACGAAGCAGTGTGGATTTGGAATGTCAATAACGGCGAGCGATTCGAGACCTATACCTTGGCCGGAGCGCGAGGGTCAGGCGAGATTTGCTTAAACGGCGCCGCGGCGCGTAAAGCCGCCCGGGGAGACCTGATCATTATTGCCACGTTTGGTTGGATGGAAGAAGAAAAAGCGCGCCGCTGGGAGCCGATCGCGGTCATGGTCGATGGCGCGAATCAGCTACGGGCGCAGGCGGCGTAAACTCATTTTTCTCAATACGACCGATGGCGGAGTGCGGCGGGTCACGTTGCCCCGCCATCCGCAAGATTCCTAGCAAGATAGGCTTCCTATATGCGGAACACACGAAGGTCTAGATTTTTGAGCGTCACGGGTAGCACGCTACCCGTGTTCTTCCGCCTTCCACATTGTTCATTTGTGGAAAACGCTGCGCATGTGGGAAAAGCACTGGAGACGCCTCGCTGATCTACAATCTTGTTCCGCAGTATTTGCAGTAGACTGCATTGCCATCATGGCCTTCAGCGCTACAAGCCCGCGTCGAGACTCGTTTGCGAACGGCTTCAGAAATCTCTACGGTGACAATACCGGTGGGAACGGCAATGATGCCGTAGCCGATAATCACGACGAGGGTCGTGACCGCCAATAAAAAGACACTAATCTTTCGAGTGCGCTGTCATGCTAAGAACTGTAGCCGGAGCAGTGAGCGCCGAGCAACGGCTTTATTTGTGGATGCAATCTTTGCGCAAGTTGCTTTTGCCTTGAAAAGGTCAGCCATGTAAGGAAAGCACTATAAGCAACGAAGAGCGTTCGAAGCAGAGGAAACCGCTTCCCTAATCGTGAGGGCGACGAGAAGCGTAATGAAAGTAAAGAGGCTTGATTCCCGTGACTATAAAGTTCTCTCCACAGTTCTTTACGCCGACAGTTTATCCTATCGTGAGCCAGGTCAATAGGATTCCAATGGCGATCAAAGCGCCAAGCACCTCAAAATCCCCAGCTGCAATACCATCGATGATCCACCACATGAGAGAGCAAGCCTTTCACAATTTTTTTGCTTACTGTAGTGCCTGCAGTGGGATGAATTGAAGCCATTTTGAAGGATGGCTCGACGAACACCCTGAAGAGAGAAGAAGGAAGCTAAGAAGCAGGAAACCGAAAAAGAGTCGTGCATAGCGTAAAAAGTAACGACACAAACAAAGTAAAGAAAAAAGAATTCCCTGATTCTTCCTCACGGCAATCTACCGCGCTTTAAGCAGTGTGCCTCGACCGTGTTCATACCCCTCAAAAACGGCGTGCTCAAGCGTCTTCGTAGTGTACGTTGTCGACCTATAAATTCTCTTGATTTCTGGTTTATCGGTCTTGGTATTGATGGAGTTCCTCTTCATTTCATTACATTCATGCCCAGGAAGGGACACGTACTTATGGCCGCCAAGCTTCCAAAGACCAAAGAAGTCGGTGAGCAATTGGAGGAAGCAAGCAGCGAAATTTTCGCGTGTGACTTGCTAGGCCGCTAATTATCTTGCCACAACAATTGGAGCGCGCCAAGCTGTGCTTTCCTGCCCATCTCCACATGCTGCGCTATTTCACTGAATACTATCTCGCCAATTGAGGATACGGCACTCGGCTGCGACAAGATTATCTCAGCCACAAAAGCA
>JBFWZL010000102.1:0-14812 GCA_050185455.1 Binatia bacterium | reverse complement strand
TTTCCAAGTCTTTCAATCCGACCACCATCGGCCCTGGCAGCGTCAGCACCCTCACGTTCACTATCGACAACACTGACGAAGTCAATCCGGTAACAGATCTCGCATTCGTAGACATGCTGCCAGCGGGAGTAACGATCGCTAGCCCAGCAAACGCGGCGACCACATGCACAGACGGCGTCGTTAATGCGCCGAGCGGCGGTGCGACGATTAGCTTTAGCGATGGTCGGCTCGTACCCGATACCTCGTGCATCGTCACGGTTGACGTTACCAGCAGTGTTTCGGGCACGCATATGAATGTCTCTGGAGATCTCACATCGAGCGCCGGCAATAGCGGCACGGCGGCTGCTGACCTAACCGTCAGCACAGGGCGGCTAGGGTTCACGAAGAGCTTCACGCCCAATCCCATTGTCGTCGGGACAGTCTCTGTCCTCACATTCACTATCGACAACACAGCTAACGCCTCGCTGGCGGTTATCCAAAGCTTCACGGATAACTTGCCAGCCGGACTGGAGGTCGCAAATCCCGCGAATGCCTCTACTTCATGCACTGCCGGCACCCTCACGGCCACCCCTGGAACGAGCGTTATTAGCTACGTAAACGGCATCGTAAGCGCCATGTCGAGTTGCACGGTCACCGTCGAGGTGACCGCTAGTATCGCTGGCACGCTGGGCAACACAACAGGCGTACTGACATCGAATCTCGGTTCAAGCGGTAAAGCCAGCGCAACGCTTGTTGTCAATAAAGACTTTCTGGTCAAAACGTTCATCGATGATCCGGCGCCTCCTGGCGGCACGGTCACCCTGGAGTTCACTCTAACTAACTTTGATCGGACGAACTCGGCAACGAATATTTCTTTTACTGATGATCTCGACGCCACGCTCTCAGATCTTGTGGCGGTCGGTCTGCCATTGGCCAACCCCTGCGGCGCAGGTTCGCAATTGACCGGGACCAGCCTGCTCACTTTAACCGGAGGGAATCTACCTGCAGAAGGTTCCTGCACTTTCCAGGTCACGCTACAGGTTCCCGCCGCGGCCTCTGTAGGAACTTACGCAAACAATACCAGCTCGGTCACCGCCAACATTGGCGGCTCGCCGGTCACTCTTGACCCCGCCACGGACAATCTCAGCGTCGATCCGATACCACTTCTGATCAAGACCTTTCTCGACAATCCCGCTGCTGCTGGTGATGTCGTCACCGTCGAGTTCATGATTACCAATACCGACACAAGCGCAATGGCAACGAGCATTGCTTTCACTGACAATCTCACTGTTTTTCTTCCAGGAACCACGGCCGTCGGCCTGCCTCTCGCCAACATTTGTGGCGCTGGGTCATCGATCACTACAACATTGAACAATGGAGACTTGAGCCTTTCCATGACCGGCGGCAACTTGGCGGCCGGAGACTCTTGTACTTTCCAGATCCCCCTGCAGACACCTACAGGGGTTCCTAGCGGAACCTACTCCAACACAACGAGCCCCATCACCGCTACAGTCGGGGGCGTCACACGTATCGGGAACCCAGCCACTGACGACTTGGTGGTCGTCTCCGCACCCGTGCTGCAGAAGGATTTCACCGATGATCCCGTGGTGGCTGGTGAAACGGTAACCTTAGAATTCACGTTGAGTCATAGTGAAAATGCCCCGGCTGATGCAACTGGTATCGCCTTCACCGACGACTTGGATGCGGCTTTGTCCGGGCTCGTGGCAACGGGGCTACCGCTAAACGATGTCTGTGGCGCGGGCTCGCAAATCAGCGGCGCCATGAATTTGAGCTTTACGGGCGGGAGCCTCGCGCCTGGCGCGTCCTGCACCTTTAGCGTAACACTCCAAACGCCAGCCGGCGCTGTACCCGGTCCGTACACCAATACAACATCGGATGTCACGGCCACCGTACTGGGACTGGCGGCGACAGCTGACCCGACTAGCGCAGTCCTTAACATTGCCGGACTGTCTCTTACGAAGTCCTTCACCGATGATCCAACGGTCCCGGACGGCCCGGTGACTCTTCAGTTCACCTTAAGCAACGCGAGCGCCAGTGCGAACTACACCAATATCGCCTTCACCGATAATCTGAACACCACCTTGTCTGGGCTCGCGGCAATAGGACTCCCGTTGAGTGATATCTGTGGCATGGGCTCGCAAATCAACGGTACAACGAATTTGGGCTTCACTGGGGGGAGCCTCGCGCCAAGTGGGTCCTGCACCTTCAGTGTGACGCTCCAGACGCCAGCCGGCGCTGCTCCCGGCGAATACCCTAATACGACAAGTTCGGTTACTGCTGACAGAGACAGCACCCCGGTCACTATCGGCGCAGCTGCAGATAATCTGGTAATAACTAGCGTGTTGTCCCTCACTAAGTCCTTCACCGATGATCCGATTCTCCCTAGTGAGCCAGTGACCCTTGAATTCACCCTCACGAACGCCCATCCTGTCCACAGCGCAACGGGCATTTCGTTTACTGATGATCTTGATGCGACGTTGTCGGAGCTGGTTGCCTCGGGACTTCCCGCCAACGATGTGTGTGGAACAGGCTCTCAACTCTCTGGAACGAACCTGTTGACGCTCACTGGCGGGAATCTATCGCCAGGTGGGTCCTGCACCTTCAGTGTGACGCTCCAGACGCCCTCTGGCGCTATCTTGGGCTCCTATGTCAACACAACCAGTATGGTAACGGCTACCGTCAACAGCTCGCCGGTCACAGGTGACGCAGCACAGGATAGTTTGATCGTCGATGCAGTCCCAGTCGAGCTCCAATCGTTTACGATTGAGTAGCAAAAAGATTCCTTGAATGAGAGTTCTTGCACAAGCGAGGCACCTAATGGTGGCGAGGTCTCTCGACCCCGCCACCAGATAAGGGATTCAGCTTGTTTAGCGAAACGCCGGAATCACCTTGCTGGCGAACAATTCGAGATACGGTTGAATCCAGCTCACAGGTAATCCCGGGGGAAGCGTCCACGCATAGAAATTCGTGAGTGGGGCGGCTTCCAGACATTCGCGAATCAGTTTAATGCAGGTCTCTACGTCCACCACGGTGAGCATACCCGTTTCGCGGAGGTGTGCGCGGTCACGCAGTGGCGGGAACAACGGCATCCCAGCTTTCGCCGACCATTCAGCATAGGCGTTCACCTGGTAAATGACATGGTCCGCCGCTTCGCTCCAGGTCTTTTCCGGATCGTTGGAGGCAATCAACCAGAATTTACCGCCGGCAAGCCGCACGTTAGTGGTCGGTTTTCCTAGCTTCTCCAATTCGGCGAGATATTGGGCATATAGCTCCTTGGTAATGTTGACGCCGATATACCCATCACCATACTTTGCGGCGCGGCGAATCGCCGGCGGCGTAAACCCACCTACCCACAGCGGCGGACGCGGCTTCTGAATCGGCTCGGGCGTCAGCTTCGCCTTGTTCACCTCAAAATATCGACCCTTGAATGTGAGGGTCTCACCTTCCCACAAGCGGCGAATAATTTCCAAACCTTCGTTCGTCCGCCCTCCCCGCTCTTTCATAGACATCGCGAAGCCTTCGAACTCTTCAACCTTGTAGCCGGTTCCCACGCCCAACTCGAAACGACCGCTCGAAATCACATCGACGGTCGCCGCATCTTCAGCCACGCGCACCGGGTTGTGAAACGGGAGCAGCATCACGCTGGTGCCGATGCGAATCTTCTTCGTGCGCGCCGCGACCGCCGCTGCGATCGGCAGCAAAGAGGGCGAATATCCATCCTCAATAAAATGGTGCTCGGAAAGCCAGATATCCTCAAAGCCGTTCTGTTCTCCCCACACGATCTGATCGAAGATTTCTCCGTACAGGTGATCGTACCGCTGCTTCCAGGCAGGCGGATTACGGAAGTCATACCACAAGCCAAAGCGTAATTTTGTATTCGCGCTCATCGTCTTTTCTCCTTTTTTTGTTCGTCCGTAATTTCCTTTCTCGCCGTTCACTCCAGTCCACCAGATAGGGTAGACTGCCAGCGAAGCGACAACGTATGATCCTTTGTGGAGAATGGCAACCTCCGTGCAATATGAACGCTTGACGCCGAAAGAACACTTATGGTTTCTGAATCCTGGCGACACGGCTCCGCTTATGTAAACGGCGTGCGGTTACACTATGTGACGCAAGGCGAAGGCAGACTGGTCATCCTGCTCCACGGTTTTCCTGAGTTCTGGTACTCCTGGAGGCATCAAATTCCCGAACTCGCGAAACATTTTCGCGTCGTCGCGCCGGATCTCCGCGGCTACAACGACAGCGAAAAGCCGGTCGGCGTTTCCAATTACCGAGTCGATGTCTTGACCGCTGATGTCATGGGACTCATCCGCGCTTTTGGCGAGGAAAAGGCAATTATCGTGGGACATGACTGGGGCGGTGGAATCGCCTGGGCGTTCGCGGCGGATTATCCGCAGGCAACCGAGCGTCTCATCGTCATGAACTGCCCACATCCTGGCGCATTTCAAAAGCAGCTGCGCTCCAATTGGCGGCAACTCCGCCGCAGCTGGTACATGTTCTGGTTTCAAATTCCCTGGTTGCCGGAGCTGGCGATTCGGCTCACTGCGCGCCGCTTCGTCGAGCAAGCGTTTCGCGGCTGGGCGATTCGTAAAGAGGCATTTCCGAATGAGGAGCTGCATCGTTATGTCGAGGCGATACAGAAGCCCGGCATGCTGACTGCAGCGATCAACTACTACCGTGCAGCGTTTCGCGAAGCCGTGCGGCGCGGCGAGCGAAAATTTGCCCAGATTACCTGTCCGACGCTGCTGATCTGGGGCGAAGAAGACGTCGCGCTTGGCAAGGAACTGACTTACGATATGGAGCCATATTTCACCAATCGCTTCGAGATTAAATACATTCCACGTTGCAGCCACTGGGTGCAACAAGAACAACCGGAATTGGTGAATCAGTATATGAGGGAATTTCTTGAGGACTTGAGTAGTAGTTAAAGGGAAGAAGACAGTATGGCAAAAAGTAAATGCCTTCCTGAATTCAAGAGCCATAAGGAAATGGGGGAGTTTTGGGATACCCATAGCCTAGCGGATTATTGGGATCAGACAGAGCCCGCAGAGTTTGAAATTTCGCAGCAGGCGCGTCACCGCTATGTAGTGTGCATCGATCGAGACATTCTCAATCGGGTGCAGCGTCTTGCCAGAATTCGCGGTGTAAGCACGGAAAGCCTGGTGAATTTACTGCTCGAGCAACGTTTAGGGGAATTGGAAGCACAAGCGGCATAATTCCACAGCTACGAGCTGGCGTAACAAGAGTGTTGACGAGAGTGATTATGCAATGTCCTCACTGTAACCGCACCAACCCGGACGAAGCAAAATTCTGCGGCGAATGCGGTTCGGCGTCTCACCGAACCGGCGGATCAGGCGCGCTCACCCTCCCCTCGCTCTCCAGCGATTGAAACCGACTACCATAGCCGTTTGGCCGCTTATACCCCAAAGCATCTTACTGAGAGGGTGCTCACGATTCGTTCGGCGCTCGAAGGAGAACGCCGCGTCGTCACGGTCCTCTTTACCGACACCGCTCGCGAATATTCACGAGGCAAGCGTTAACGGTCAGCGCTTCGTGTCCAGTCATTGCCACTGCTCTTCGTATCTCTTTCGCTGTTCGGCTTCTCGTTCAGCTTCCAGTTTCCAACGCTCTTCGAGTCTTTTTTGCGCTTCGCGCTCTCGCTCGTCTTCTCGTTTCCACTGTTCTTCGCGACGTTTTTGCGCTTCGCGCTCCCGTTCGTCCTCAAGTTTCCAGCGCTCTCCCCTGCGTTTGCGTTCTTCCACAGAACGCTCTATCGCACGCTTGCGTCGTTCGTAAGACGACTCCTGGGCTTTTTCGCGCGCGCGCCGGTCTCGCTTACATCTTTCCCACCACTCCGCCTGCTCGCGTTCGGAGACGAAGCCCCCCGGAGGACGCCAGCATGAGTCATCCTGGGAGCGGCTTTCTGAAGGTAACAACAATAACATCATTCCTGATACGAGAGCAAACAATCCTGCGATCCTCAAAACACGCTTGGGCATAAAACGCTCCGTTTCTCAATGCACTATTTTCTTCTCTGATGATAATACTGCTGATTTCCTATACAAATAGCAGTCAACCAATTGCGAGAAGCGGTAAGCATATAAAAAGGAGGAACGTTCTCATGTTGCGTGGTGTGTACTCAGCACTAATAACGCCCTTCGATAAGAACGAACGGATCGACGAGCGCGCTTGTGAAACGATCATTAACTGGACGATTGGGAAAGGCGTTACCGGCGTCTTCACCGTCGCAAGCACGGGTGAATCCTGGGCGCTGAGCGTCGAGGAGAAGGTTAGTTTGTTTAAACTGACGGCTGCGATCGTAAAGAAGCGCGTGCCGATAATTGCCGGCGTTGGCGCGCCGTCAACTCGCGAGGCGGTGCTCCTGGCTGAAGAAGCACAAAAGGCGGGGGTTGATTACCTCTGCGCCGCGCCTCCTAGTTTTGTTCGTCCGAGCCAAGACGAGATGATTGCACATTTTGGAACGCTCGCGCGAGCCACGGATGTCCCCTTGATTCTATACAATATCCCCATGTTAGCAGGCAATGTGCTTGGAACCCCTGCGGTCAAAGCATTGGCAAATCGTTTCCCGCGGATCACCGGCATCAAGGATAGCGGTGGAGATTTAACCGTGTTGAATGATCTGTTGATCGATCGTCGTCCCGATTTTAGCGTGGTGACCGGCATCGACACGCTTGTCTTGCCGGGATTGCTCGCGGGCAGTCAGGGCGCGATTCTCGGCAGCGCCAATGTCTGTCCGGAACTTTCCCTAGAAGTGCTGC
This sequence comes from Binatia bacterium, assembly GCA_050185455.1. Lineage (GTDB taxonomy): Bacteria > Desulfobacterota > Binatia > Bin18 > Bin18 > SYOC01. Next base: position 8,033 of record JBFWZL010000102.1, on the reverse strand, counting down.
GGTTATTTGACGCCGGACAGCTGCAGGAGGCGAGAACAATACAGAACCATCTTACCCGCTTCTGGTTAGCGATGGGTTTAGGATCGTTCCCCGCGCCGGTCAAAGCCGCCCTGGAATTGATAGGGCTGCCCGCCGGAGCGCCGCGCAGCCCTATCGCTGCGCTCGACGCTGAACGTCGCGAAATGCTGCGACGAGAGTTACAAGCGATGAGAGTGCTGAAATAAGAGTTGACAGCTGGCAGTTAGCAGTTGGCGGAAAAAAACAGTACATGACGGTAAGACGCCATGCCGAACGCTGACCTTTTACAAGACTGCTCACTGATAACTGACGGCTGACCTTTTTTACCCGCTTGCTCCCGCTAGCGTATTCCGTTAGCACTATTGCCATGGCAAGTAGAAGGCCCGATCCGTATGTCAATCTTGGTGAATTCATCAAACGCCAGCGAGAGCTGGCGCAGTTGTCCGTCCGGCAACTCGCTGACATGTGCGGCATCTCAAATCCCTACCTGAGTCAGATAGAACGCGGACTCCGTATGCCTAGTAGTATGATCTTGCAGTCCTTGGCCAAGGGACTGCGCATGTCCGCCGAGACGCTCTACACTCAAGCGGGCATCCTTGATCCGCAAGACGCGGAGGAAAGCGATGTCGTGAAAGCCGTCATGCGCGATCCTCACATCTCCGCCCGACAACGAGAAATGCTCATCGATATGTATCGTTCGTTCCGCAAAGTGAATGAAGTAGAAGCGGCGGGCTGAAAGTTTCTTTTTGGTCACCTGGGTGACGATTCGGCGTTTGCACAATGCTTGCAAAAGTTAGCGATACCAGCTAGCATTGATTTTAACGACGGCGAACGACGCCGCAATCAGAAAGGAGACCATAATCATGGCCGATAATATCTTTTCTCAGAATCCATTCATGAAAATGTTTGGCGAGCTTAATGCTCCCTGGTGCGACGCCATGAAGCACGCCGCCGCCCAGTACATCGACAATAGTGAAAAATGGGCGCACCAAAGCCTGAAATGGAGTGAGAAAGCGACGGTGTGGGCCAAGGCGACGCCGCTTGCGCCAGTGTTTGACACTCAACGAATGATCGCCAAGCAGACGATCGAGATGTCAACGGACATTGCCCGTCGCTTATGGCAACTGGAAGAAAAAATTGAAGAGAAAATGGAAGAAGCGCTGGGGAAAGAAGCATAGCGCTTTTCTAAAAAATATCGCGCTCGTGGACGAGAGAACACTTAGGGGCAAGCGCCTCGCTCGCAAAAAATGGAGCGTTTGAGGAGGAGCGGCAAAAGCGGCTCCTCCCATGCGGTTGTCGGTTTATGTGTGATCGCGACTATCCTTCTTGCAGTAGCCCGATTTCTTCCTGCAAGCGTTCGGGAATAACGATCAACTTGCGACCGTCGCGCAGAATCATCTGCTGACGTTCCAGTTCCCGCATATGCTCTGTAACTTTCTGTCTAGAAGCTCCCACCAGGTCGGCAAGATCTTCGTGAGTGACTTGTAAGATAAGGATCGTGCCGCGGGCGTCTTGTACGCCAAATTTTTGCGATAATTCAAGAAGCGCCATCGCTAAGCGTTGTCTGAGCCCCAACCCCTGGAATCGCGTATAGCGATAGAGCAGCGCCGCCCAGCGACTGACCGTGCTGCCCATGAGTGCGCTGAAGTCGGTGAAGGGAACGCCGAGCAGAGTCGTAACCAACGTCTCCGAACGAATCGCCGCCACCCAACCATCACTAAACGCTGTGCAGTGAAAACCCCGAGACATGCCAGACATGAGCGAAGTAATGCCAAAAAATTCTCCAGGACCAATAAGACTGACAAGGACGTCCTCTTCTTCCAGGCTGTGAAGCGAGAGCTTCACGACACCGGACACCAGGAGGTAAAGGACGTCAGAAGGAGCGCCTTCACTGAATAGCACGGCCTGTCGTTCAATGTGTTTAAGCGTCATTTGTGAGATAAGTTTTTCGAGCTGTTGATCCGACGCCCAAGGAAGCGCCTTGAGGCGGCGTAACGTCGTAACATTCAGTATAGGTTGACGAGCCATAAATCCTCGGAAATTGCTCTAGAATCAGAGAAAGGTCAGCCGATCGGCCTTCGACAAAGGTTATTTTTGTCACCAAGGTGACAAAAATGCAAGCTTCTTTTGTATTGAGAATGCGCTGGTTGAACGCTGCCCGCTCCCCTTGGCTGACAGATAGACCCGGTTCGCCTTTCGTTGTACAATTCCGCTCACATTGAGAGAGGAGGAGTGCAGATGGTGCACCTGAGTGCTGGGAGAAAGTTATTATTCCTTGCCGTGGCATTGAGCTGCTCGCTCATGTGGGGCTGCGGAGAGAAGGAAGAGATGGGGCCGAAGGAGCTGCAAGCTATTCAGCTGGTAAAAGCCTACACACCAGAGGGATCAATCTTCAGCGTAATTTCCAACATTGAGAAGATGGCGGAAGATAGCGGCCGCCAGGGCGATAAATGGGAGTTAGGTCCCTGGAAAGCCGGGTTTCCCTCGCAGAAGGATCAGATCATTGAGACGTTGAGTCAGTATTTTACTGTCTTTCGTCCAGCAGGGGATTATTGGGTGAGTTTCTCATACAAGGAGAAGGAGGGCGCTCATCAGGCAATGTGGGATGTGAATATTTACACAAAGAAGGTCACTCCTAAAAACGATGTCGCAAAAAAATTCGGCGCGCCTGCGCAATCCTAAACACCACGCGAGGCGTGAGGCAAGAAATCGGAGGGGAAAAATAGATCATGCACGGCTTCTTTTTTCTCCTCACTCCTCACGCCTTCCGTCTCACGCGTGCTTGTCTATCTTGACCGCTATCGGTTTTTCTTCCATCCTTCATAAAGCCAGGGGTTTTGCACTATTAGAAAACTGATCCTCCATGGCATTGCCGGCTAAGCTCTCGGCTACGGCTTGATAGACTTCTCGGTTGACAATCAGACCAATATGCCGACCCGTTACTTCAATATTGGTTCCCTGGGGGTCGACAGAGGCTCGCCAGTCCACGACCTCGTCATTTTTAGAAAAAATCGAGGTAAAAGACACGGTCGGAGGAAGCAGGGAAAACGCTGTCTTGGCGAAATGACAGGAACAGTCCATACTACCGCAACGACGAAATGTCGGACCTCGCAAGCGACGGAGCGGTGCGAGCAGGTGAAATGCTGAGCGGACGAGCGGATGAACGCTCACTGGATTACTCACATCGAGAGGACTTCCTAGGGCAACTACCTGGTGGACGTGTTCCGGAAAATTCGCCCCGAGAAAGCGAGCTAAAAGACCGCCCAAGCTGTGGCCAATGACGGTGAGAGGACTACCAGTTTCTTTGGCAATATGCTCAAGTCGCCACTGGAGTTTCTCGCCAGTCTTATTGGGGCAGTCAATGTTCCAATCAATACCGGAAAAATAAGTACGATAGCCAATCCGATCCAACCACCCCGCCATGATCCCCAAAGTCCAGTCGCCAGCCAAAAACCCGGGAATCAATAACACCGACTGACCTTGTCCTTTAGGTGTATCCCTCCCCTGATATACGGGGTCACGCAACAGCGCAGCAAGTTGGTAGAGGTATTCTGGATAAAAAGTTGTAAGCCGCCATGCCATGACCAATTCCTGTCTCTTTGTCTCTTTTTGTGCGGATCTCCTATTCCCTTTCTTCTAATAAACGCTCCTGACGGAGAAAACGCAAGCGGACCACTGCTAGCAAGGGCCTGCACTTTTGACAAGATGAGTGAAAAGTTGGAAGTCCGCTGTAAAGAACTATTTCTCTAGCCTCGTGGCCTTGCTGACTTGCACAATTAGACTTTCCTGCGGCGATATATTGAGACAAACACGCCAATCGCCAGCACCACGAGCGGCTCGATAACCGCGGCTAACCAGAACAAGCGTCGGCTCTCGCGCGCGGTGAGGGTCACCGTGGAGAGTTGCGGCATGGTTTCTCTGTCTTTCGGTCGTTGAGTAATCAGCTGTTCCTCGCCCACCAACCATTGGATGGTATTGAGAAAAAGATCCTTATTGCCGAGTAGTGCCACACGGGCGTTGCTGGCAAAATCGCTGTCTCCGTACACGACGATTCGGGACATACGTCCCGGCTTTTCCGTGGTGTCTTGCTTTGCTTCTTTGCCGTCGGCTGTGTAATCGAGATTGATGGTTGCCGCCACTGCCAGTGAGATCGGTCCGGGGCGAGCCTTTGTCCCTTCAAGTTCCAGCGTGGAGGCTGGGGCCTGGACCGTTGGACTAAACCGGGCCCACGAGCCTAGTCCAGTGCGGCAGAACGGCGCGGCGGTAATTGCCGGGTTGGGCATCGGGTCCATCGGTTCGGCTGAACGGGCGAGCGTGAAGATAGTGTTGACGTGAAAATCTTTCACGATTGGCACGCTGGTGTTGTACAGGGAAACAATTGGACTGAGCGCGTCACCGCCAAATAGTCTGTTTTCTGGGTCGTAGACCACGTCTTCCGCGAGCTGGACGCCATACCGCGCGAGAAATTCCGTGAGATTCGGCGCCACGACCGGATCAATCATGAACAAGGCATGTCCGCCCCCTTGCAGGTACGATTCGATAACGGCGATTTCCTCAGGAAAATAATCTGCGCGTGGACCACTAACAATCAAAAGCGCGACGTCCTCGGGAAGGCCGGCGCCGCGAGCAAGCTGCAAGATCTTTACCTCAAAGTTTTCATTTTTGAGGGCTGCCGCAGCTTCGCTGTAGCCTTCCTTTGGTTGGCGACTGAACGGGTCATTTTCTCCGTGCCCGCCGATGAAATAGACGGTCTTCTTCTGCCCGTGTTGTAACTGAAAAAGCGCTTGCGTGATTAATTCTTCCGTTGGGAGCGGCAGCAACTTCCGTTGGTCGCCATATTCAATGGCGGTTGCTCCATAGTGGGTCGCGCCGTATTTCTGAGCAAGCGCAAGGTTTCGGTCCCGGTAGAGAATGCGGTACTGAAAACGCGAATTTTCCGCGGCGTAGAGGCGGAAGAGGTCCTCATAACCTTGATAGGTATCCGGGGCGCCGCCAAAGAACAGCGTCGCCCGTGCGTCTTGAGTGAGCGAGCGCAGGACGTCTTTTGTTTGCTGAGACAGCGACAACGCTTGGGTTGGAGACAAGTCCCAGCGCACGTTATTGCGAATCGAAAGGGTTTGGAGTCCGACCAAGGCGATAAGCAAGATGACGTTAGCAACAGCCACGAGCGCCCACTGGCGACGGCTCGGCGTGGCAAGAAACGTCCCGAGCGAAGAAAATTCCCCTTTGCCGCGCCAGCGTCGGGAACGAAGCGCTTGCCAGGTGAGCACCAGAAAGAACAGTACGAAAATCAAAAAGAAGGTAATCTCCTGCGTGTCGATGGCGCCGCGCGCAAAGTTATAGAACCGGTCAAATAAAGAAATTTGCAGCAAGGCGTCGAGCAAGACTTCATTCACTGCCTGTTCGTTCCACGTCAGAGACCAAAACAACACGAGTACGCCTAAGGTCCCCATGGCGGCGACAGCCTGGCTGTCGGTCAATGCGGACAGGAATAGTCCGACGCTGATGAATACGAGTCCAAGGAGAAAGAGCCCGGTGTAACCTGCGGCAAGCGGAGGCCAATTCACAGCCGGGTAATACCAAGAGAGCGCCAGTGGGTAGAGAAGCGTCAGCACCAGGACGAACACTAAGAGGCAGGCTGCCGCGAGAAATTTTCCCAACAGCACTTGGCTCTCCGGAACCGGATAGGTCCAGAGGAGATCAAGGGTCCCGAGCTTCTTTTCTTCGGCAAAGATGCGAGCGGTGAGCGCGGGGATCAGTAAAAGCAGGACAAAACGTAGATCATGAAAAACGAATTCCCACAATCCTTTTTCGAGATCCGTTCCGCCCCATAGCATGAAGAAGCTGAGGTCCGTGTAAAAGAAAAAGCCGGACAAGGAGAGGGCAACTGCGACAATGGCATACGCGAGAGACAGGCTGAAATACGTGCGCAGTTCTTTGGCGAGAATGGCAAGCAAAATCATGAGAAGCTTTCAGCTCTCAGCGATGAGATTTTAGCCAGAGATTCTGATCGAAGATTCGCTGTTGGCGCCCTAATATTTCTTTCTGTTTCCACGGGTTGCGTCATTATCGAGGCTGTCCTTCTTTGCGCTGACTACTCATTTGCTGACCGCTGATCACTCAGCACGCGATGGAAAATCTCTTCGAGATCCATTTCTCGGGATCGTAGCTCGAACAATCGCCATCGTTGCACCGCTACTAATTCCACGACTGTGGGGCGGATGTCATGGTGGCGATCCGCCTGCAAAGTGTAGAGGGGCGGGCCGCTTGTATCCGGATGTTCGACCCTCACCTCACGCACGCCGCGCAGCGCGCGAAGCGCGTCCTCGACAGCTTGGGGCGGCCCTTCAATTTGGGCGACAACTTCACTAGCGTCGCGTAGTCGGAGTGTGAGGTTGCCGGGCGTGTCGAGCGCCAGCAGTCGGCCATGATGAATGATCATGACGCGATCACAAGTCATGCGCACTTCCGGCAAGATATGGGTCGAGAGGATGATGGTGCGTTGGCCGAGCATGCCGCGGATTAATTGGCGAAACTCCGCTGCTTGCTCAGGGTCAAGCCCGATAGTAGGCTCATCCAGAATCAGTACGTCCGGATTGTTCAAGAGCGCCTGGGCGAGGCCGACACGTTGGCGGTAGCCTTTTGACAGCGTACCGATGTAACGACGCGCCAGAGAGCCCAAGTCAAGTTCCTCGATAACTTGCTGAACTCGGGCGCGACGTTCGGTACTGTCGAGTCTTTTCATTTTTCCGACGAAATGGAGATAGTCGATCACTTCCATTTCCGGATACAGTGAAATTACCTCCGGCATATATCCCAGTCGGCGGCGAACACTCATGGAGTCCCGCAGGATATTATGTCCAGCAATTTCAGCCGTCCCCGTTGTTGGCGCCAAAATACAGGCGAGAATGCGCAACGTTGTTGATTTGCCGGCGCCGTTTGGGCCGAGCAAACCAACAATCTCACCACGATTAACCGAAAAACTGATGTCGGAGATGGCCGGAAACGTTCCGTAGAGTTTTGTTAGACCATGTGCAGCGATCATGAGGGCACGACAGAAATGAAACTGGGCAGACAGTAACGGAGAGGGGGAATGGAATCAATTCCCATCTTCGCCTTCTTCTTCCTGAATTAGTAAGCACTGTGCCCACCATCCACAGGGATCATGGCTCCAGTCATGAAACTCGCCTCGTCGGAGGCAAGGAAGAGAGCGAGATTTACCACTTCTTCCGAGGAGCCGAACCGTTTGAGTAGATGCACGTCAGCGATCTGCTTCCAGACAGCTTCTTTATCCGACATGTTCTCGACATATTTGCGCGGCATGGGAGTATCGATTGCTCCCGGACAAATCACGTTGACGCGAATATTATACGGCGCGAGGTCCACAGCCATACAACGAGTGAGGTTGACCAGACCGCCCTTTGCCGCTCCATAGGCCGCCATGGCCGGATAGCCGAGGATGCCGCCAACGGACGAGATGTTGATAATGGAACCTTTCCGCTGTTTGATCAGGTGTGGAACAACCGCTTTGCTCATGAGAAATGGGCCGGTGAGATCGACGCGAATGATGCGTTCCCACTCCTCCAGGGTGGTGTCCTGAAACGGTTTTCCCAAGATGATGCCCGCGTTGTTGTACAGGACATCGATACGACCATAAATGGCCATTGCTTGCTCCGCCACTTTGGCGGCATCCGCCTCTCGCGAGGTATCTGCTTGCAGAAACGCAGCCTGACCGCCCCGAGAAGCAAGGTGCGCGGCTACGCGTTCGCCTTCGGATAAAATATCACTGAGCAGTAGCCGCGCGCCTTCCTTGGCGAATATATCCGCTGCGACCGCGCCTTGCCCGCGCGCGGCGCCGGTAATGATGACCGCTTTTCCATCAAGTCGACCCATATAGCGAAGTCCGGAATCATCGATAGGCTCTAACGATTTCATCGATTGTGGCGTGTTCCTGGTATTCTCGGTGTTTCTTGAGCGTGGCGAAGTCGTGTTCGATGGGGTTGAAGTCGGGAGAG
>JBFWZL010000101.1:0-14812 GCA_050185455.1 Binatia bacterium | reverse complement strand
CCCCACGTGGGGATTTAACTCGCGTCTATCCCTACATCAAAGCTGGACAAAGCGGCGGTTTCCTACAGCATAATCGCGGCAAGCAAAGCGTATGTGTGGACCTTAAGAAACCTGAAGCGGTGGAAATCGTAAAAAATCTCGTGCCGCAAGTGGACGTGGTGATCGAAAACTTCAGCCCCGGTACGCTCGCGAAATACGGCTTCGGCTATGAAGAGCTGAAGAAACTCAATTCGCAACTCATCATGTGTTCGATCTCCGGCTTTGGGCAAGATGGGCCCTATGCGCACAGGCCGGGCAATGACACGGTGGCGCAGGCAATGAGTGGCCTCATGCACTTGACCGGCGACCCGCAAGGATCGCCGACGTATGTTGGCATTTACGTCGCTGACGAAAACGCCGGCGTTCATGGATTGGCTGCGGTTTGCGCCGCGCTGTATTACCGCGAGAAGACTGGTATTGGTCAGTATATTGATCTGTCGCTTGTAGAAAGTCTCTTCCATTTGCACGATACGGCCATCCAGTTTTATGTACTGAGCGAAGGGAAACTGAACCCGACGCGGTTTGGAGCCCATCACTATGCCATTGCACCATGTGGCATCTTCAAGGCGCGCGACGGTTACGTGGTGATCGCTGTCCTCGTCCACCAGTGGGATATTTTCACCCAAGCGATCGACAAACCGGAACTTACACACGATTCGCGCTTTGCCACGCCTGAGGCGCGGGTAGAGCATCGATTTGAGTTGGTCAAAATTCTGGAAGAGTGGCTCCAGTCCTTTCCGACCCGAGACGAACCGCTGGCGATTCTGGAAAAGGTGCGTATCCTCAGCGCACCCGTGCTAGATATTGCGGAAGTTATCAACCATCCACAGATCAAAGCCCGCGGTTCCATGCAGGATGTGCTCCATCCGGGTATTGGTCCCGTGGCTCTCCCCAAATCGCCGTTCCGTTTCTCCGAGACGACAGTAGAGATCCGCAGCCGCGCCCCGCTACTGGGGGAACATAATGAGAGCGTGCTCTCGCGGTACTTAGGACTCTCGGCGGACCGTATTGCCGCCCTCACCCAGAGTGGGGTATTGGTGCAGGAGCCGTTGGTGAAAGAGTTGCGACAGCGAGGAGAGATCCAGTAGCTGAGGAGAGACAGGAAAGAGATAGAGAAGGGAGATAGAAATCGCCCCCATCCCCTTCTGTCTCAACTCTCTATCTAAATTCGAGAGCAAGGAGAATTTATGGAATTCGCCATTTCCTATCCAGCCAAGCCCGATGCGTGGAAAGATATCGTTGTTGCTGAGGACAATGGTTTCTCAGCGTGTTGGTTCTATGACTCGCAGATGATCTACAGCGATGTATACGTCTGCATGGCAATGGCGGCGGAGCGAACGAAAAAAATTACGCTTGCTACCGGCGTCGCCATCCCGAGCAATCGCCTTGCTCCCGTGACAGCCCACTCGATTGCGACGATCAATCAACTGGCGCCTGGCCGCACGATCCTTGGCCTTGGTACTGGGTTTACCGGAAGGAACACGATGGGGCTTCCGCCCGTGCCGCTGAACACCATGCGCGACTACATCACTATGTGTCGTTCATTGTTGCGCGGCGAAGAAGTGCTGTATCGTGAAGGCTCGCGTGAGCGCTGGATCCGCTTTCTCCATCAAAATCATGGCTACATCAATCTCAAAGACCACATTCCCATCTACATGGCGGCGAATGGTCCAAAAGCCTTGGAACTCGCGGGTGAACTCTGTGACGGCGTTCTCACGACAATGGCCGATCCTGATTCGATGAAAAGGAACCTGGCGACCGTTGCGAAAGGCGCCGCGAAAGCCGGTCGCAGCGGACAAAAGTTGCCAGTTATTATGTTGTCTTGCGGTTGCGTTTTGCGACCCGGCGAGTCGGCGACCGCGCCGCGCGTGGTGAATCGTATCGGGCCGTTTGCGATGGTGTCGCTCCACGCCCTGTGGGAACGGTCCCCGGTTGCGACAGATCTCCCCCCTGCGTAGCGCGACCTCTATGGACGATACGAGAAAGAATATATCCCCACGATGAAGACCCCCAAAGCTCGCTTGTATTTGGAAATGCATGAAGGACATTTGATCTATCTCAGACCTGGAGAAGAGAAATTCGTGACCGAATCGCTCGTGCGTGGGTTCAGTCTGACTGGGTCTGGCGAGGAAATCATCGCTCGAATCAAAGCACTGGAAGCCGCGGGCGTTACGCAAACCGTCATTCAAGTGGTGAATGACGGACGCGAGATGATCGAAGAATTCAGCCGTGAGGTGATCGCGAAATACTAAACAAGACTACAGGCTGAAGGCTACGGTCCATCTTTAAGCCTATAGCCTGTAGTCTTCAGTTTTTTCTTAGAGAATTTTATGTCCAAACAATCCATTTCGTTCGGAATCGCTGTCTCGCTTAGCGGCCGCTATGCGGTGCTCGGTCGGCAAGTGCTTGAAGGACTTGAGTGCTACCTGCGCGATGTGAACGCCGCGGGCGGCGTCATGCTCAAAAGCGAAGGGAAAAAACTTCCCGTCTCGCTTGTCGTGGAAGATGATGAAAGTGACGAGAATAAGATCCGCGCGCTTGTGGAAAAACTCGTTCAACAGGATCACGTCGATGTACTTATCGGGCCGTACGGTAGCGGATTGACGCTTGCTGCGGCGGAAGTTGCCGACAGTTTAGGATGGACGCTGTGGAATCACAGCGGCTCCTCGGATGAGATCTTCGAATGCAACCTTTCTTCCGTTGTTGGCATTCTCTCGCCTGCGTCATTGTACCTCTGCGCAATTCTCGACATGCTCAAAACGGTCGACTCCTCAGCAAAACGAATAGCGCTGTTTAGCGCGCAGACTGGTTTTGCGGCGGACATGGCGAGCGGCGCGCTGAACTGGATCAAACGGGAAGGGTACACGCTGACCGTTCATGAGGCATATCGGTCCGGCATCGGGGATTTCCGACCATTACTCGGGCGCATCAAAGATAATCCTCCTGATATTTTCCTTAGTGTTGGGCGAGTAGAGGATGACATTCTGCTCGGGCGTCAGCTGCGGGAACTCAAGCCGCGTATAAAGGCCGCTGGTCTTGTTGTCGCCGCCATTAGTCGTTTCAAGGCCGAGTTACATGAGCAAGCCGATGGTTTCTTCGCGCCGAGTCAGTGGGAGCCGCAGGTGCGCTACTCAGTAGACTGTGGCCCGTCTGAAGAAGCGTTCGTAACGCACTATCTCAAAAGCGCTACCGTGCCAATTGATTACCCCGCGGCGCAAGGCTATGCCGCAGGCGTCGTGGTGCAGCGTTGTATCGAAGAAGTTGGCGCTCTTGAGCAAAAGGCGTTGCGTGACGCTGCAAGTCGTTTGCGCTGCACCACGTTCTATGGGCCATATGCCATCGACGCTAAAACTGGTCAGCAAACTGCGCACCCCATGCTTGTAACGCAATGGCAGCGGGGGCGGAAGGAAATCGTGTGGCCGCGAGAAGTTGCCGAGGCGCAGCCGCTCTATCCTGGACCGTTGTGGGAAAAATAGGGGTTAGGTAAGGGTTGGTGGAAGAAGGACGGGGTAATAATCTCCCACTTCTGTGTGCTCATCTTGAAGAAATATCCGGCAAGTTTGGTTCGTTTTGGCTAAAAGCTGATAGCCTCCTCGAAAGGAATATCTCTATGGGTCGGTTGGATGGAAAAGTTGCCCTAGTAACCGGCGGCGCGTCGGGCATTGGTCGTTCAATCTGTCTTACCTTTGCCAAAGAGGGGGCGACGATCGTTTGTAATGATATTGCAGTTGAGACCGCGCAGAAAGTGCTGGATGAGTGCGGTCAGTCGAAGCACGGGTTCGCGGTGAAGGCCGATGTCTCGAAAAGCCGGCAAGTCGCCGCCATGTTCGAAAGGATTAAAAAAAAATACGGTCGTTTGGACGTCCTCGTGAACAATGCCGGAATCGGACTGGACAACCCGGTTGTCCGGGCGCGTTTCAACAAAGTGTTGGCAAGACAGCAAGCGGAAGTCACGAAAGAAGGAAAAATTAAGACTTCTCTTGAAACAACCCAAAACCTCACGGACGAAGATTGGGATCGCATGCTTGGCGTCCATCTCAACGGGACGTTTTATTGTACGCGTGAAGCCCTCAAATTGATGGAAAAACAAGGCTCCGGAAAGATTGTCAATATCGCTTCAATCTGTGGTATGACCGGGTGCGTTGGCGCGCCGCACTACAGCGCCGCGAAAGCAGGAATCATGGGGTTAACGCGATCAGTTGCGCGCGAGGTTATTGTCCGTGGGGTGTATGTGAATGCGATTGCGCCCGGATACATCGACACGCCGATGACGGAAGCGGTCAGCGACACCGTCCGCCGGACCATTGAACTCGCCACGCCAGCCGGGCGATTTGGCTCTCCGCAGGATATTGCGAATCTGGCTATCTATCTTGCTTCTGAAGAATCCAACTTCGTCGTTGGTCAGGTGATGAGTCCGAACGGTGGCTATGTTATTGCCTGAGGCGCCGAGGCGAGAACCACGAGGGCGCTCGCCTCCTTCGAGGGCGGATAGCGCCGAGGGGTGCCGCCCGAGCACAGGTCCCGAGAAGCGCAGCGCGCCGCGTGCCGGTCGGCGGTTGGCCGGCGCAGTCGCCAGCCGCTGGAGGCCGCTAGCGCGGAGTCTGAGGGACCGAAATCGCCTATGATCAGGCGCGAGCGAGCGGCGGGTTTGGGGGAGGAGTTGTTAAGACTGCTCTGTCCTTGCGCTGTCATACGACAATCCTCTTTTCTGGTGTTCGGAGGGGGGAGGCTGCCAGCGAGCGAGCTTCCCTTCTCACTGAGTGCGGCAAAAGAAGCTCCATGTCTATCTTTGAGTTAAGGAGTAATCCAGGTGGGAAAAAATTTAGTCAAAACGCAAACGTATCTCTTCGTTGGAATCATAGCCGCTACTGTGTGCTTCGGGGCTGCGCATGTGAGGGCGGATGATGTCGGGTTTATAAAAAAGGACCGGACGCGGCAAGGAGTTCGGATCGCGCCGGTGCCGTTAGACTTGCACAGAAAAGATAAAGGGCTGGTCAAACTGGGCAGCTATTTGGTCAACGCCGTTGGCGGCTGCAATGATTGCCACACATGGCCGAACTACAAAGAGGGGGGCGATCCGTTCCAGGGACAACCTGAACAGATTAATACCGACAATTATTTAGCAGGTGGAAGACCGTTTGGTCCTTTTATCTCCGCCAACCTCACGCCAGATGCGGAGGGAAAACCAGCTGGTTTGACTCGTGATGAATTCATTAAGTTGATGCGCACGGGTTATGATGAAGATGAAGGCAGACTGCTCCAAGTTATGCCTTGGCCAGTCTATAGAAATATGACCGATAAAGACCTGAGAGCCATCTATGAGTATCTAAGCGCTATTCCGCACGCGGAGCCGTCGACTCCATAAACTGAACGGCTGTCGTAATGGCGCGCGGAGGAACAGTAGCTGCGCCTCCGCGCTGCACCTGCAGCGATGGCATCTTATGTAGCGTCGCCTCCCTGCCTTTAGCCTCTTCCTTATCTTTCTTCCTGACGCCTTTACTCAGATTTTTCCTGTCCTAAGCTTTCAAGTAGTGTCAACCAAACTGGGAGTCTTCTCGTTTGTATAAGACAAACGAGGAACGAGTGGGAGAGTCGGTGAGCGTGTCAGACGAGCAGAGCTTCTACGAGGAGTTATATCGCGCGCATCACAAGCGGATCGTGCGACTCTGTCGTCTGTTGTTGAAGGACTCTCACGAAGCGGAAGAAGCTGCACAGGAAGTCTTTGTCCGGTTGGTGCGCTCTGGGAAAGCTCAAGATCTCAACATGGTCTGGGCAGCCTGGTTAACGCGAGTAGCCGTGAACATTTGTCGTGACCGACACCGCTCGCGCTGGTGGCGATGGTGGAGGGAAGAAGCAGTGGAGATCAACAATCTACAGCTCCCGACGAAGGAACCCACCCCGGAGGAAAGAACGGTGAATAGGGAAGACCGAGAACGTATTTGGAAGTTCTTTCGGACGCTTTCTTCTCGTCAGCAGGAAGTGTTCGTCCTGCGCTATGTGGGAGAATGGTCGGGGGAAGAGGTAGCAGATCTGCTCGGGATGTCCGAGGGAACGGTGAAACGCCATCTGTTTCGCGCCGTGCGTCACCTTCGCCATGCCTTGGGAGGGCCTCAATGAGACGATGTCTGCGCGAGGAAGCGCTCTGGTTGGTATTTGAGGGAAGCGGAAGCCGTGTAGATCGCGAGCATGTAGAACATTGTGAAAAATGCTCTACGCGTTTGCGACAGTTAAAAACCGACGTACAATTCCTCTCTCGGGTTTTACGGGATCCCCCACCAGCGCCGGCAGCTGCGCATACTCCTCGTGTTTTGCTCTGGCGCTGGGCCTCGGTTGTCGCTGTAGGCGCAGCGGCTCTCGCGCTCGTGTGGAATGGCTGGTTAACGTGGAAAGTTCGTCCGCCGCAGCCTACTGCTTCAACGATGACGCGCCAAGCAGAAATTGTTGAGATCTTGGCGGATGAGGTGTCTTCCGCATTGTTTACGAATGATGATCTTGCTGCTGTCGAAATTTCTGCACGCGTATCTACCTTGGCGTATGTGCAGGCCGCGCTGGACGGTGGTTGGCCATGTGAGCGTCGTCCAGCACGGCGCGGTGCGGTATGCGCCCAGCGTCCCTTCTTTCTGACGGCGGAGGACCAAGGAGGGTGAGGAGAATTCGTATGCAAAAAACCGTGGGTATCATTTTCGCTGGAATGCTTATCGTCAGCCTGTACGTCATTCCCGTGAGTGGACAAGGGATACAAGCTCTTGAGTCCTTACTGGTCGGCTCGTCAGGCGGAGACGGGCCAGGAAGTTTGTTGCCGTTGATGATCAAAGGCGTTGGACTGACCAATGAGCAAAACGAGCAAGTGAAAAGCCTTCTGGCGACGCGCCGAAAGACGCTACGGTCGTTATTCAAGCAACTGCGGACCGCTAATGAAGAACTTGCCAATCAGTTGTTCGTACCTGAGGACGTGAGTGAAGACTCGCTTAAACCCACTGTGCAAAAGATCACCCGATTGCGCGAGCAGCTCTTACAAGAAGGACTACGAACGGTCCTTGCCGTGCGACAAGTGCTGACTCCAGAGCAGCGCGCGAAAGCCGCACGCCTTAAAGAGCACGTAGAAGCGCTACAGGCGGCAATGAGCGGCTTGATGAGCGAGAAAGAGATAGAAGAGACTCCGTGACACCGCAATTTCTTTTAGCACCTGTGACGGAGACACCAAGAGAAAGAAGTGAGGTACAGCATGCAAGAGTATACGCTTATTTCCTTTGGGATCGTTTGTTTTCTTGTTGGTCTGGGTGTCTGCGTCTATGTGTATCGTTTAGGCGTGCGACGCGGGAGATCCGCCGTCGTGCCGTTTCCTTTGTATAATGAATTGCTTGATCATCGGATCGATTGTCTCGGGCAAGATCCGCGCAAAGCAAGAGTAGAAGTAGAAACGATGCTTAATGCTGCTGTATGGGAAGCCTAACGGTGCTTTTAGGAAAGGGTGCTATGAAAAACCGTGCACCCTCATCGTCAACGTTGCTCCTCCCTGATGTGCACGAGCTTTTAGATCGACCCACCTTTGATCCGTTCAAACAATCTCCGTGTCTCATCGTCGAGCACGATGCTTTCCATGATCGCTCCGATTGCCGCCTCCGTATCGAAGTAAGCGAACTTCACTCCCGGGTTATTGCCTATGCGGCCACTCTGAATGACTGAGAATCCGTTCGCGGTAAAGTCAGCGATCACTTTGTCATGATCTGGGACGATAAAGCCGAGGTGATGCAGACCTTCGCCACGTTTATCGAGGAATTCTTTATAAATGCTCTGACCGGATAAGTGTTGAATAAGTTCGATCTGTGAGTCTCCGGCATAACCAATGGCGATATGCATGTGAAAATCGCCTAGGCGATCACGATACAAAGCTTCATGAACTTCGACATCATTGAAGCGAAAGAAATGCGGTACTCCCATCTTTGCGGTGAAGAAGCGTTCCGCTGCCGGTAAGTCTTGCACGACGAAAGCGATTTGATGATGTCCCGCGGCAATGTAGGCGTACGGCGATGTGGCAGGCATGTATCTTTCCCTCCTTTGCTAACGTCCAGCTATCAGTTTTCAGCTTAAAAGAACAGAATTGGAGAGCTAGAGAAACGAAGAGTCGGAGAGGAATAATTGCTCTCCGACTCTTTCTGTCCCCGTTTCTCCGTTTCTTCCTTCTTTACCCTTCCAGACGAAGCGGCTAAGGTGGTGCCCCGCGGAGGACAAACTTATGGACTTTAATTTTACTCCCGAGGAAGACGCCTTCCGTCAGGAACTGCATTCTTGGCTGCAAGACAATTTACCGGAAAGTTATGATCCGCAAGAATTCGACCGGATCGATGCTGATACTCGTTTTGAGTTCCAGCGCGCGTGGCAGAAAAAAGCCCACGAGGCGAGTTGGGTCGGCATCCACTGGCCCAAAGAGTATGGCGGTCGCGGCGCCGGTTTAATGGAGATGTTCATCTATAACCAAGAGATGTACAGAATGCATGCTCCACGCTTCGCCAACACGCTTGGCTTGATGATGTCAGGGCCGACGATTATTCATTGGGGGACGGAAGAGCAGAAGCGTCGCTACTTGCCAAAGATTCTCTCTGGAGAAGAGATTTGGTGCGAAGGATTATCTGAACCGAATGCAGGGTCGGATCTTGCGTCAATGCAGACGCGTGCGGTCGAAGACGGAGACTACTTCGTTATCAATGGGCAGAAAGTATGGACAAGTTATGCGCATCGGGCGAATTTTATTCAATTGTTCGTTCGCACAGACCCGAATGCGCCAAAGCATCGTGGCATTACCTGTCTCGTTGTCGATATGAAAACGCCCGGCGTGACCGTGCGCCCGCTGGTGCAAATTACCGGCGATGCGGAATTTAACGAAGTGTTTTTCGAGGACGTCCGTGTCCCACGAACGAACATGTTGGGACCCTTGCATGAAGGGTGGAAAGTGTTGGTCACGACGCTGATGCATGAGCGCGCTGGCATTGGCTCTGAACTCCCTGTGCACCGACACTTGGCTGAATTAATCCGTTTAACAAAGAGTGTCGAGATCGATGGAAAACCGGCGAGTGAAGATCCCGCCGTGCGGCAAAAACTCGCTCAATTCGCCATCGAATGTAAGGCGATTACCCACAATATGTTTCGCAGCTTCAGTAAACGACTGAAGGGGACTCCACCGGGACCGGAAGGGTCGATCAATAAGGTGTTCGGGTCCGAGCTGAATGGGCGGATTGCCGTGTTTGCTACCGAACTCCTCGGACCCTACGCTCAACTCGCGCAAGGATCTCCTTATACCGTTGATAATGGTCGCTGGCCTCGGTCAGTCTTAGGGTACCGCTTATTGACGATCGGCGGCGGTACGTCAGAAATTCAGCGCGGTATTCTTGGCGATCGGGTGTTAGGGTTGCCTAAAGGATAGAAAAGAATCGAGGAATCGGGGGTAATAAGGAGTCGTGTCTCTTCTCCGCTTCTTCCCGTCTCCGATTTTCCAATTCATGATTATTTATGTTGAGACTTTGTAGCTAACGACAGACTGAGAAAACTTTTCGTGAGCAAAGGAGGAAAAACGATGGGCAAACTCGATGGCAAAGTAGCGGCGATTACGGGATCTGGACGTGGGATTGGACGTGGGATTGCGCTACTGATGGCGAAAGAAGGAGCCAAGGTGGTGGTCAACGATCTTGGCGCTGATGTGAGCGGAGTCGGCGTGGATAAAACTCCAGCGCAACAGGTTGTTGATGAGATCAAAAGTGCTGGCGGTCAAGCCGTAGCGAACGCTGACAATATCGCCACCGTAAAAGGTGGTGAGGCCCTGGTGCAATGCGCGGCCGATTCCTTCGGCAAACTTGACATTCTGGTCAACTGTGCGGGGATCTTGCGTGACCGCATGATTTTCAACATGACTGAGGAAGAATGGGATGCCGTGGTCGCTGTTCATCTGAAAGGTCATTTTTGCACGATCCGTCCAGCCTCCGCCCTAATGAGGCAACAAAAAGGCGGACGTATCATCAATTTCTCATCCGGCTCGGCGCTTGGAGCCCCAGGCCAACCGAATTATGCTGCGGCGAAAGCCGGCATTCTTGGCCTGACGTATAGCTGTGCGAATGCTTTGGCTAAGTACGGGATTACGTGTAATGCCATTATGCCTGGCGCGGCGACGCGTATGACCGACACTATCCCCGCGAATTTCGCCCAGCAGATGGGCCTTTCCACCAGTAGTGAACAAGCGCAGACTAGTCCAATGGATCCCGCTAACGTTGCGCCGATCGTCGCTTATCTCGCTAGTGACGCTGCGCAGAAAGTTAATGGACAAGTATTTGGCGCCAGCGGTTATCGTATTGCGCTGTATACCCATATCGTGCCCGAGAAGATCATT
Source organism: Binatia bacterium (assembly GCA_050185455.1). Classification (GTDB taxonomy): domain Bacteria; phylum Desulfobacterota; class Binatia; order Bin18; family Bin18; genus SYOC01. The sequence goes on along the minus strand of JBFWZL010000101.1, from coordinate 4,395 downwards.
TACAGTCAGGGACCTTGGGACCTCGACCATCTCTTCAAGGTATTTGACAGTACCCTCGGCTCTCACTTGATGCCTCCGCGTATGTTGTAACTGTACGCAACCGCTCGACTCTCGTAGTGTTTATGCTATGGTGCCACCTATTCCCGAGGACTTGATGGTGTTGTAAAGTTCGGCGCGCCGCCGAGAAACTATTGAGGGCATGAGGATCTCTGCTCGCATCCCCACGCCCTCTTTTTTTATGAAAGGAGAGTCGAGCATGAAGGCATTGAGAAAAGGTTACACCATGCTGCTGACTGCTGTCGGCTTGACCATGGTTTTGGCGGTTCCGAGCTGGGCTGAAGATAAAAAAGGAAGCACTGCCGCAATTGTCGACGGCAAACAGGTGTCATTGGAATACACCTTGACACTAGAAGACAAGAGTACAATTGATTCCAATGTAGGGAAGGATCCCTTAGTTTTTACACAAGGGGCGCACGAAATTATTCCCGGCTTGGAGAAGAAACTCTCCGGTCTAAAAGTCGGCGAGAGTAAAAAGATCGAAGTATCGCCTGAAGAAGGCTATGGGCCGGTTGATCCGCAACGCAGACAAGAAGTAGAGAAAATGAAAATTCCTGAAGACGCGCGCAAGATAGGAGCAAAACTGACGGGGCAAGGGCCTGACGGTCGTATGGTGTTTGCTCAAGTAACCGATATCAAAGGAGATACTGTTATTCTCGACCTGAATCATCCGCTAGCTGGGAAGAAACTCTTTTTTGACGTAAAGGTGCTGAAAGTTGAAGACGCGCCGGAAAAACTAGAAGGAATGTCGGAGGCTCCCGCAGCATCTGCCGCCCCTGCCGCAAAGCCAGCGAAGTAGTTCTTTTTTCTCCTCTCTTGCGTCTTGCGAAAACAAAAGGGGTGGTTTGTGGACTGCCCCTTTTGCTCATTCCCTGCTCTCTCTCTTACCAGTTAGGATAGCGATCATGCGCGTCTTCGCGCTTGTCGTGATATTTTCGATGATCCTTTCCTACATTACGCTCGACCTTTTCTCGCTTGTGGTCGTATTTCTGGTCGATCTTACGCTGAGCTTCTCGATAACGAGGATCTTGCACGTTGCCATCATATTTCCTGTAGGCTTTTTCTTCCGCCTCGCGTTCCTGTCGATCGAGGCGCCGCATCGCTTTATCGTATTTCTGCTCTAGTTTTTCATGTTTTCTTTCATGATTCTTTTCGAAGTTATCGTGGAGTTCGCGGCGTGAGCGACCATCATAAGAGCTTCCGCGGTAATACGGATCATATGATCCAGAATACGGATCGTATGATCCGCCACTCGAGTAGCCGCCGCCATAATAAGGGTCGTAAGAACTGCCATAGTGGCCTCCTCTGCCGACACCGGGACCACAACCAGCAAGGAAAAGAACCGCTCCAATAACGAATATCCCCACAAAAGAGAGGGTTTTCATAACTTTACTCCTTATTCGTACCTTTTCATGATATATGAACATGTACTCAGAGAAAGGGTCGCACTGGTGGCGTTATCTATCGAGGTCAGAAAGCCGTTAAATCTTGCCCATGTTCTAACGAGCGTACGGCTCGTATTGACTCCCCTCTTTCTGAGCGCAATCGAGGCAAGCGCACGGCAACCCGACGTTCGGGGTATCGGGTGGGTTATCGGCCTCTTTCTCATGATTTGCGCGAGTGATTACTACGATGGACCGGTCGCGCGCGCGCTGGGAGTGAGTTCAGATGTAGGTAAGGTGTTTGATAATCTTGCCGATATCACTTTTCTGCTTGTGTCACTGTCCTATTTGGTCCATTGCGGGACCGTGCCGTGGTGGATTCCCACGGCTATCGCGCTCGCTTTTGGACAATATACGGTGGATTCCTGGTTGTTGTCGGAGAAAGGAGCCGCCGTGACCTTAGTATCGAATCCCATCGGTCATTGGGCTGGAATTCTCAATTACATTTTCACTGGGGCCTGTGGACTGTACACCGCTCTTCAGCAGCAGTTTCTCCCTGCGCTGCTCTATAACAGCATGCTGGCTTTTTGGCTGATGTACCTGCTGCTTGCCATGAGTATGCGTCTGCGTTTTTTCTTAGCCGTGCGGCGCATCTCTTCGCTTGACTCTTCAGATTAATCAGCTGCGGAACCTTGCGGCAGCGCCTGTTCACGAGCGTGACGGATCTCGTTAAAGCTTACGCCAGCGATGGGAAAAGCGACCAACCCTTGCGCTATGAGGGTGAGAAATTGTACGGCGTTCAGTACTAAACCGTAGGCGAGACCATCCACATCACTTACACCAAAAAGGCCAAGGGCAAGCTGACAGGCGTATTGGTAAGGGCCGATCATGCCAGGCAGGTTAGGAAGCGCCGTACCAAAACCTACAAAGATGAAAACGACTAACGCCGCGCTGAAAGGTACGGGAAAATCGAAGGCAAGGATCATGATGTAACTGGATAGGATAGGCAGAAACCACAACACCATAGAGACTAAAAATACCGCCAGCAGCAACCCAGGGTTAGGAATCACGCGCATGCCGTCCGCCATTGAGGCGAGGACTTTCTTGAGGCCGCCGCGAAAACGCTCAGGTAGCAGATGCAACACCCAGTGATCGACAAACGCCTCGCCCCGCCACCAGAAGAGTAGTACTAAGGAGACGAGAATTCCTGCTCCCACCGCAGGGAAAATCGCTCCACGACGAACCCAGACCGGCAAATTCTCGATCGTGAGCAAACCAACAAGAATGTAGAAAAGAATCAGGACCGAATCCATCGTCTTTTCCAGAACGATATTGCCGACGACATTGGCAAAGGAAACGTTTGAACGGCGGGACAAGAGCCAGGGACGCACGACTTCCCCTAGCCGGACAGGCAGGACATTAATCGCCATGTATGCTACGGCAGTGATGACCCAGAGGCGTCCAAGCGGCACGTATTCGAGTGGCAGCAACTCAAGTTGCCACCGCCAAGCGCGGAACACCATGATAAGGAGACTGACTCCAATGGCGACAAAGAGCCAGCTGCCGTTTACGCGACCCAGCGCGGCTCCTAAATCGTCAAGCTTCACATTGCGAAAAGCGAGATAGAGGAATCCGCCACTGACGATCAGGCTGATAATAAGGTTACGCCACCGAGCTGTTGTTTGTGTCTCTGCCATGATGCCTCCTCACACGATGCCGATGCTCCACACTTTGACGGAACATGTTCAATGCCGCAAGGAGAGGAATCGCAGGTGTGACCGTGCTAGAGTAGGCTGTCTAAAGAAGTCTCAGGATGAACCAGGAGCGCATATGACGCAGTTAACTGGAGGACTTGAACCCCACGCGCCCATGAAGATCAGCGTCAGGGAAGCAAAGCTGACCACAGAGCAGTTTGTCCGGCTCTGTCAGGAAAATCGTGATTTCCGGTTTGAACTGACTGCGCAACAGGAGTTAGTGATTATGCCTCCAGCAGGATCAGAAACAGGGCGCCGCAACAGCAAGCTCATTGTTCGTGTAGGAACTTGGGCCGAGGCCGATGGCACGGGAGTCACCTTCGATTCTTCCACAGGATTCACTCTGCCAAATGGCGCCATACGTTCGCCTGACGCCTCCTGGATAAAAAAGGAAAAGTGGGAAACGCTCAGCGCGGAGCAACAAGAAGAATTTGCTCCACTCTGTCCGGATTTTGTCATCGAACTCCGTTCTCCCTCTGACCGATTGTCCGAGCTTCAGGCTAAAATGCAAGAATATATCGATAATGGAGCGCTTCTTGGCTGGCTTCTTGACCCGCAAGAGAGGCGAGTTTATATTTACCGACCAAATCTTCCAATTGAGATATTGGACGACCCTGCTGAGCTTCGTGGCGACCCTGTCCTGCCCGGCTTCGTGCTCGCCGTGCGCGAGGTATGGTAGCCTTCCTCTTCGAGCTGCGATCGTTCGCCAGCTTTCTCCCGCCAGGGAAGAGAAGACTGAAGAAGGTCACACTACTTTTCCCCTCTCCCTTTTGTGGGAGAAGGCCAGGGAGAAGAGGTCGTAGGCAAACGCTACCTCCTTCACAACGTAGTGCGACGGGCTACGAGTCGCTCTTTTCTGCAATCGGTCCTCCCCGTCTCTCTTCCCTTTTTTTTACCTTGACGTTACTCTCTGGCTGTAGTGGAGGAGTGAGGCGTCTGAAAATCCTGCTCCTGTGTTGAACAAATTTTTGAATATTCATGCCTGCCACCCTACGTCGCGTTTTCGTCAGGCTCATACGCTAAGCAAGCGCACTGCGTCTCGGCAATTGCAGCAAGCAAATTTCGCTTCTATAAACTTCTCTTCGGAACTGAGCCGCGCGTCAGCAAGCGGCATTGTTCTTTCCCTTGCCCACTGCTTACTGCCTACGGTTCCCTACCGCTCCTTTATGGTTGCGGCTCGGATCAACGTTATGCACGGTCTG
>JBFWZL010000100.1:0-14839 GCA_050185455.1 Binatia bacterium | reverse complement strand
GCCTTGTCTATCCAGCGAATGCAGGTTTTCTTTTCCCTCTCGATGCTTCTACGCTTGTACAAACAAAAACCTTTTATCTTGCGAATCTGCTTCCGTCTCGTGGTGGAGAGCCGCCGATTTATGACCAATTCCTCCAACGTGGTGGTTTCCGCACGGCGCACCTACAAGCGCGCTTTGAAGGAGAAGCCGACTTTTTTCCTGTCGGCGATCGTTATTTCTTTACTTATGGTCGTGTAGAAGCTCAGCGGTTTCGTTTCCGCTTAGGTTTTCCACCGTACGAACGTATTTATGGTTTTCGCTCAGAAATCGATGCCTTCACTGAGCTGCAGCAGGCGGTAGCTGGCATCGAGGTCGTTTCCTTGGAGCTCTGTGATGAGGCGTATTATCACGGCGATACTGCGCTCTGCGCTTTTGGCCCAAGGCGGCGGTTCGTGCTTGCCTATCTTGACGCACTCATGCCGAAGGCTCGTGCTCGTCTTCAAGCATTATTAAAGGAGGAGCTGATTTCCCTCAGCGCGGTGGACGCAGCTCTCTATGCGGCGAATTCCTTTGCTCTGGAAAAAGATGGCTCTCATTATCTCTTTATGCCTGCCGGGGTGAGTGACTATCTGTTGGCGCATGTCCGTGAGCGAGGCGTTGAGCCGGTAGTGATTGAGGTGTCTGAATTTCTTCGGAAAGGCGGAGGAGCGGTGAAGTGTATGATCGGAGATCTTGGGCCGAATGACGAAACCGGACTAACGGAGGAACAACGTCAGTTTCGACACGAGCGAGACTTTCTAACGCTCTTTCCCTATAACGAAGAGTCGCTATAATTTGTCGCGATCTGTTGGAGGATGGTATGCCAATCTACGAATATCGCTGTAACAAATGTAAGAAGAAGGTATCCGTTCTGACACTGCGCATCAGCGAGGCGGTGAATGCGGAATGCGACCGTTGCGGGAGCGCCGATCTCTCTCGCTTGATGTCGCGCTTCGCCACAGTAAAGTCGGAGGAAGCGCGGCTTGACGCCATGGCTGACCCTAGTAATTTGTCCGGTCTCGACGAAAACGACCCGAAGAGCATGGCGCGTTGGATGCGTAAAATGGGCAAAGAAATGGGAGAAGAATTCTCAGGGGATGAGTTTGACCAGATGGTCGATGAGATGGAAGCTGGCAATATGCCGGATGATGACGGTGGCGGCATGGGCGGCGATGATTTCGGTGGAGGAAGCGACGACCTTGATTAAAGACGAGAAACGCGACACCCAATACGCCGCACGTATTGCGTGAATACGAAACCTGAGCAGCGCTTTCTCATTTCTACGAGGTTTTCAACGACTCCAACAGCACTACCGCCTCCGCCATCATGCCTTCCTCGCGCCCTACAAATCCTATCTTTTCTCCAGTCGTGGCCTTAATGTTGACATCGGCTGGGTTGACTTCCAAGATCGTAGCGAGATTGTTGCGCATCTCTTCGCGATAGGGGCCGAGTTTCGGCCGCTCGGCGAGAATCGTGAGATCTGTGTTGCCGACACGGTAGCCGCGCTCTTTCACCAAACTCATTACGACACGCAACAGCTCGATACTCGATGCGCCCTTATAACGTTGGTCAGAATCAGGAAAATGGCGACCGATGTCGCCTTCGCCAATCGCGCCGAGCATCGCGTTGCTGAGCGCGTGACACACCACATCTGCATCAGAGTGTCCAAGTAAACCTTTCTCCCAGGGAATCTCCACGCCGCCGAGAATCAGCTTGCGTCCCGCGACGAGCCGGTGAACATCAACGCCTTGACCGATACGGAAACTCATGAACGTTTATCCTAGCAAGTTTCCAGCGAAAAAAGGAGAACTATTGCAAACTGTATGATCCAGGTGAGACGGCAAGACCACGAAGAAAAATAGAGGAAAAGGATAATAGTTGACATATCAAAAAAAATTGATATATTCCTCGACATGACATCACCCGCAGTAAAAGCGCAGTTCCCCCTTCGTGAAGATCTGGTCCCGCGTGTGGCGCGCTGGTTCCATGCGCTGTCTGATGAAACACGGCTGCGCATCGTTGACCGCCTAAGCGACGGGGAAAAGTGCGTGTGCGATCTGACCGACCTGCTCGACACTGCGCAGTCGCGTCTGTCGTTTCACCTCAAAACATTGAAAGATGCCGGCATCTTGAAGGACCGCCGCGAAGGGCGGTGGGTGTATTATTCCCTCAACCCTGAAGTGGTGGAGGACCTAGAACAATTTCTTTGCTCGCTGACAGCGTGCTGCCAGAAACTCGGGAAGGAGGCGCCATCATGTTGTAAATAGTTCTTTTTTTTACCCTTATTCATCAAGATTTTTTGATTTGTTACTCTACCTAGAAGAAATAGAGAGGAGCTTTATCATGTCACAGAACACCTTTCACATTTCCATGTATGTTAAAGACATCCCCACAGCCGTGGAACATTACAAGAAAATCTTTGGCCTCGAACCGGCCAAGGTCAAAGCGGACTACGCGAAGTTCGAGATCGCTAATCCTCCTGTCATTTTCTCTCTTACCCTTGGCGGTGAGCCTGGCAAAGTGAGTCACCTCGGTATCCGCTACCCAGGAACAGGTGAGGTGGCGACTGAAAAAGTGCGGGTGAAAAATCAAAACATTCCCATGCTGGAGCAGCAAGAGGCGACCTGTTGCTACGCCAAGGCTGACAAATTCTGGGTGCGTGATACCGAAGGAATGTCGTGGGAATTCTATACACTCTTGGAGGATGTTGAGGCCGAGACGGCGGCTGATCCGAGATTACGGGAGTTTCTGGAACAAGGAAAAGGAGCTGAAATTGATCCCGCCGGGTGCTGTGCGCCCATGATTCGTGTACAGACAAATTCGCAAGCTGAGCCGGACGTAGTAAAGAGAAGTTGTTGCTAATGAAAACGTAGAGACGGTTCGCAAACCGCCTCTACGAAACCTCTATGTTTTCGCAATTCCACAGCACTTACTACGGCTGGATTCTCGGCGGAGCGCTCTCGCCGGCGGAAATGACCGCCTGGAGAGTGCTCTACTATCCCTTCTTGGCTTTCCTCGCCCCCATCCCATGCCGCAGAAGTTGGGATGTGCGCGTGCTTCCATGGATTGCGCATTTTCTCTTGCCTTGGTCCTTTCTGGCAAAGAACATGATTACGGCTGCTGGGTGAGTTGACAACCCGCGGAAACACAGGTTACACATACAGACATGGCGACCTCGTCGCGATACTTTTTTTATTTCCCACCTCTTGCTTGCTATTTTGCCCCCCAGGGGGCATAACGTCTTTCCCATACTTTTGTCTTTCTATCCCTTTCGGTTCTCTTCGAAATTGCGGAGGTTTGCGTCATGATTGTCAAAATGTCTCAGCGAGCGACCCGTGAAGAGGTCGCCGCTGTCGAAGAAAAGTTGCATGGGTGGGGCTATAAAACCGGAAAAATGGTAGGTGAGGAAATCACCCTGATCGGCGTCTACGGTGATATTACTCGACTGCCAACCGGAGAAGTCCAGGAAATGGCTGGCGTCGACAGCCTTATTCCCATCTCAAAAGCGTATAAACGCGTGGCCCAAAAGGGTTCCCTCGGAAATCTCATTCACCAAACTGTGCGCATCGGCGACATTAAAGTCGGTGGTGGTGAATTGGCCATCATTGCCGGCCCCTGTTCGGTGGAAAGCGAAGCGCAAATCATGGAAGCCGCTCGCTTCGTTAAAGAAGCCGGAGCGAAGGCGCTCCGCGGCGGCGTGGTGAAATATCGCTCCAGCCCATACAGCGGCTGGGAAGGTATCGGTTCGAGTTCTGCGGAGGCTTTGCGGAATGGGCTTAAACTGATCGTGAAAGCCGGAAAAGAGTTTGATCTTCCCACCGTTGTCGAAGTGCTCGACCAGAATGACGTATCGCTCTATGAGGATATGGGGGTCGATTGTCTTCAGGTCGGCGAACCGAACTCCAAGAACCAAGCGCTTCTCAATCGATTGCGCGAAACGCCCCTGCCCGTCATTCACAAACGTGGGAATTCACTCGATATTGAAGCCTACTTGTTATGGGTCGAGCGGGTGATGACGAGTGGTAAGGAAAACGTTATTCTTTGTGAACGTGGCGTTGTCAGCGCAAACAAATATACGCGGAATACGCTTGATCTCGGTGGGATCGCAGCTTTTTATTATCAGCTCTCTTGCCTTCCCGTGGCAGTCGACGCCTCGCACGGCACTGGATTACGCGATCTCGTCCATCCCATGACATTGGCGGGGATTATGGCTGGCGCCTCGGTTGTTCTGGTAGAAACGCATCCGAACCCGCTCATTGCAAAATCCGATGGCTTTCAGGGGCTCTTCCCCGAACAATTCGCCCGACTCGTGACCGCCTGTGAGCAAGTCTGGGAGTTGCGGCGACGTATCGAGCCGCTCTACACGCCAACGGCGATATGGGAGCGAGAGTACGAAACGCGAGTCGTGGCTGACAAGAAGCGGCTCTTTGGCGCAGGGTGAAAAAGCCTGACCTCCCTTACTTTCCCTCTCCCGCAAGCGGGAGAGGGGTAGGGTGAGGGCCGGTAATAAAAATTCCCTCCGATATGCTAAAGAACGAATAATGGTTCTTCGCAAACCCCCGCGCCTCCACCGCGGTGACTTGGTCGCTGTTGTTTCTCCGGCTGCTGCTGTGCAGGCGGAAACGTTGCAGCGTGGGAGTGAAACGCTTGCGCAATTAGGCTTTACCGTCCGCGTTGGTGAGCATGCGCTTGATCGTCACAGGTTTCTGGCGGGCACTGATGCTGACCGAGCCGCGGAACTCACCGCCATGTTCCAAGATTCCGGCGTCCGTGCAATTTTCTGTTCACGGGCTGGATATGGTTCAGGTCGGTTATTACCGCTTCTTAATCTGCACGCGTTGGTGGATACTCCGAAAGTGTTCTTAGGGTTTAGTGACGTGACCTTTTTGCTGAACGCATTCGTGCAACAGGCCGGTATGGTGTGTTTTCATGGTCCGGTGGTGACGGGAGAATTTGCCGGCGTCTTTCCTCCCCGCTCGCTTGCCCATCTCCTTGGACTGCTCACAACTGGAATGGGTGAAACTTCTCTCTCTTTTCCTTGCACCCTGCGAGAAGGAAAAGGCACTGGGCGCTTGATCGGTGGGTGTTTGTCTCTCCTTGTGGCGACATTAGGAACACCTTATAGTGTGGACACCGCTGACGCCGTCTTATTTATTGAGGACGTGAGCGAAAAGCCGTATCGTATCGATCGCATGTTGACGCATCTCAAACACGCCGGAAAACTGGACCATCTAGCCGGTGTCATCTTTGGAGAGATGGGAGGATGTTTCGGCGACTCGGACGACCCGAGCCTCTTGGTATCGGTAATAGAAGATATTTTTTCTGATTACGCCTATCCCGTCGGATTTGGTCTTCCCGCCGGACATGGCGGGGAGAATTTTACCTTGCCTTTGGGTATTCGGGTACAGCTTGATACAGCGAGGCAAACGCTGACCTTTCTTGAATCAGCCGTGGAGTAACTTGTTGGAATGGACTTTACCGCAGTCGATAAGCTCATAACTGACGGAGTTGAAAAGGGCGTGTTCCCTGGTGTGGTCGTGCTGGTCGGGCAGGGGAGTTCGGTACTCTATCAACGGGCGGCTGGTTGGCGCAGTCTCGAACCAACGCGCACTCCGACGAATGAGGACATGATTTATGACATTGCCTCGCTCACCAAACCGCTCGCGACGACCGTAGCGCTGATACTGCTAGTGAAGGAAAAGAAGTTACGGCTTGACGATCGCGTAAGCCGTTTCTTTCCCAATTTCGGCGCATACGGCAAGCAAACGATGACGTTTCGCCACGTGTTGTCGCACTCTTCTGGATTCGCGGCGTGGCGGCCTTATTACAAGGACATTGGGCAACGCGAGGCAAAAGAGGGTCGGGTCAGCTTTCTCGGCACACGAAGCGCGCGTGAGCATGTCTACACTCAACTACTCCGCGAACAGCTAGACTCGCCTCCGGGACAAAAGACGGCCTATAGTGACCTCGGATTCATGCTCCTTGGCGCGGTCGTGGAGGAAATCAGCGGTCTTGAGTTTGACCAATATTGTCGAGAAAAAATCTTTCATCCCCTTGATCTCCCCGATACATCCTTCATAAACCTGGAGAAGAAACGACGGCTCGGAGCGAGGCCGCGAGAGGAGCGATTTGCTCCCACTGAACGGTGTTCCTGGCGCAAGCGCATTCTCTGCGCCGAAGTGCATGATGACAATGCCTACGCCATGGGCGGCATTGCCGGTCACGCGGGAATGTTTTCGACTGTAAATGATGTACATCGCCTCGTGAGTTGTTTGATTGCCTGTTATCGGGGGGAGCAGTCTTTTTTACCATCCGCGCTTGTCCAACAATTCTGGACGCGCGATAGTACGGTGATTGATTCGACCTGGGCGTTGGGTTGGGATACTCCTTCACCACAAAACTCGAGTGCGGGCAGTTTCTTTTCTTCTCATTCAGTTGGTCATCTTGGGTTTACCGGGAGTTCAGTCTGGATCGATCTACAAAACCAGGTGCATGTCGTTGTGCTGAGTAATCGTGTCCACCCTCGGCGTGACAATGAGCAGATCAAAACGTTCCGGCCCGCGCTGCATGATGCGGTGATGCGGGCGGTTCTGGGAAAATAGTCAGCGTTCAGTAGCCACTAGGAGGCAGACAGTGGCAAGAGAAAAACCAAAAGCCCCGAGGTTCGAGTAATGAGTAGCAGATGAACACTGAACAACACTCAACACCTAACCCCCAATCCCCGACCCCCCACACCCATATTCATCTCATTGCCGTTGCTGGCGTCGGCATGGCTGCGCTTGCAGCGATGTTAAAGGAACGCGGCTACCGAGTGACCGGTTCAGATCAAAGCGTCTATCCGCCCATGAGTGATTTCCTTGTGCAAGCGGGAATTGAGATAAGGCAAGGCTACCGAGCGGAGAACCTGTCACCCGCGCCAGATTTGGTGATCGTTGGCAACGCGGTTTCGCGCACCAATCCGGAAGCCGCGGCGTTACTGGAGACAACCATTCCCTACTTATCGTTCCCGCAAGCGCTCGGGCAATTCTTTCTCGCAGGGAAACGCTCCCTGGTCGTAGCGGGAACGCATGGCAAAACAACCTCAACCGCCATGCTTGCTTGGGTGCTGGAACAGGCGGGAAGGCAACCCGGTCTCTTTGTCGGCGGCCTGAGTAAGAATTTTAGACGCGGGTATCAACTCGGCGCCGGAGAGTTCTTTGCGATCGAAGGCGACGAATACGACACGGCTTTCTTTGATAAAGGTCCAAAATTTCTTCATTATCGCCCACAAGCTGTGCTGCTTAACGCAATCGAGTTTGACCACGCGGATATCTATCACGATTTAGAGCACGTTAAGAGCGCGTTCGGCCGCTTACTTGCGATTGTTCCAGCCAACGCTCCAATACTTGTGTGTAGTGATTTCCCCGCGGCTGTAGAAGTTGCGCGAGCGGACGGAAAATCGTTCCGCACGTTTGGCTTTGCGCCAACCGCCGATTGGCGGATACGCGACGCTGTCGATGACGGAAACTCTTTCTCTTTTACGATCGACCAGGAACATCGGGAATTTGCTCGCTTCTCAACGCCGCTCATGGGACGGATGAACCTGCGAAATGCGTTAGGCGTCGCTGCTCTTTGCGCAGAGCTTGGCCTTACCGCGGCGGAAATCGCCCCAGGCCTGGCGTCGTTTCTCGGTGTTGAACGTCGTCAAGAAGTAGTGGGAGAGGCGCACGGCGTGACTATTATTGACGACTTTGCGCACCACCCGACCGCTGTGACCGTAACGATCGAAGCCGCGCGTCTCCGATATCCAGGGCGGCGTTTATGGGCGGTGTTCGAGCCGCGCTCGAACACGTGTCGTCGGCGTATCTTTCAGGAGCCGCTCACACAGGCGCTGACGCTTGCCGATCGAGTCGTTATTGGTCCGGTCTTCACCAAACCGCAGGACCCTATTGCGGCCGAAGACCTCTTTTCTCCTGCTGAACTGACGGAAGATCTACACCGAGCCGGTACTGAGGCGCATGCTGGACAGGGAATAGATGAAATCTGTAAATTTCTGCAAAACAATCTTCACACTGGCGACGTTGTTCTTATTATGTCCAATGGCGCTTTTGGAGGACTGCCGCGCAAGCTCCTGACCGCTCTCTCACCTTGATCCGTTACTTTTTTACCTGTTCATCATGAATAATCATGAAGACTGCTGTCCCGGGTTTGGATTGTATAAGCGCTGATACATGCGGTAATTCCGCAGCACCAGCTTCACATAATTCCGTGTCTCGCGGTAACTAATGCTCTCTACAAACTCATCGAGTTCGAGTCCCGGGTAACGCGCACGCCACTTTTCGACAGCGTTTTCTCCCGCGTTATAAGCGGCGACTGCCATGGCCGCATTGCCGTCGAATTGCTTGAACAGTTGCCGTAGATACGAAGCGCCTGTCCTGATGTTGAATTCCGGGGTTGTAAGTGCTTGGAGCGAGACTGATGCGGTTTGTGTGACTCGTGCAGCGGTTTTCGGTAGGAGTTGCATGAGGCCATAGGCTTGCGCTGGTGACACGGCTTCAGGATCAAACAAGCTCTCTTGGCGGATTAACGCTAGAACAAGATAAGGATCAAGCCCTTTTTGTCGGGCGTGGGTGTTGATTAGTGGCCAATAGGCTTGCGGATACAGATAGCGCAACCAACTGCCGCTTTCCTTGCGCGAAAGCGCGAGCGCAAGGCGAAGCGCGGCGGCGTAACCGTCCATGCGATTGTATTCAGCCAGAAGAAAAAGAGAACCTTCAGTGTTGCGTGGAACACCTTCCTTGACGACCTCCAGTTCTCGCCGGGCGAGCGCAGGCAGGCCAAGCGCAACCAACTCCTGACTGCGACGATAGTGACCATCGAGCCGCGGTGAGAGAGTCGGAGGGGCGCCGGTGCGTTCTTCTCCAGGGTGAAGAGGAGAAGGCGTAATATTCAACCGCTTTTCCACGAGCACAGCATAGTATCCATCGGGATAGCGGCGAAGCAATTCTTGATATCGTTGAGACGCTTGTTCCGTCTCGCCCCCGCGATCTTGTGCGCGAGCCTGCCAGTACAGCGCACTTTCGCCCTCAGCGCTGGCGCCGGCGGACTTGGCAAGAGCCGAAAAAAGTTGTGCAGCTTGTTGAAAGTCGCCGCGACGATAGGCCATCCATCCCTGACGCCAACGGCCTTCGCGCGCGAGCTGAGAGTCGGAAAAAAGCGTTGCCAGACGATCGTAAGCGGCGCTTGCGCGGGCATCATCTTTGCGCTCTTGCCAGATACGACCAATGGCGTACCAGGAGTGAGCGGATTTTTCATGGCGCGGATATTGTTGCGTGAGCTGTTCAAATACCCCGCGGGCTTCCTCATCGCGGTCTTTATTCCAGAGTAAGCTTGCCCAGTTGAACATGGCGGCAGGAGCTAGAGCGCTGTTTGCGTACTGCTCCACGACCGCTTTCCAGGTGGCGACGGCATCATTCACGCGCCCCTGTTTTTTGTACAGACTGGCGATCAACATCATGACTTCCGAACGTAGCGAGCTGGTGGAGAACCGAGCGTTGAATTGACGCACGAGCTCATCTTCGTTGGCGTCTCTCCCTTCTTTTTGCAAGAGTCGAATTTCTTCGAGATAATCTCGATCCTCAACGAGTCCGAAGCGGCTGGGGAACGTTGTGCGCAAGTGATCGACGCGTGTTTTCGCGGTCTTGCCGACGGAAGAGTACGGAGTGAGATATCGTAATTCCTGGTACAGGTTATAGGCGTCCGCGAAGTCTTCCTGTCCTTCTTTGGCCTGCGCCAAGACGAGCATTGCGTCGTGCCGCACGAAAGCTGAGGAAGATTTTGCCTGACGAGCTTGTTCAGCATAGCGCGCGGCATCGCTCCAGTTGCTGTCCGCGAGCGCTAATTTCGCGAGTTCCAGCAAAGCGCGGTCGTTCCAGATACTGTCCGGATATTCAGTGACCACTCGTTGCAAGAACAAACGTGCTTCATCTATCTGTCCGACTTCGCGACTAAGCGCGCCAAGATAGTAGAGGCTATAATCCGCGAGCAGGGGGTAGACCTCTAGCGCGCGGGTCAAAAAGGTCCGCGCCTTTTGCCAGTTCTTTTCTTGGAAGAAACGGTATCCCTGGAGAAAAATTTCTCGCTGCTCCGTCAGTGTCGTTCCCGTGAGTGTCGGCTCAGTCGGCGTCTTGATTTCAGCTTGGACTTCTACGGCTGGAGAAGACTGAATTGGCAGTATTTGTGGTTGTGCTGCAGGAGTCGGCGAAAAAGCCTGAGTCGCCAGCGAAGGTTTTTGCACGCACGCGGTCAAAAGGGCGATAAGGGAGAGCGCCATGAATTGAAGCCTGCCAGGGGCGAAGAAACGTGAAGTACGGCGGAACATACAATGACAAAGCAACAAGAGAACCTCCGTATTACAGCTCAAAGGAGAAAAGCATCTTTTGAAACCGTTCGATCTGGTGGGTGGCGACCCGAGCGCCGATACGCGCCATCAAGATGTTCGCCGACGACATGGTGATCTCCGGGTTCGTCGTCAAATACACACGAAAACCAAATGGCCGGAACAAGCGCACCAACATATTACGATAGGCATAGGCGGATAACGCCGTCAGGTCGAGATCCCAATGCCAGGAATAGCCGGTAAGAAAGAAAATCTTCGTTTCCACAAAGGGATCGGCTACGATGCGCGCAGTCATCGCCTTCGCGATTCCCAGATGGCGCCAGTTGCGACTGACCTCGACCGCTCCCAATTCGTAACAGAGCCCATCCTCATTGTCGCGCCAACCCTCGATCGCGTCTGGATAGCTGCATTCTACATATCCAATGATTTGTCTGTGCGGAGACAGCGCGATAGTGACATTCGCATCTGGGAGAGCCGCCACCGTTTCCAGCGTTTCGACGCCGGAGATGATGGAGCGATACCGAGCAAAACGTCCGATTCCCTCTTCTAATTGCAAAGGATGGAGAACCGACGGGGTGCAGGCGCTGAGAATCTGGATCGAGCCGCGCGGAGAAATGACGGTATGTGTTTGGGGATAGGGATGCGATCTTAGACAACTTACTCGGTCATCATTCATCGTTCAGCACTTAGGATTCGTCACTCTTGTTACTCTTCACTCTAAAAGTCCGTCCACGTCCGCGCTAAATTTTTGACCATGATAACGAGATCACAAAGATTGCCCATATGATCCTTATGTAATTCCGGAATGACCGCTTCACGGACAAAATCGAGGTGACGAAAAGCTCGGAGCGCCGCCGTCTCACTGCTGGCGATCTCCGCCACCAGTTTTTCGACGCCTAACCCAGTGGCAAGTTGGATCAGGTCGAGCACCATCCAGGTGCCGAGCCGTTGCCCCCGCGCCGCCGGATCGATGACCACTCGCACTTCCCCTATGTGCCGTCTGCTGCCGTACTGCCGGCGGTGCAACGTGGCGTCGCCAATGATCTGTTCGTTTTGGACCGCAACGATAGAAATCACGCGGTCGTAATTGACTGTCGACGTCCATCTACGCACCGTTTCCGCAACAGTGACGTCATGGCGGAGGTACCAGCGCTCATTCTCGGGAATGCGTTGGAAGAAGGCGACGAGTTGATCCGCATCCGCCGCTTCTAGTGGACGCAAAGTCACTGACGCTCCGTCTTTCAGTACAATTTGTTTTGGATATTCATCCAACATAAGAATCTCCCTAAGAGCAAATTCTTCCCTTCTTCTATCGTGCTTGAACGAAGACGGCAAATCCGAGTTCACGAAAGGCTTACCTTTGTTCAATTTTTGCCTTATATTCTCTAGACGGGGAGTAAAGGAGGCAGAGAAGGTGTCTCTCATCTTGGGGCAGATGAACTTCTTCATGGAATTTGATGTGTGCTTTTTCCGTTCCAAGTTTGAGTTTGAAGGAAATCCCCAAGTGCCATGAGGGGCCACCTAACTAACCGCCTCCAGCCTGACTGCAGCCCGCGAGCGGCTCTGAACGAATACGAAAGTACATGGTTGGGCCGCGGTGGCTGAGGCGGAAGCGTTAGTCCTCTACGTCGTACAACAAAGTTAGCAACAACTGTCATAGTGGGAGCTGCGCAAAAAGATGGAGCCGAGGCTACTGTTGTGAAAGGGCTTGACCTCTGTGAGGCGTTCTTCCAAGAAATCGCGCAGCCGATTCTTGTCACAAGCTTCCCCTCGTTGCGCTATGCTGCCGGACTTTGCGGCTATGGCTCCGATGTGCTCGTATCCGCTGGCCATAACTGGGGGCCACGCTTCACGCTCTTTCTCCCGGAAGAAAGCTTTGAAGAATGGGAAACCCATATTATGGCAGCGTTTGCCGTAGGTTTTCCCTACGAATATAAAGGATGTTCCGTACACTTCAGCGCACCGGAATGGCATGAGAAGGGGGTGAGGCGGCAGGAGTTTATTTCCCACGGAAGAGTGGATCCGCTGATTGAATACCACACCGTGCGCTCCTACTTTGAAGATTACCTTGGCCATACGCCAGGCAAAGACATTTCCGTGGCGCAGTGGCTCACTTTCACCGAACATCGATTACTGGGGGTGACTTCGAGCAAAGTGTTTCATAATGATCTCGGCATTCTTGAGGTGAGAAAAAAGCTGGCGTACTTTCCACGGGAGATCTGGCTGTGGATGATGGCGGCTCAGTGGACTATGATTGCCGAGGAGGAGGCGTTCGTTGGCCGGTGCGGATATGTCGGGGATGACATGGGGTCACGAGTCATAGCTACTCGGCAAGTACAGCGACTGATGCGACTGGGGTTTCTGCTGGAAAAACGCTACGCTCCTTACAGCAAATGGTTGGGGGCTGCGTTCAAGACTTTGGCTATTGCACCGGTACTTCTACCAATCTTGGAGCAAGTGCTTGCGGCGTCTTTTTGGCAAGAGCGAGAGCATTATTTAGGGCGGGCGTACCAAATCGTAGCGGAAAAACATAACGCGCTGGGCCTGACTGAGGAACTAAATACGGAAATGAACGCTTACTTTGGGAGACCTTTCCAAGTGTTGGGCGCCCATCGGTTTGCAGCAGCACTCAGAAAAGCGATCCGGTGTACTGCACTTAAACAAATGGTTCCAGAAATTGGTTCAGTGAGTCAGTTCACCGATTCAGTCACGCTCTTTAATGCTGTTAAACTCTACGGGAAGCTCCAGAAACTTTACCAATGATATGCTCATATCCAAAGAGACAGGTTAATCATCCGCGCCACCGCATCGCCGCCCGCCAGTGGTTCACCATCAATCTGAGAGTCTTGTGTGGGCGGCAGCAGGTGATCGACCGTGTTCGGCCACACTAGCGAGGGCCATGAGATGTCTGAGAATCGCATCGTTGTCGATCTAGAGCGAATCACTAATACGTGCTTTGTCGTGTTTCAACGACTCTCAGGCCTCTAGTCACGTAACCGTAACCCTTGACGCTCATTCATTGTTGACGCGGCTCGACATATCCCGCAGTATGAGGGCATTTCACGCCGAGATATCGGCATGGGCCGGTATCTCGGGCTAGGGAGGCATCGTGTGGATATTAGTATCGTGACCTTCTGGAATAATTATAAAGACCACATGACTGATGCAGAGTTCTACAAAAAAGAACTCGCGATCAATAAACTGGCCGAGCCTTTGGGATTCGACATCCTCTTTGCCGTCGAACATTATTTTTCCAATTACTCCATGGCTCCAGATAATTTTCAGTTTCTGAGCTATATGGCCGCGATCACCGATCGCATCAAGCTTGGTACGTTGGGGGTGATTCTGCCCTGGAACGATCCATTACGGGTTGCTGAAAAGGTGCTGCTCCTGGATCACCTTTCGAATGGGCGCGCGGTGTTTGGCATGGCTAGAGGCCTCGCGAAACGAGAATACACAGGGTTTCGGCAGGAGATGGAAGAGTCCCGCGCGCGCTTTGATGAGGCCGCCCCGATGGTGTGTCAGGCAATCGAGCTGGGCTCTATCGAAGGGACGGGCAAGTACTATCCGCAACCGAAGACTCCAATCCGACCGGGGCCGCTGAAATCGTTTACTGGTCGCCGCTATATGGTGGCCATGTCTCCTGACACCGTGCCGGTGTGCGCGGAAACCGGCTCTGTCCAGTGCTTGTTTGCGTACAAACCGTGGCCTGAGGTGCTGCCGACTATTGAACGATATCGCACGCTCTATCAGGAGTTCCATCACGCATCTGCGCCGCCCATCCTGACGGCGGATCTGTGTTTCTGTGATGACAGCGCCGACCGGGCCTACAAGCGCGCTCATGAGTACGTCGGCAAGTACTTTGGCAGCTTTGCCGATCATTACGAGATATTCGGGGCGCACCTGCAGGAGTCGAAGAGCTACGCGAATTACAGCGGCGCCAAGGATGCTTTGGACGCTGTGGGCGTTGATGTGATGGTGAAAGCCTTTGTGGACAGTAACTGTTGGGGCACGCCCAAACAGATCTTGGAAAAGTATGAAGAGCGCCGGGCGATCATCGGAGATTTTCAGGTGAGCGCGACCTTCAGTTTCTCGGGGATGTCGTTTGAAGAGGTGCAGAACAGTATGACGCTGTATGCTACGAAAGTCATGCCAGAGCTCCGCCGTTGGTCCACAAACGGCTCCAAGCAGAGGGCCGCATAAAAACCAAGAGGGAGTTGCTAGCGAGTCATTGTTCATTATTTTCCTGCCACACATCTTTGCTTCGCATGAAAGCAATGTATTCGCCCATAGATTGAGCCTGCTTACTGCGTAAATTTAGGGATTCTTCTCTCGTCATGACGTAGGGGCGTATGGTAATACGCCCCTATTGTTTTGCGGAGTTGAGAAAA
This sequence comes from Binatia bacterium, assembly GCA_050185455.1. Classification (GTDB taxonomy): domain Bacteria; phylum Desulfobacterota; class Binatia; order Bin18; family Bin18; genus SYOC01. Next base: position 52 of record JBFWZL010000100.1, on the reverse strand, counting down.
CGGAGGGGACTATGATCCATCTTATGTTTCTCATGAGACGTAAACCTGGCCT
>JBFWZL010000099.1:0-14958 GCA_050185455.1 Binatia bacterium | reverse complement strand
TATCAGGCTTTTTCACCTGAAAGCCGCTGATGCTTCTGGACACAAAACTATTGCGAGGAGGCAATATCTCGTCTCGCACGATGACATCCAAGCCACCATCGCGAGCATCCTGGTGTCCGCCCCATCTTATTCCAGTGGTAGGGAGCCCAGCCGAACGGTAATCTGCTTCACACAACAAGCCGATCAAGGCGCGCAGTTCGGCATCATCGAGTTGTGCTATCTCATCCCCGGTTATCTCAAGTAAATTTGACATTTGAAGAAATTCAATTCCTGCTTGTATCTCTACAAATTATTAAGCGTCAGTTTCCTTCGGCTGTCTATAAGGAACCTTATCGACTACTTAACGTCCGCTTTAGGACAAAAATCGTCACTCCTGAAACCCACAACACGACATAGACAATTTTCCTGTCTTTATTAGCAATGAAATGTCGCCACGACCGCAATCTCTTCGGCTGCTCCATCTGTAGCCTTTTCAGTCGCAGGTTTCATAAATCTCGTAAACGTTTCCTCCTCAAATGAGTCCTAGCAGCTCCGGAATCCACCGAATGACATGCTGCGGTTTATGCTCACTAATGGTCGGCGCGCGCTCAGCATCCGACCAAATCAGGACGGACCTCAACCCAACTCGGTTGGCGCCGGCAATATCTTGCTGAAGCGAATCGCCGACAAACAGGGCCTCTTGCGGAGGGCAGCCGGCGCGACGCAAGGCTTCCTGAAAAATCGATGGGTCCGGTTTACACGACTGCGCCGCTTCACTTGATAAGATCGAGTCGAAATAAGGCTTTAATTGCGCCAACTCCAGCATGTGTCCAAGTTGGTCATCATCAATGTTACTGACCATCCCGACATGCAAGCCGTGGGCGCGCAGGTCTCCAAGCGTCTCTCGCACGCCTTCGCGCAACACAAAATCTCGCGACCGCCGTTCCCATTGCAAAGCTCGATAACGGGCCAACTGTTCATCCGACAGCGTCACGCCCAAACTTTCGGCCATGCCAAGCAGCGCATCGCGAAACATATCTCGGTGTAAATAATAGGATTGTGGGAGATAATTGTAGAAGACATTCTTCAACGAAGCGCGGTAGGCGCGTAGGATAACTTTCGCCTCTTCACCAGCTCCCGCCCAGCGAGCGAGCGCAACAATGCTTTCTCGTTCACCAGGAGCAACGATTTCATAATCGAAGAGTGTACCGCCAAAATCAAAAAGAACTGCACGAGTTTGCATGTGAGATTGTTCCTTTGAGGGTAATGCAATGATCCAATTCTTCTATTGGGTCACATATCCGCCGTCAACCGACAAGGCGTGGCCAGTGACAAACGACGCGGCGTCTGAGCACAGCCACAGCACCGCTTCCGCAATTTCTTCCGGTTTCCCCGTGCGTCCCATGGGATGCATCGCCGCCATCGCCGCCGTGGCGCGCGGGGAGGCTTGTGTGATGCGCTCCACCATCGGCGTCTGAATCACGCCCGGGCACACGGCGTTGACGCGAATACCAGACTTGGCGTATTCCAACGCCGCGGTTTTTGTCAGACCAATCACACCATGCTTACTGGCGACATAGGCGCTGCTCCCACGTATGCCGACGAGCCCAGCGCCCGAGGCGGTGTTCACAATCGCCCCACCGCTCTGAGTAAGCATCTGGCGGATCTCATATTTCATGCACAGCCGCACGCCGGTGAGATTGATCGCAATGACTCGATCCCAATTTTCGTCATCGTCATCCGCCACGCGACCGACGCGCCCCTCGATCCCGGCGTTATTGTGGGCGCAGTCCAGACGTCCATACGTCGCGACGACCTGTTGTATCAACGTCTCGACCTCAGTAGTCCGAGATACATCGGCTTTCAGAAAAATTGCTTCGCCACCTGCATTCCGAATCAGACGCACGGTCTCTTGCCCACCTTCGACCGCCACGTCTGAGACAACGACTTTCGCCCCTTCGCGCGCAAAGGCCAACGCGGTCGCCCGACCGATGCCTGAGCTCGCTCCAGTCACAAGAGCAACCTTTCCGGCAACTATTCCACCCATGCCATTTCTCCTTTCTTATGGAGGACAAACCCTAATACGGAATGTGTTCTTTGACAATTCGGGAAGGTCGCTACTTTTTGCGCTTATCTCTTTCCGCTTCACGATTGTCGCCTTACTTTTCCTCTCCAGCTTGAATTACGTATTGAACTTCCGGTTCACCCCGTCCGCGCACTCGCTTCGGCGATACGTGAAGCCGTTTCGTGGAGACCGCCGCGCCTTCCGTCAAAGCCGTAATGACCGCCTCTACGCGATCTTGCGCCAACTGTTGCAATTCCTGTGGGTCAAGGGTTGTGTCTTTTCGTAATTGGGCTAACAATGCCGATGCCTGGTCTGATAAGGGAGTCGGGTTTTCCTTCTTGGTCTTATCGAATCGGCGAGTAAGAAATTTTCGCACTTCCTCGGATGGAGCGTCCACCGTGATATTCCCCTGCTCCATAGTCGAAACCCCGGATTGAAGAGAATCCTGTAGGTCACTTTGCAAGCGGGCCAGAATAATTTGGTCCTGACGGACAAGCAAATCTTCCGCGCCACTAGAACCACTCAAGCGTAAGTCTACTTCCGGTCGTTGGCTCAGGAAGAGTTTGAGTCGGGTGAGTTGCTCGCTTCCCGCTGCATCCGGACGAGAGGTTCCCGGTTCGAAACCGATGGGATTCAAGGCAAAATCCTTGAGAGAGTTCTCTTTGCGAAAAAGCGCTCCTAGCAGTTTGAGAGGCGACGTCACCGCGCCGATCAACACGTCCCGGATGGCGCGCCAGACTGTCCCGCCCGCTCGAAATCCCGGTTCATTCAGCCGTCCTTCAACGGGCAGCTGGAGATTGATGTCACCATTGAGATCTTTCAGCAACGCGACAATCAAACTCATCGGCAGCCCGACCTGTTCTTCGAGTCCGGAAGCGCTTTCTTTCCCGCCAAGACCGAAATCATGCAAGGTTACCGTGGCATCCGCGCGCAATAAATCACCCGGCATCACCAGCTTCCACTTCACGGAGACGGAGCCTTGACGCACGCGATAGCCGAGCTGCGGCGCGAGGTACACATTGAAGCGAGAGATCGTCAGGCGATCGATTGTCCCTTCCACCTGTGTCACGAGCTGCTGCCCTTGTCGTTTGGTCGAGCCGTTCACCTCAATCGGCGCTCCGTCCATATTAAAGGCGTGGAGTGTAAACGCGGTGGGGCGCACGAATGGATAGCCCACACCGTTGAGATCGATGCGAATGTCTTGCCAATAGATTGTCTGAGACGGGGTAACCGCCTCATCCTCAAAGTAGAGCTGACCGCCAATGATGGAAGCATGCGTGATTTGCATCAGGGGAGAAACAGCGGGTGCGGGGACATCCGTGTGGATCTCTTGCTCTGTGGGAGTAGGAACCGCCTCCTCGACATGCACAGGCGTCACTTGGAGCTCATCCGCGGCGGAAGAAGGTTTCGCCAACTGAAACACCCCGTCTTTCGTGCGAAACCCTTGCACATACGGATACTCCAACGCAATCTCGGCAAACCGTAAATCGAGTGGCGCCAAATGACTGCCTTCTTGTAGCTCGGCTTGTGCTTGATACCAACTGAGGACCTCGGTGTTGTGCGGTCCTTGTCTCACCACAAAGCCTTTGACTCCAATACGGCCCTGTATGCTCATCTCAGGAACCACCGTCGCCGTATCACTCACCTGTTGAGCGGCGGGAAGATTTCCAGGATTTCGTCGAGTGAGGCGCAGATCCCCATCCACGAACTCAACAGAAACATTCCCTTGCCGGGTATTGCTGAAAGCGATGTCTGAAATCTGCCCATGCATGCTCAAATCGAGAGCAGGAAAAATCGTACTCCCTTCACCTACCTCCAGCTGGGCGCGTTTCCAGGCCATCGTGCTGTCAGGGGCAGGCAATCCGTCCACGAACAACGCGGACGCACCTAATGTCCCCCCTAGGCGTAGCTGCGGAAGACCCTCCTCAACGGTTAATTCCATGAGTAGATTGCCGTCAAGGACAGCATCAATCTGATTGACGGAAGCGACGCGTACGAGTAGCGGATGCAAAGGAGTGAGCCACAATTCAGAGAGTGAGGCTTGCACCTTGACACCAACAGGTGCGAAGGAGAGAGTCCCTTCGCCTGTTACTTTTCCCACTCCCACGGCAAACTGAAAGCGCATGGGCGTTTCCTGGACACCGCTCCGTATTTCTCCCAGCTCAAATTGGGTCGGGACAATCTTTACCATCTCTGCTTCAGGCCAGGACTCGTCACGGAACAGCACTTCGCCTCCGTTCAAACGAGCATTGCCGATCACGTATCGCCAGCTTCGTTGTGCATCTTGTGGTCCAGGAGTCTGCGCCACGTTTTCAGTCTGGCGAGGAAAAAGAGAGACCCAGTTCAACCCGGCATTCGTTTGCAATAGGAATAGCTCTGGATCACGCAACACGATGGAAGCAATACGAATATCATGGTGCAGAAAATCCACACCCTCAACCACAACCTGGCCGCTGGCGACGCGGAGCGCTGATTGGTTTGATGAGGGATCGACGAACGAGAGATCCGCAACTGTCACTGCTCCACTCAATACGTGAGCGGGCGGTTGTTCACCTCCACTCTGTAAATGATAGCGGAGAGTGCCATCCGCCGCTCCGGCAAGGTGCTGTCCTGCAAATACTTCGCGGAGGTACGGTTCGACAAGTGCCAAAGCGAATTGCTCAAGGTTCAGCGTCGCTTTGATCCTCGTCTCGGAGCGATTCCAGAACGCCTGCCCCTCGCCGGCGAAGGACCCGCCACGAGAAGTTTTAGTGTTGAGTTCTCCTCTTATTTGGACCTGGACAGGAGCGGCCAGGCCTTGCGCTTGAAGATTGATAGCTCCGGCCGTGACCTCATAAAGTGAAAGCGACGCATATGCCTCCGGCGCACGCGTTAGGTTGCGAAACGTAATCCCCACTTCCTCCAGGCGGATGCGTTCTACAGTGAGGGTTGGTAAGTCGGTTTCCGGAACGGGATCTGGCGGTGACGGCGCCAACAGCTTCGCCAGATTCAAATGGCCATCCTTTTGGAGTACGGCCGCAACCTGGACGTCAACGAGCCGGATTTCCTTGATCACCACTTCGCGACGTAGCAAGAGAGTGGAAAGCTCAATAATCCCGCGCAATTGTTTGACGGCAACAATCGCTTGCTTCTCCTTTGGAAGCGTCAGTGTCACATCATGAATCGTCAAGGACTGACGAAAGACATTAAGAGCGACATCCCCAATATGAGCGCGCGCCGTCGTCGCCTGAGCGAGTTGTGCTTCGATTACCCCTCGGAGGAATCGAGGAAGCAAGACGACAAAAGTAAGCACGAGCGCCGCCAGCGCCAGGATGTTCCATTGCCACCAGCGTCTTGACCATATCCAGGCTAAAAACCGCACCTCGTTTCGCTCCCTCCTCAGTCAAGAATCTCCGTCGGTACAGGAGCATTATGAGGGGCGCGGCGTCCATCTTCAACACAACTCAAAAGAAGGGGACGTCATGAAACGCCATCATCACCTCGGCTTGCACGCCGTGACGAGCGATGAGAATGCCGGCGGCGGAAGAAGATGCTTTTTTCCGTCCACAAAACCGGTTTCGTGCAGCCAGCCGATAATCTCTTCACCAGGGTAAGCTTCGCCTTCAGGGAACACGAGCATCATGAACACCGAAAAGACCGTCTGCTGCACAGGACCGGTACGGTCCGCATCCGGCATGATGCCGTGCACGAGAATCTGTCCACCGGGATTCACCGCCTCGAAAGCTTTTTTCAACACCATACGGCAGGTCTGTCGTCCCTCGGTTTGCAGCATATTTGAGAGGAGGATCGCGTCCAAACCTGAACCAAAATCATCCTTGAAATAGTTACCTTCTCGCACGCCCACTCGTTCACTCATTCCTTCACGCTCAATAATTTTGCGTGTGCGCTCCAAGATTGGAGGCAAATCGAACACGATGGATTGCAATTGCGGGAACTGGCGACAAAGGAGGATGGAGTACACTCCAGAGCCGCCGGCAACGTCGAGGAGCGTTTGACAACTGCTGAGATCGACGAGACTCGCGATCCGCGACGCCAACCCTTTTCCCAGGTCGAAGAGTCCGTGCACATAGTTATCAAGCACCTCGGCGGGCGCGTTAAACAGTTCAGCACCGGTCAGTGGTAGCACAGGTTTGTCGGTTTTGATTGCTTCAGGCATTTTGATCCATGCCGAGAAGCGATCGTTCGTCTGTCTGATCATATTGCCGACATAGCCCGGTTTCCCCTTCACGAGGAACGCATCGGCTAAAGGCGAATTACGATACCGCTCTCCCTCCTTCGACACGAATCCTAACGCCGCACAGGCGTTCAGCACCCGCTCCACACCGCGCACGGGCAGCCCGGTTTGCGCGGCCACTTCCGCCGCTGTCGTCGGATCGTTTCCCAGCGGCGAAAAAAGATCAAGCTGCGCCGCGCCCAACACAATCGCCGAACGCTCAAATCCCCCCAAAATTTCCATAAGGACCGGCATTTCCGCTTTCAAAGGTTCTGGCATGGTTCCTCCTTGCAAACCCTCAGCAATCAGCAAAAACCTTCTCCTACTGACTACTGACTACTGAATACTGACTACTAGACTCAACGCCGCTATAGTGACACGAAACCAAACAAGGAGTCTAGTTACATGGACACACCGGAAGGAACGCCCAAGATCACTATCGATGAATTCGCCAAAGTGGAGTTGCGCGTCGCGACGATTAAGGCGGCCGAGCCGCACCCGAAAGCGGATCGCCTACTAGTCTTAAAAATTGACCTGGGAACGGAAGAACGCCAACTCGTCGCCGGCATCCGCGCGCATTACACCCCCGAAGAACTGGTCGGCAAACAAATCGTGGTCGTAGCGAATCTACAACCAGCTGTGCTGCGCGGCGTTGAAAGCCAAGGGATGCTCCTCGCTGCCTCTGATGGCGAGAAAGTCATCGTGCTCAGTCCAGAAAAGCCGATCGCTCCAGGGTCGAAGGTGAGGTAAACAGTAAAAAGCGTTAAGGAACAAGACCATGGCGGAGAAGGAGCGTTTAACCGAGCAGATCAAGTTTCAGACTGAAATGCTTCGGCTCGCATGGCTCTCTCTTCTCGCAGTCACCAGCGGCGTGGTAGGATTGCTGTTAGGCGATCTAAATGCCCGCCGCCTAACTTTCGCCGCAGTTGGCCTTGCAGCTATGATTTTATTTACAGGCTTCATCGGCCACTTAAGTCCGACGGATTACGGTAAATATTGATAAACTCAGGGAGGTGTCATCATGCCTGAGTATATTGCTATCATTCTTGGCGTGGCGGCATTCGCGATTCTTGCCTATGCAGGTTGGATCATTAGTAGAGGGCAATGAAAGCTTGGTAGCGTATGCCTTGCACGCGAAAACCTTGCGCTTTTGACAATCGCACGGATAGAATGACACGTCATCGCAGAATAATAGGGAATCACCGTGCGGGCGAAGTTGTTCATAGCACTGTGCTGGGTATGGAGCACGGTCATCGCCGGGCTAGGCGTCAACCTGGTTTCACCCTCTATCGACATCCTTCAACATCTCCCGTGGATAACAACGGGCTTCGGTGTCATAACAAGGCTTACTCTGTGGACTTGGAAAGACTACCGCTTTGCCGAGGCAACGAAGCATTTCCCACCCTTCAAAGAGGCGCGTGAACTGCGTCCTGGTGATCTGGATTTTCAAGAATGGAAACCCGGCGAAACAATAGACCCTGGCAATCGTCCATACAACAAAACCTACATCGCTCGCAGAGCCATACCTCTCGATGCTGATCCTGACATTGAACCAGGGTACGAGGAACCAGCCTTGCGGCGGTTCCTCCGCGAGGGAAAAGGATTTGTCTTCATAGGTCAGCCAGGGGCCGGGAAGACACGGACGCTCTTTTCCCTCTTGCATCTGATGACCGGGTACACAGTGGTGCGACCAAAGGTCGGTCCGACGCCGCCAGAGAGCGCCTTTACCATTTTCAAGGATCGGCGCGTGGTCGTCTTCCTCAACGATCTCGATGAATACGAGTCATTCGACCTCCAGGAATTCTATAAGAAGATCAAGGCGCAGGCGGTGTCGTGTGCGGTCGTCGCCACCTGTCGCGACGGCGCCACCCTGCGCAAGGTCACTATTGCCAAGATGTCCTGCGCGCCCTGAAGCTGGTCGCGGAAGCGGGCGTGTCTCCCACGACTGATTTATTGAAAGAGATGATGCGGCGCATCTTTGACAAGTCCCCCAATATCATAGATTGTCTCCGCACTCTTGCTGACCAGTCCTTTGTTGATGCCCGCACACTGTCAACAAAGATTGACCCCGAGCCCTATTATCTCCACAACGTAGTTCCTTATAAACGTAGCGACCCAGAAGCCGATTTGCCCTTGCTCATGGAAGCTCTGGAGGCAGTTAAAGATGCGGACGGACTCTATACATTAGGTCGAACCTTTTTCGACTACGCCGACACGACCAATGCGCGAGCGTGTTTTGAGAAGGTCACAAACCTACGGCCAAACTTTCCACAGCAACTGTACGATGAAGCCTCCACTGCATACACTGACGGCCGCTATCAGGAAGCTGCGGAAACGTATGACTATCAGCTTCTGCTCCAACCCGACGATGCCGACGCGTGGAACAACAAGGGGAGCTGTCTCCATGACATGGGGCGAGACGATGAAGCGTTGGCCGCTTGTCGGCGCGCCATGGAGTTACAACCGAAGGATCCGGAGCTGTGGCGTCGGATCGCCCGACTCGCGGAATCATGCCGAGACCCGATCATGGCGGAAAAGGCGCTATTGCGGGCATTGGAGTTGGAGCGGGAGGAGAAATAGTTGGCTCATGGCTGAAATTTGTGCGTCGGCTACAAGTCCGCCCGGCGATCAATCGCCGGGCCACAGAACAGCGCCCCATCAATGGGGCTTTTAAGCTGGCTTGAGCCAGCGTGGTTTCGTAGCCCGGACACTTCATGTCCGGGCGGGAGGCTTCGCGCACGCAGCGTATATCATAATTTTTGTTCGTGTGCAGGAATGTAGCCTGGATGAAGCGCAGCGTAATCCAGGAACGCACGGGGAGCGGAGTAAGAATCCCGGATTTCACTTCGTTCCATCCGGGCTACAGGCTCGTTATGCATTATTCTTTACTGTCCTGCAAACCGACTAATATCCACCACCGCTCGCTCGTGGGTACCGTCGCCGACCTTGGTTCCGTCTTCATTGAACGCCTCGACGGTAAATAGTAATCGCCGACCTTTGATCTCATTCAACGTCACTTTTGCCCGCACATTTTGTCCGATCTTCGTCGGCGCAAGATGTTTGACGTTGATATGAAACCCAACAGTCTGTTCACCCTCACTCATATGCGGCGTGAGAAACTCAACGCAGGAGCCTTCCATGAGCCCAATCATGGCGGGCGTGGAAAACATGCTGGGAACGCCCGGCCCCATATGGGAAATACCCATGTCTTGTGTGGTGGTGATCGTTTTCTCAAATGACATGCCGGGTTTGAGAGTGTCTTTCATTAGTTCCTCCGTGTGCAAACTTTGACCATTGTGCACAAACGCACCCTACTGTTTACTGTTTTCTGTCGACTGCCTTACGGCTCAATCGCCGCCCGGGTAATTTCCTTCCTGTCTGACTTATCCATCGCTTCCGCCGCCCGCTCCAACGGAAACACCGCATCGACCAATTCGTGGTAAGGATATTTATCGATATGCGCCGACAGGAAATCGAGCGATTTCTTCAGGTAATGCGGGTTATAGGTCGCCACGCCAATGATGGAAATCGACTTGAAGGTGACGAATGAGGGCGGCATGGTCACGGTCAAACCGGCGGAGATGTTGCCGAGTTCCAACACCCTGCCGCCGTTGCGCACAAGGTGAATAGCTTCGAGGAAGGCTTCAGGAATGCCCGCCACTTCCAGCACTACATCGGCCCCTATTCCATTGGTCAGATCTTTCACGCGACCGGTGCGCGCTTGCGGAGTTGAATATTCCCGCAGGTCAATGAGGTCATCCGCGCCAAACTCTTTGGCTCGTTTCAGCCGGAGGTCCACGCCGTCAATGGCAATCACCCGCGCGCCGCGCGCTTTGGCGACCGCCATCGCATGGAGTCCCAAGCCCCCGGCGCCTTGGACGACCAAGTTCTCCTCGTACCGCAGGTTGCCGCGATCAAGAGCGAAGAACACTTGCGAAAGCGCGCAGTTCGCCGACGAGGCGGCATGGTCAGGCACGTTATCCGGCACTTTGTAGACGTGTTGGCCAGCCTCAATGTAGTAATGCGTGCCAAAAGGGGTATGAAAATGCGGCGGTTCTTGCGGCAACGCCTTCTTCGCGCGAATGCCCAAAGTGAGACACGCCGCGGCGTTGCCCTCACGACAGTTCACACACAGCCCGCAGGTGCGATAGTAAACCGGCGCTATCCGGTCTCCTTCTTTCAGGGGCTGGCCGGCGGTATCAGTCGTCACGCCTTTCCCGAGCTTGTATACGCGCCCGACCATTTCGTGACCAGGCATGACGCCGCGTTTGCCGAACTCGCCGCGCCACATGTGGACTTCCGACCCACAGATGTTGGTGCGCGATACTTGCGCGAGGATAGCCCCGGGTTCGACATCCGGCAGCTCAAATTCGTGAAATTCCAGCGTTCGTGCCTGCGGAATATAGGCAATCTTCCCTTTCATGCTGACCCTCCTGCTCATCGAGTGAGCGGAAAGGTAGCATGCCGCTCTCGCCCTTCGCAACACCGACGCCGCTTATGGCGCGAACACTTCCTACATCTTGAACATGTCTTGCGGAGTCTTTTTCAGGAATCCCTTTGGAGGCGCCAATTCGGCGGCGGGCACCTCTCGCTTTTCCGCTTTGACCACCTCAACCACACGGCCACTCTCGCCATGCACCATGCGAGCGGGATAGCCTTCCTTCACCAGTCTCCAAGCCTGACTCTCACCAATCGCGTGCTGTTTCATCGGGCGACACGCGGCAATCACGGCAAGTTCGCGACGAAAACGCTCCATTTTTTCTGGATCAAGCTCCTGCCCCACGGTAATGTCTTTCGCAATCCATAACTGCGAATCCGCCTTGCCATCCACCTCCACGTCATAGCGAACGGCGGAATATCCAGCGATCGTGTCCCGCTGATCGGTTTTCCGCACCTCGGCGGCGGGAGGTTCCGTACAAGTCTGGTCCTGACTCATCTGGGACATACGAGATCCCATCATTTGTTCCATCATCTTTCGCTGCTCTAGCGGCAAGCCTTTCATCTGCTCTTGCATCTTTTGCATCGCTTCCGCCATTTTCGGAGCAACTTTCTTTTGGATATTCGTCATCAGTTCGCGATATTCTTGCAACGTCGAGGTCATGTAGTAACGTTTCTGAAAATCGACGACAGTCAGTGATTGCGCCTCGGTATCCAAAAGCGTCACCGTCTCAGGTTGACCGTTGGAGTCCAATACCGAAATCTTCACTTGATTGTTCTGGACAATGATCTGTTGTCGCTCGTTACTTCCCTTGGTCACTTGGTCAATCACCCACCCTGCCGAAGCGAAATCAGCCCATAGTAATAATCCGCCACAAAGGCTCCCAATGACCCCCAAGGCATACCTCATGAAAACACCTCCCTCAAAGACAGTTACGGCAAGTTATGAGCGGTTCGCCAGTTGTCTAGAATGTCACTGGCAACGCTTTCAGTCCACGAATCGTCACCGTCTCTCGCCATTCCAATTGCTCGGTCGTCAACCGCAGGTTAGGCATGCGCCGAAGAAGCGTATTGATGACGATTTGCGCCTCGACCCGCGCGAGTGGAGCGCCAAGGCAGTAATGAATGCCATGACTAAAAGCGATGTGTAGATTATCTTTGCGCGCAATATCAAACTGATCGGGCTCGGCGAACCGCGCAGGATCGCGATTGGCCGCCGCTAAGACGATCACCGCCTGTTGGCCTTTGGTTATCGTCTTTCCTTCGATTTCAATGTCTTCTAACGCCGTGCGCGCGGTCATTTGCACGGGACCATCGAAACGCAGACATTCCTCGATCGCGCTCTGAATCAACGCTGGATCAGTTTTGAGTTTCGCTAGTTGGTCAGGATGGCGAAAGAGCGCAAGTAGGCCGTTGCCAATAAGGTTCATGGTCGTCTCGTGGCCGGCGCCAAGCAACAACACCGCCGTTGCGATCAATTCATCTTCAGAGAGACGATCTCCTTGCTCCTCGGCCGCGATCAACGCACTGAGCAAATCATCCCGCAAATCTGTTCGTCGTTTCGCCACGAGCGCGCGAAAATAATCGTAGAAAGCAAGCGTCGCCGCGTCTCCAGCATCAAGCACCTCAGGTGAGAGAATAGGATCAAGCGTCCGCGCCAAATCAGGTGTCCACGCTTTGAACTTATCGCGATCTTCCGTTGGTACTCCTAACATCTGGGCGATGACGATTACCGGTAGAGGGAATGACAAATCAGCAAGAACATCCATCCGTCCTGCAGATTGCACTTGGTCCAAGAGCTCATCGGTAATTGCCTGTATGCGTGGCCGCATATTTTCCACCACGCGCGGCGTGAAGGCTTTCGTCACCAGCGTCCGCAGCCGCGTATGATCCGGTGGATTCAACATGAGCATCCATTTCCGCTCCATTTGCATGAGTGGGCGCTGTTCCCCGACTCCTTGCATCAGCGCCTCGTAGATCGCGAGGTCACGCGGATCGACGCTAAAGCGTTTCGCATCACGCAAAACCGCTACGCAGTCGGCGTACCTCGTGAGCACCCAGAAACCAAGAAACGAACTCCAATGCACGGGGTCAACTGCGCGGAGCTGACGGTAAAAAGGCTGAGGGTTGTCGCGAAATTCAGCGGAAAGAGGGTTAAATTCGACGGGGGTGGAAATAGGGTCCATGGGGTCTATTGAGTCCTTTGGGTCCATAGGGTTTATTGAGTTCATAGGGCTTATTGAGTTATGGAGTGGAGAGAGTCAGAAATAGAACTCAACAAGCCCAACAGACTCTATGAACTCGACAAACTCAACAAACTTATAAGAACGACGGAGCTTGGTATTCGCCAAACACACGGCGCATGGCGTCGGAAATTTCGCCGAGTGTCGCATAGGCGCGCACGGCGTCGATAATGACCGGCATCAGGTTCCCGCCGTTTCGCGTGGTTGTTTCCACTTCCTCCAAAGCGGTTTTGGCCGCAGCCTGGTTTCGTTCAGCCTTGACCACCGCCAATTTTTTCTTTTGTTCGTTTTCCAGGGTCACATCGATCTTCAGGAGTTCTCCCTGGTCGTCTTCTTCCACCGTGAAGTCATTGACGCCAACAATCACTTGCTCTTTGTTTTCGACTGCCTGTTGATAGCGGAACGCGGCCTCATGAATCTCTCGCTGCTGATAGCCGAGTTCGATCGCTTTCACCGCGCCGCCTAATTTGTCGATCCGTTCAATATATTCAATCGCTTTCGCTTCAAGCTGATCGGTCAGCGTTTCCACAAAATAAGAGCCAGCCATAGGATCAATTGTATCGGCAACCCCGGATTCACAGGCGATGACTTGCTGGGTGCGCAGCGCAATGCGCACGGCATCTTCCGTCGGCAGCGCCAGGGCTTCATCTTTCGAGTTTGTGTGGAGCGAATTCGTACCACCCAACACCGCCGCCAGGGCTTGGATTGTCACTCGCATAATATTGTTATCCGGCTGCTGGGCGGTCAGCGTGGAGCCCGCCGTTTGTGCATGTGTGCGCAACATCCACGAGCGCGGATCTTTCGCCTGAAAACGCTCTTTCATGATCTTCGCCCACAAGCGACGCGCGGCGCGAAATTTCGCGATTTCCTCGAAGAAATTATTATGCACGTTAAAGAAAAAAGAGAGACGAGACGCGAATTTGTCCACGTCGAGACCGGCTTTCACCGCGGCGTCAACGTAGGCGATGCCGTCCGCCAGGGTAAAAGCAATTTCCTGCGCCGCTGTCGAGCCAGCCTCGCGGATATGATAGCCGGAGATAGAGATCGTATTCCAATTAGGGACCTGCGCCGCGCAAAAAGCAAAAATATCCGTAATAATTCTCAGAGAAGGTTGTGGTGGATACACGTAAGTGCCGCGCGCGATGTATTCCTTTAACAGATCATTTTGAATCGTGCCGTTGACCTGAGCCCACTGCACTCCTTGCTTTTCCGCTACGACCAGATACAGCGCCAGCAGAATCGACGCCGTCGAGTTAATCGTCATCGATGTACTAACTTTATCAAGGGGAATTCCTCTCAAGAGGATTTCCATGTCCGCAAGCGAATCGATCGCCACGCCAGCGCGACCCACCTCACCCGCCGCTAGCAGATGGTCGGAATCTCGGCCCATCTGCGTTGGCAAATCGAATGCCACGGAAAGTCCAGTCTGACCTTGCTCTAGCAGATACCGATAGCGCTTATTCGATTCTTCCGCTGTGCCAAACCCGGCGTACTGCCGCATGGTCCAGAAACGGCCACGATACATCGTAGGTTGTACGCCGCGAGTAAATGGATATTGTCCGGGAAAATCGAGCGCCGCTTGGTAATCCAGGTTTGCCGTGTCGGCCGGGGTGTACACGCGCTTAATTTCAATGCCCGAAGTCGTCTCGAAATGCGCTTTTCGCTCAGGAGAACGAGAAAGTGTTTTTTTGACGACCTTCTCTTCCCAGTCCTGGGTTGCCTTGGTTATATCGCGAGTATCGCCCATGATCTGACCTCTACTGCGGAAAGAATCTTGAGCCTTTGCCTACCGCAAATTAGATGCGGAGACAACCCGGTCAGAAGCGATGATCGTCTTCCCTCTTTAGGTGCGCAGAGATGGGCGTTCAGTCTCGGTCAAAAGATAGTCTTCAGGCTGGCGAATCATCAGGTGCTGTAATCGTGAGACGGCGTTTGCGAGGTCTTTGCGGCGCGCAGGGTCGACGGCATGAACACCAACCGACACTTGTCCATTAGAAATCGTCACCCACCGCACCTCAGCC
>JBFWZL010000098.1:0-14984 GCA_050185455.1 Binatia bacterium | reverse complement strand
TTGCTGACGCGCACGGTTCGGTTGTGCAAGCGTTTTTACTAGACCCACCTGCGCACGGCGATTTCATCGCCGTGCTACAGCAGCAACACCCCGTAAAATGGAGCTTGAAAGCTAGATTTCATCCGGCGCGCCGTGCCTCTGCGACGGACGAGCGATTGCAACCCGCTAGAATTCTCATCGCGAAAGAAGCGAACTTCTTTATGAAGCGCCTGCCTCTTGCCTCTCCGCCATAATGTCTGCATGCGAAGCAACAACTCGCTCTGCCTTGAGTTGAGCTATCCGGTCATCTGCATAGCCAAGCAAGCGGCGCAGCACGGATTCCGTGTGTTCTGCTAGAAGCGGTCCCGGCGCGGCGACATAGCCGGGAGTAGCTGATAATTTGATCGGCGTCCCGTCGAGTACGACGTCGTCTCCTTCAGGGGTTTGCACCCGCGCCCAATAGCCGCGCGTTTGTAATTGTGGATCACGATCGAGGTCTTCTCCATTCGCTACTACTCCAGCCGGTACTCCTGCCTGTTGCAGGAGGGTCATCACCTCTTCAGGTGCACGCTGTCGCGTCCATACTTCCACATGACGATTAAGCTCTTCCTGGTGCGCCACACGCTCGGTCAGCGTGGCGAAACGCGCATCCTTCGTCCACGCTGGAGCGCCCAGGACTTTGCAGAACGCCTGCCATTCGTCGTCGGTAAAAACCGTGATGGCGCACCAACGATCCTCCCCAGCGCACTGATAGACGCCATGCGGTGCAGCGGGCGCTTCTTGTGAACGATTGCCCAACGGTGTGATCGTGTGCTTGTTGACGAGAACATCCAGCAGCGCCGGCCCCACCACGCTAGAAATCGTCTCGAATTGGGAAAGATCAACAAACTGTCCCTCGCCGGTGCGTTTGCGATGCCACAGCGCCATTAACACTGCAAGCGCGCCGCTGTAGCCGCCGGACATATCCGCATAGGAGTACCCCCAACCGGCAGGTTCTCCTTCTGGATGTCGCATCAGGAGCGTATAGCCGGAGAGCGCCTGGAGAGTCGGTCCGTAGCTTACATAATCTTTCTGTGGGCCGGTGTGACCGAAGCCGGACATGCTTACAGCGATGATGTTCGGTTTGATCTTGCGGATGCTTTCGTAATCCATTCCCCAGTTGTGCATGACTCGGGCGCTGAAATTGTCGATGACGACATCGGAGACTGCGACGAGTTGTTGGGCGATCTCGCGCCCGCGGGGATCGGCCATGTTGATTACTGTGCTCTCCTTGCCGCGAAAGAGATTGCCGGTAAATCCGCCGCGACGGCTGCCCAGGTCGAGCGAATCGCGCCGCTCGATTTTGATGACCTCGGCCCCTTGGTCCGCTAAGATGCGGGTCGCTACCGGTCCGGCAACGACCCAGGTGAAGTCGAGGATACGAACCCCTGCGAGCGCGCGACGCTTTGGTTGTTCCATTACACCGGCTCTCCTATAAGGTGCGCCGCAATGTCCTGATAGCGGGCGGCGGCTTGCGCGATGATCTCTTGCGGTAAATGCGGGGCCGGCGGTCTGCGGTCCCAGCCGAGCTGGATGAGGTAGTTGCGAATAATCTGTTTATCGTAGCTGTCCTGCGCTGCTCCAGGTTTGTACGTCTCCGCGCGCCAGAACCGTGATGAGTCCGGCGTAAAGGCTTCGTCGATCAGCAGGAGCTGCCCGTCGCGTATGCCGAACTCAAATTTGGTGTCCGCTAGGAAGAAACCTTTTTTCTCGGCGTAGGCATGAGCGGTTTGATACAGCGCTATACTGACATCTCGCACCTTCGTGGCCAGTTCCGCGCCGATGAGGCGTTCCACTTCGGAGAAGGGGATATTCTCATCATGTTGTCCTTCCGGCGCCTTGGTTGACGGCGTGAAGATTGGTTGCGGCAACCGCTCGCTTTCTCGCAGTCCGGGAGGGAGCGCTATGCCGCAGACGCTTTTCGTGGCGCGATACTCTTGCCAACCAGACCCGGCTAAATAGCCGCGGACGATGCACTCCACCGGCAGGGGTTGCGCTTTTTTCACTAACATGGCGCGACCGGTCAGCATCTCTCTATATGGCTGACACACAGGCGGAAAATCATCGACGTTCACCGAGATGAGATGGTTCGGAATAAGGTTGGACAGATAGTTGAACCAGAAACGGGACACCAAATTGAGGACTCGTCCCTTGCCGGGAATTCCTTCGTGTAGAACGATGTCGAACGCTGACACGCGATCCGTGGCGACAATCAGTAAATGTTCTTCTGTTTCGTAGATGTCACGGACCTTACCACGCCGGGGCGGCGGCAGTCCTGCAATGGTGGTTGTCATTACAACTGTATTGCTCATGCTGTTCCTCTCTGCGGTTCTCGCTAACGATGCATCAATACATAAGCTGGAGGATTCTATACTTTTCATGGGGAAACGTAAAAGGAGTCATGTGGCCTTTACGCGGCGTGAGCAAACGACCGATTTGTCTGACACCGTCTCTTTCCTATTCGGACCGAAAAGGCAGTTATTGCCTTACCCGTCTCCATGTTGCATAAGCAGTGCAGACCTCCACGAATATATTCGGCGTCAAGACCAAGATGTTGGCAAACGGTTTCGAAACTGTACAACCACTTCTGATCGCGGTCCCAAAACCATTCCACTGTTTCATTAAACAGACGCTGCCCTCGTCGAGTAGTCGCGTTGCGATAGCGAAAAAAGGAAGCCACTGCCTCTTCCAGGACGGCAAATAACAGGCGCCGCTCACCTGTCCAGACGGCAAAAGACTGGTTGGCCGCGCGAAAGAATTGCTCCGGAAGCGTCATATCGGCATCGGCAGGCCAGGGTATTTCCAATCTGGCGGCTTCGGCGAGGGGAACGGACTTTTCCCACAGAGAACCCGTATGCCCGCGTTCAGAAGCCTCACGGCTCGTCTCTTCTTGTCCAAGAGGCTTCTGCGCGGATAAGGGTGACCCTGCTTCCGTCGGTTGTCGGGCGTTTAGGTTTTTTTGATTTTTCATTGAACTTCCTCCAACCACGATTTTTTGCGTCTCGCGCCATTATCCGCCCTTAATAATAAGGAGCTTCTTATTCATAGACAAATAGATAATAAAAAATTATTCCATAGGAAATATTTATATATTTAAAAGAAGGCCTCGTTTGCGCATGAAGAGAGTATGTCACTAATTGAGAAAATTTATAGCTTCAAAGGATTGACAGACTGGCGGAGCCATCTTACCGTGACAAAAATTGAAAAGGGTGCGGGGGCAATTGAGTAGGCAAGGTAAACGACAACGTCAATCGAGAAACTGGCGAGAAACTGGAGGGTATTCCAGCGCGGCGGCGTTCTCCTTGCTTGCTTTACGCTAGCGATAGGAGAAAGGTTGAACAAAATAGAATATGGACACTATAACTTTGCTTTTATTCCTCTTCGGTTTGGTTTTGTTAATTGTAGGCGCCGAACTGTTGGTGCGCGGCGCCTCGCGTCTCGCCGCGGCGGTTGGCGTTTCGCCGCTTGTTATTGGCCTGACGGTTGTTGCCTATGGGACAAGTTCCCCGGAATTAGCCGTGAGCGTCCAATCTACCTTCACCGGTCAGGCGAATATAGCGCTCGGCAATGTGGTGGGCAGCAATATTTTCAACGTATTGCTTATCTTGGGCGTCTCCGCATTGGTTGCCCCGCTTCTCGTCGCGCAGCAGTTAGTATGGCTCGACGTGCCGATTATGATTGGCGCCTCAGTTGTTGCCTTTCTCGTCGCGCAAGACGGCGTAATCAGCCGTTTCGACGGTGCGTTACTGTTCGCTGGCGCCATTGCCTACACAACTTTTTTGATCCGTCAGAGTCGTAAAGAGAGCAAAGAAATCAAAGACGAATACGCCCAAGAGTTCGGCGCAAATGGGAGTCAATCTCCAGGATCGATCGTTCTTCAGCTCGGTTTTATTATCGCGGGATTAGCGTTGCTCGTGCTCGGGTCGCGCTGGTTAGTGAACGGCGCAGTAGAAGCCGCACGGTGGTTCGGCGTTAGCGAGTTAGTCATTGGACTGACGATCATCGCGGCAGGGACGTCATTACCGGAAGTTGCGACTTCGGTGCTCGCCAGTATTCGTGGCGAGCGCGACATTGCCGTGGGGAACGTCGTCGGCAGCAACATCTTCAACCTTTTGGCCGTACTTGGTCTTGCCAGTCTGCTGGCGCCGGGCGGCGTGAACGTCGCGCCGGCAGTCCTCAGCTTCGATCTTCCTGTCATGATCGTCGTCGCCGTCGCTTGTTTGCCGATCTTCTTCACTGGTCATGTGATTGCCCGCTGGGAAGGAGCGCTGTTTTTTGGTTATTACTTGGCCTATACGTTTTATCTTATTCTCGCCGCCGCGGAGCACGACGCCTTACCGCAGTTCAGTCTCCTGATGCTGAATTTTGTTATTCCGCTCACCGTGCTCACCCTTGCTCTTGTTACCGTTCGCTCTTTGCGCGCCTCTCGTTCCAGAATCTCGGCAGGAAAGCGATGAATTGCTGAGAATAATTCATCCATTACTCCGCCAAAAATGCGATAACCATCCCTGCGTCTCGCGCGCCGTGACTTGTTCAAGTTCCCCGGGATCTAACCACACCCCTTTACACGCCGTACAGCGATCGACTTGGATCTCCTGAAACGTGATTTCCTCAAGTGTTTCTCCGCACTTTGGGCAGCGCATATATGAGACCGGCTTGTGCTGTTCCCGCTCTTCCTCAAGCACGCGTTGTCGCGTTTTCGCTAAGGCTTCTTGCTCTTTTCTGTGGAAGTACTCGTCTTCCAATCCTTTTTTTCGATCTTCCAACGGGTTTGCCATGGGAAATCCTCCTTGTTGTGTGTTGTGTATGAGCTGCTTAGTCCAAGACTATCTGTGCGCGCGTCGGCTTCGGTATTTCTTCCTCTTGCGGCGGCCAGAGCAGCGAGGCGAGAATGGCTCCGCCAATAAGGAGAGCAATGACCGCGAGAGACGCGCCGACGGGAATCTTATACATATCGACGATCATCATCTTGACGCCGACAAAAGCAAGGACAAAAGCAAGCCCGGTTTTGAGGTAATGAAACTGATGAATGACGCCTGCCAACAGGAAATACAGTGCTCGCAACCCGAGAATCGCGAAGATATTCGAGGTGTAGACGATGAATGGGTCCGAGGTCACCGCAAAAATAGCAGGAATAGAATCAATAGCAAACACTAAATCCGTCGCTTCCACTGACACGAGTACGAACAATAATGGCGTAGCATACCATCGTCCAGACTGGCGGACGAAGAAACGGTCTCCTCGATACGCGGGAATAGCCGGCACGAAACGAATAAACAGCCGAAAGAGCAAGTTGCGTTCTGGGTGAATGTCCGTCTCGTTCTGCTTGAACAGCTTGATTCCGGTCAGGACCAAGAATGCGCCGAACACATATATGATCCAGTGGAAGTGCTGCAGGAGCGCTGCACCCAGAAAAATAAAGACGGCTCGCAGGACTAACGCGCCGAGAATGCCCCAGAACAGCACCTTGTGTTGTAGTGAAGCGGGAACGGCGAAATAGGAAAACAAGACGACGAAAACAAAGATGTTGTCCACCGCGAGGGCTTTCTCGATCAGAAATCCCGTAAGAAATTCCAAGCCTCGCTCGGGGCCAAACCAGGTGTAGACGCCGACATTGAACAGCAAAGCGAGGCTGATCCAGACGATACTCCAGCTCAACGCCTCGCGGGCGCTCACTTCATGCGCCTGGCGGTGAAACACGCCGAGATCTAACGCCAAGAGGGCGAGGATGAAGACGGTAAATCCAATCCACAAACTTGGGGTTCCTATTGATTCCATGTATATGCTCGGTTCTGCGCTCAAGGATGGGGAGAGCGTATCCGCGCACGCTCTCCCTACGGTCGCATGTGTTACGCGCTCACTCGTCGAAATTGTCGCGCTAACCCTCGGAGACGACGGATACGTTCATCCATGGGCGGGTGCGTGGAGAAGAGGTTGAGCATTCGGCTTCCACCGGCCAAAGGGTTGACGATGAACAAGCTCGCGGTCGCGGGCTGGGCGGTTTCCGCCGGGAGCACAGCGGCGCCATGTTCCAACTTTTCCAGAGCCCTTGCCAGCGCTTCTGGATCGCCGGATATTTGCGCGCCTGTTTCATCGGCCATGTATTCCCGCGCGCGAGAAATGCCGAGCTGGATCAAAGTCGCCAACATCGGAGCAACAAACATCATCAATAATCCGCCTGACCCAGAACCCTCCTCTTCGTCTTCCTGGTGACCTCCAAGCAAAGAGGAAAAGGCCAAAGCATTCGCAATATACCCAACCGCGGCGGCAATCACCGCGGCGATGGAAGCGACCAAAATGTCGCGATTTTTAATGTGGGCGATTTCGTGCGCCAGCACGCCGCGCAATTCACGTTCGGTTAGCAGACGCATAATGCCTTCCGTGACCGCGACGACTCCATGCTGAGGATTACGCCCCGTGGCAAACGCATTCGGCTGTTCGCCTGGCATGATGCAGACTCGTGGTTTAGGGATCTGAGCGCTCCGCGCTAATTCATCCACCATACGATGGAGGGCTGGCGCTTGGTCGGGCGTGACTTCCTGAGCGCCATGCATCCGTAAAACAATACGGTCAGAAAAGAAATACGCGCCAAGGTTCATGAGCAGCGCTAGAGCGGTAAACCCATAAAAGTAGCCAGGACCCAGCGCTCCTCCGATGCTGATCAAGAGAACAGATAATACACCGAGGAGAAAAAGTGTTTTGAGTTGGTTTTTCATAGTGTGTGTCCTTTCCATGAGAAGAAAGAATTGCCAAAAAATTCCTGGTGCTCAAGAAAAGTTTTACGGTTTCATTGCAGTCCTCCTTCTTCGTGACGGGCGCGCGACTGCCGACGGAAAAGCACGGAGGCAGAAATGCGGGCAGCTTCCGGTTTCCGTATCGTCTGTCCTCGTCGACGCTCTAGCTCATACGTCAAAACACGTCCCAAACGCTCGGCGGCTCGATCAATAGCTGACAAGATCTCGACGTCGTTCGCTTCGACGACGGCTTCCCCCTGCGGAACAATAGCGGCGATCATGCGGCATTGTTTGTTGATGCCTCCGCGAAGTTCACTAAGATCGGCCAGCGTGACAGTCACCCGTACAATCCGCGCGCCGAAACGCCCGAGGGTAAACCGCAAACGACGCTCGATATGCGTGGAGACCGCTTCCGTCACTTCAATGCGCTGCCCGACAATTTCCAACTTCATGCGCTGCTCCTTTTCCTGCCTTTTGCAATGCTGTATTCAAGCCTGACTCCTTCAATTTATAAGTATGACTCAACCTATAGACAAATAGATAATTTACGCGTGACTTATAGAAAAAAATGATGTACTGTGCCAGGCATGGAATGGCTCAATTATCACCATTTGCTGTATTTTTGGGTGGTGGCGCGTGAAGGCAGCGTGACGCGCGCCAGCGAGCAGTTGTATTTATCGCAACCCACCATTAGCGCGCAGATCCGCGCTCTCGAACACTCTTTAGGTGAGAAACTATTTGCCAAATCAGGACGTCATCTCATTTTGACTGAGATCGGGCGCGTTGTCTTTCGATACGCCGAGGAAATTTTTACATTGGGCCACGAACTCACTGACACGTTGAAAGGCCGCGCCAGCAGTCGCGCTCAAGGGCGGCCGGTGCGCTTTCTTGTCGGCATTGCCGATGTCGTCCCTAAACTGATTGCCCATCATGTGCTCGAACCAGCGCTCCATCTCGCCGAACCAATTCATATTGTTTGTACAGAGGGTAAACCGGAACGACTTCTCGCTGAACTCGCCGTACACGAACTGGATCTTGTACTGACCGATGCGCCGATCAGCCCGAGTGTCAAAATTAAAGCCTACAATCACCTCCTGGGAGAATGCGGCGTCACCATCTTCGCCCCGGCAAAGACCTCGGCGGGCTATAAACGAAAATTTCCGCACTCCCTCAATGGCGCTCCTTTCCTGTTTCCTACGGACAACACGTCCTCGCGCCGCTTATTGGATCAATGGTTTGAAGCTCAAGGCATCCGACCGACGATCGTCGGCGAATTCGAGGACAGCGCACTACTGAAAGTATTCGGCCAAACCGGCATGGGTTTGTTTGCTGCTCCCTCCGTTATTGAAGCGGAAGTAAAAACCCAGTATGGCGTACACGCTATCGGACGGATTGACGCGGTGCGCGAACGGTTTTATGCGATCTCGGTCGAGCGTAAATTGAAGCATCCAGCGGTCGTGGCGATTTCCGAGACGGCGCGACAAGAGCTATTTGGCTAACATTGACAGCGCGAAGGATGCGCAGTATAGGGCGCATCAGGTAGACGCATCCGCCAAAAGGGGAGGATTATGGTTTATCTTCGTTCGATCAACGTTGTCTTTCTTCTCTGTATTGTAGCCCTCGGTTGTGAGAAGAGTCCTCAAGGATCGGCGACTCCAGCCTCGCCGGACGCGCCTCAAGCTGCAGCAACTTCAAAACCGGGGAGCAGCGCGCAGGCGGCCTCTTCGCCAGAACAGCAAGTCAGACAAGAAGAAGCACGAAAACAGCTCGAAGCGCAGGGCAAGGCATATACAAATGAAGCATTCTTTGAAAGCGTCAAGAATGGCAACGCCGATATGGTGAAACAGTTCCTTGCGGCTGGCATGTTGCCGGACTCGAAAGATGCTTATGGAGCCACTCCTCTCATGATAGCGGCGGAAAAAGGCCAGGTCGATGTCATTACTGCATTAGTGGATAGCGGCGCCAAGGTGGATGTAAAAGATACCTCAGGAAATACCGCGCTTATCTGGGCGGCCGGTGAGGGACACATAGATGCAGTAAAAACTCTCCTTGCCCACGGCGCGAATGTGAACGCCCAAAACACCAGCGGCAAGTCTGCGTTGTTACAAGCGGCGTGGTTCGCCCACAACGACGTCGTCGAAGTGCTGAAGCAAGCGGGCGCGGAAGATCCCCGTCCCCAGACGAGCGGTAACTAACTGTGTCGTCGGAAGAACCTCTTAAAGTTAATGAAATAAGGAGAATGCTTCATGCGAGGACTTGAAGGAGCTCGCGTTCTTGAGTTGGGGAATATGGTGTCGGCGGCGTATGCTGCCAAACTGATCGCCGACCTTGGCGCTGACGTGATCAAAATAGAGGAACCGCAAGGCGACCAGGCGCGTCAACGCGGTCCATTTCCGGGAGACTCCCCTCATCCAGAAAAGAGCGGACTCTTTCTTGCGCTCAATACAAATAAACGCAGTGTCGCCCTCGACTTGAAACAACCTCAGGGACAAGAACAGTTGCGACAGCTTATCTCATGGGCTGACATTCTGATTCATAACTACGCCCCAGCGCGGATGAGCGACACAGGCCTCAGCTACGAGACGTTTCGTCAGATCAACCCACGGCTCGTCATGTGCTCGATCACCCCATTCGGCCTCAGTGGTTCCCACCGTGACTACAAAGCCTATGAAATAACTCTGGCGCACGGCGGCGGATGGGCTTGGCTCAGTCCTGGCGCCTCGGACCGACCAGATCTACCGCCACTCAAAGCGTTTGGTCATCAAGCTGATTTTCAAGCCGCTCTAGCCGCAACTGTGGTCACTTTGGGAGCCTATCATAAGGCGCTAGAAACCGGCGTTGGCGAGCACGTCGATCTGTCCGTGCAAGAGTTCGTCGCGTCGTTTCTGGAGCAGAATTTTGTGTATTACTCCTATCAGGGGAAAGTCGCCTCTCGTCTCGGGCGTCGTATTATTTACCCCTGGGGTATCTTTGCATGTCAGGATGGACTCATTTTTTTCGTGACTGTTGAACAAGACCAATGGCGGCGGTTAGTCGAGTTGATGGGGAATCCAGAATGGGCGGAGTGGGAAATTTTCCAAGACCAGTTTATGCGCGCGGAAAATTCTGATGTGCTCCAGCCATATTTAGAGGAGTGGATTAAACAGTGGAAAGTGGAAGATCTCTGGCGCGCGGGTCAGGACCGCCGCATCTGTTTCTCCCCGGTGTTCTCGATGGCTACGTTGGCCACACAGGAACAGCTCCGCGCCAGAAATTTCTTTGTCGAGGTCAATCATCCACAAGCAGGCAAGCTCACGCATCTCGGTCCTCCATTCCAGCTGGGCGAGCCTTGGTGGCGGATTCGTCGACCAGCGCCATTACTCGGAGAGCATAACTGAGAAATACTTCAGTCTACGGTTGACGCCCAAGCCCCAACATCTAACACTCAGCACCCAGCGCCCAACACTCTCCCTCTTCAAGGCATACGCGTGGCGGACTTTAGTTGGGCGTGGGCTGGACCGTTCTGCGCTATGCATTTGGCGCATCTCGGCGCGGAGGTCATCAGAATCGAATCTAATGTGCGTCTGGATCTCGGTCGGCGAGTGCCCATTTATCCGACCGGCATGCAGCCTGGACTGAATCGTTCTGGATATTTCAACCAATGGCATCAGGGTAAAAAGAGCATCCTACTTACCTCAGTAAACGCGAAGCCGTCGAGATCGCCAGAAAACTCCTCGCACAATGTGATGTGGTCGTTGAAAACTTTGCTACTGGGGTGATGGAACACTTGGGCCTTGGGTATGAGGATCTCAAGAAAATTAAGCCAGATATCATTTTGGCGTCGATTTCCGGTTACGGACATACTGGACCGCAGCAAAAATATATGGGCTATGGACCGGCCATTGCCCCAATGACGGGACTTTCTTCTCTCACTGGTTATCCCGGAGGCGGTCCACAAGAAGTTGGCATTTCCTATGGCGATCCAAACGGTGGCATCAATGCGGCCTCCGCAATTTGCGCGGCGCTTGTGGCGCGTAAACGCACAGGTAAAGGGCAATACATCGATGTGTCACTATGGGAAGCCGTCGCGGCGCTCGTACCGGAAGGCTGGATGGACTATGCCATGAACGGTTCCCAACCTTCACGTATGGGAAATCGCGATCCTCTCATGTCGCCCCACAACTGTTTCCGTTGTGCTGGTGAGGATGAGTGGGTAACCATCGCCTGCGGCACGGAAGAAGAATGGCGCGCGCTCTGTACGGCAATCGGCCAGCCGCAGCTGGCCACGGACGCGCGGTTTCGCACGGCGAAAGATCGCAAAGCCCACGAAGATGAATTGGAAAAGCTGATCACCGCATGGACGGAGCAGCGCGACAAATGGATGGTAACACGTGAGCTGCAGACCGTGGGTGTTGCGGCGTTTCCGTCAATGAACAGCAAAGACCTGGCGGAAGATCCCCATCTGAATGAGCGGGGCTTTTTCGCTCGACTGCAGCATGCTGAGGTTGGCGTGCAGACCCATACCGGCATTCCCTGGCGTTTGACCAATGCGCCAAACGGGGTGCAAGCGCCCGCGCCGCTGCTAGGGGCGGATACTGACACAGTGATGAGAGATTTACTTGGATACGATGACGGGGTCATAGCAAAGCTAAAAGAGGAAAAAATCCTTTACTAAAGCTGGTAGAGACGCGCTGCAGCGCGTCTCTACACCTCATCAAATCCATAACTTGATGCGCCAGATACATACAGCAAACGAGGCGTGGCGACGATAACGCTATTTGTCTGACTCACCGTAAAGAGCCAGAGGAAATTTTCAGCACATCGGCGACCCAGAGGAGGCGTACTGTTTCGACTTGTGACCTCGCTGCTTCCAGTCGCTGCAGCCATTCTATAGCTTCAGAAAGATTCATTCTAATTGTGTTCTCGTTATTAGTATTTGGCAGGATGTTCTTTGCCATATCAACTAATACCTGCATCGCCAGCGTGAGGGCTGGACGCTGCTCTCTTTCTTCCGGTGAAAGTGAACTGAACTCTATCGTCATTTCAGACAATGCATCTAGGGCCTGCTGACAAGTAGTACTGACAAGCCGACTTTGTTCTGCTACCCGATCACGAAGCAATTGCTGTCCGACCTCGTTTGTCTCTGGTATTCGCTCGAAATCACAGAGCTGTGCGACAAGAAGCGAGAGAGAAACAACGGCGACTCGGAAACGATTCACTATTTCGAAGCGCTCATGATCCCACATTACGAGTCTTAACTCCTTCCAGATCTCTTCTGGAATCGGAATGGGAATATAATTCCACAAATTCGACTCCTCCCCATTGTCTCCCCACCAAAGCTTGGCGGTGAGTACGCGCCAAACGGTTCTATCCAGCCTCTTGCCTTTAACTAGGGGAATAATAAAAGTCTCCGGCCACTGAAACTCGATCATATACCGCTGAAATTCCTCTCGATTTTGCCTAGTTCCTATCGCTGCCCTGAGCGCCTCAAGTACGATCTCGAAAACTACGTCGAGGTCCAGAGGATCCTCTACATCAAATACGAGCCATAGTGCAGGTTTTCCGTTCCATTGAACTTCTTCTGACAGTATCCTCCCTTGAGCCTTCCCTTTTAGATCTTTACGCAAGTTCTGACGAATAGCTGTCCGAAACTGAGTTAATACCCCGTCGGCTCTCTTCTTCGCCATTTGCACAGGATTATCCCATCTCTGCTCAGGATGGAAAACGAACTGATACCAAAGATTCCACGCTTCTCGAAAAATGCTCTCCTCTTCTTTCTCTAGCTGCAACAGACTTTGCTCACCCAGAAAGACGACAAAACGACTTCTGAATTCTCGCTGAAAGATAGAAAGTGCGTTGAGCGCGTTGGCAAAATTAAGAGCAGATAAGCGACTAGTATCACTCTTCACTCCCTGAGACTCAGCCTTGTGAACGAGTTCCTCCTTAAGTTCCTTCGTATTCGCTCTTCCTAAAAAAGGATGTAAAGCCAAGACGTTGACGGCTTGCGAAAAGAAATTTGATAATGGTGGTAGGAAGTCGTTCACAGCAGACAAATAAGGTTGATGTTGTGCGAGAGCTAGTATCCTGGGGGCAGACGGAAGAGTCGTTGCCGAATTCGGTGCCTCTAACTTCTGTGTTTCTCCCTCCCCAATAAAGCCCCATTCATCAACAGCACATTGTGGAAATGCTGGTGGTCGACCAGTCACATGTCGACATTTGTCCCAAAGGGCGCTATCGATGAAATCCTTAAGAATATTAACGTGTTTCTGCTTATGAAAATGTGTAGTCAGAGCCCGCTTGAGATTGTGGAGATTTCTTGCAACCAACTTTCTTCTCTCGAACATTTCTTGCGCATATTCCTGCCAAGTCGATAGACGGAAGCGTTGATTTGCCAAATTTCTGAAGAGCGCATTGAGGGTCACCGCCCAAGAAGGAGGAATGGATTCTCTTGGAATGGCGGCTTTTGTCGTCGGATCAAAGGGTAATTTTAACATCCCAAGGTGATGCCCATATCCCTGGCAGCCATACGCCTGACGATGCGGTAGCAACTTTCTGAGAAGTTCTACTCGCAGCAGCGCCTCAGTGTGGAAAGGGTCTTTGTTGTGATCAGAGGTCCGTTGTCCATCCACCGGAGGGTTTCCTGCCCTTTCCAAGTTCATAAGGAAATGAGCGCGGACCATTTCTCCATTATCCTCAATAGCAACGGTCTGAGTCTCTCTTTGGAATCGCGTGAGAATTTGCGTTTGATGTTTGGACAGCCACGTAAAAAAGCGATCATCCCAAGCGAAGGAGAGTCCAAGCAAGACATCTCCAAGATCTTGAAGCGGCAAAATCGTGAGAGCCTCTTCCAAATCGGTCTCTGTAAAAGACGAGAGAACCGAGGAATCAAGATGACGATGCCCAACCCAGAAACTCGCTTCAGCTAAACCGCGCCAGTCCATCAACATTTTCGGCGCAGTGATCGCAGGGCGTTCGCGTAACCACGCTTTTGCATACGAGAAGATTTTTTCTTTCGGACCCTGCTGCTTACGAAGACTGTCAACAAGAGGGGTATTTTGTCCGAGAAAGGGTATTAAACTCTGCCATAAAGATTCATGTACGCTAGGAGCCACCCCGGCAACGTCAAAATCAAGAATGAGTATCCATCCTGACCCAACGAAATCGACACACTCAGTAATGAGCTTTTCGTTATCGAGAACATAGTCATGTACACCAAGCCACAATAATGCTCGGAAAATTCCGGCGGCTCCAGCCCAAGTCTGTGGCCGACAAGACAGCAAATCTGTCAGCAACCTTGGGACATCTGCCCTACGTTGCGAAAAGGCGTGCAACAGAAAAATTTCAAGATCATCCTCCACTATCATAGGGAGGCAGGAGGTAGCGCTTTCGATCCAGGGAGTAAAGATTTCATCTGTGAGATATTCAGCAAGAAGAGTAGAGCGAATAGGGTGTAGTCCTTCAAGAAAACGCTCGTCCTGACTTTTTCTGATCAAATATTCTTTCTCGAAGAGTTCAACAGTTCGGTGCGGCTCGGCTAGTTGAAGTCGGGCGGTAAGAAGCTTTTGATCAATCCGCGCACCGTAGGCTGATGCAATAGCAATAAGGC
Organism: Binatia bacterium; assembly: GCA_050185455.1. Lineage (GTDB taxonomy): Bacteria > Desulfobacterota > Binatia > Bin18 > Bin18 > SYOC01. The sequence continues at coordinate 647 of JBFWZL010000098.1, read as the reverse complement.
GAAGAACGGTCAGCTCGTTTTGTTGAAGATTTCCGTGGCGTACTTCGTCTTGCAAACGTCGAACTTGCTGCGCCAGACGTTCACGCAAAGACTGATGCTTTGCAACGAGATAGGTAAATTCCAGCAGAGGCCCAGTAGTTCCAAATCGGCTCCAGGCCTCAGTGAAAGATAAAAATTGGTCCGAGGTTCTTTGAGAAACAAGTTGAGAGTAGAGGAAACGCGCTTCCTTTTCGTCGAAGGTGAGTTCTATATCTTTGGGAAACAGCAGCTCTGTGGCTGATACGTTTGCCCGTTTCCAGTCTTCTTCACGTATTGAAATGAGGATGTACAGGTTTTGATATTGTATCAGCTCCCGAACCAAGTCTGGCCAGTCCGTGTCACGCTGAGAAACATCAATATAGACGTACATTGGGACGTTCACTGCATGGAGATGTCCCGCCAAAGCTCTCGCGACACGTAGGGCATGGAGTCGTCCCTCCACAAGACGTACGACAAATCGCCATTGGACAGGGACGAAATCGTGGAGATAGCGATAGGCAAGCGTACTTTTGCCCTGTCCTGACGCGCCTCGGATGATAACGACTCTGGATAGGCGAAAGGCTTCATCAAGCTCGCGTAATTTTTCCTCCCGTACGACATCAACTCCG
>JBFWZL010000097.1:0-15070 GCA_050185455.1 Binatia bacterium | reverse complement strand
CTACAAAGAAAACGTCCATGGTTGGCTATGCATCAGGGTCAGCGGTATGGAACAGAGACCACGTCCTGATCCCTGAATGAAATGGATAAGTCGCCCGTCAATAGTAACCCGCTAGTCGCGAAAAGCGTTCATTGCCTGTTCGTACTGACGCCGGTCATACCGTGGGCGCCAATAGGCATGCCAGTTCCTTGAGAAAGGACGCTGCGGGCGGCCTCGCGCTTTTGCCGCGCCGTCATGGACTGATCGATATCATCCAGCAGGTAGGTGCGGGAGACGAGTTCAGCGAACTTGAGCTGCTTGTTCATGTAGGAATCACTCAGTCTGGGCAAGTCAGCCCGCGGTTATGTTGATCCATAGGCGGAAGATTTGACCACTTTCGTCGTTGTCCTCCTTCGCATAAGAACGCTCCCGAGAAATTCACAATCAGTTTATGTTCGTTTTCGGGCTATTAGACTGCAAAACGTATTGGTAGAGTCAGTGGACCGCGGACAAGGTACGCTGCAATCCGGGGGACCTGTGTGAGCACACGGGTAAAAGGCGGACAGTCAAACAAGAACGCTTCTAAGGCGATCCGGCCTTCCAGTCGCGCCAACGGCGCGCCCAAGCAGTAATGGATGCCATACCCAAACGCGACATGATCCTGGGGGTTGCGTTCCACGGCAAATCGATCCGGGTCAGGGAATTTGCGCTCATCGCGGTTAGCGGCTCCTAAGAGCACCAAGACTGTCGCCCCAGCGGGGAGCTTGCCGCCTCCTAGTTCGACCTCCTGGGTTGTCTGCCGAAAAATGACTTGGACAGGCGAGTCATAGCGCAGTACTTCCTCTATCATTGCCGAGACCTGCGCGCGATCAGCCCGGACTTTCGCCATTTCCTCAGGATGATCGAGCAAGGTCAGCACGGCATTGCCAATGAGGTTCGTCGTCGTTTCATTACCCGCCGCTAAGAGCAACACGGTCAACCCAAGGATTTCAATGGAAGTCAGGACTTGGCGTTCTTCCTCAGCTTGCACGAAAGCAGTAATCAGATCGTCACCCGGTTCGGTCCGGCGTTTCTCAATCATACTCCCCAAGTACGACCGCATTTCGTCAATACTTCGCCGAATTTCCCCACGGACGACCTCATCAGTTGGCCGATTGATAGAACGCACCAGGGCATCTGACCAGCGCTTGAAGTCTGCTCGCCGTTCGAACTCAATGCCTAACATTTCCGCGATCACGATGATCGGCAAAGGTACCGAGATCGCCGACACCAAGTCCGCCTCCACCTGCCCTGTTAGGGGCGTCAACAAGTCCTGCGTGATCGCCTGCACGCGAGGCTCCATCGCGCGAATTAAACGCGGGGTGAAGCCTTTATTGGCTAACTTACGCATGCGGGTATGGTCAGGTGGGTCCATCGACAGCAGTCCTGGGGCTTCGGGGACGGCAACCAAATCGCCCGAGGCAGTCGTATTCCACAGCGCTGAAGAAAACAGGCGCGGGTTGCGGAGAATAAAATCGACATCCGCATACCGACTCACGGCCCACGCTTGCATGGGTTCGATCCAGGCAACCGGCGCTTTGTTACGTAGCTCTACATAATACGGATAGGGATTGTTTTGCACTTCGGGGGAAAGTGGATTGTAGCCCATTGGAATGACTTTCCTTTACTTACCGCTTATGGCGTCATCCGTGCTTCATCAATGTAGACACGCTCTTCACTCAGCTTCCCAGCCTCATCAAAGCAATAGACAATGCACATTGGTACTTCCACCGGCTGCCCCTTCTTATTGGTAAAGTGCAGGACATGTTCTGCAATCAAGCTGTCGGCGCTAACGTGACGTTGCTTTACCTCGAAACGGAAGTCCGGTAGCGCGTTCAGTCTGATCTCATACGAGCGACGAATCTTGGCGTGTCCCTTGGTGGATATGCCATTATACGCGACGCACACATCGTCGCCCTTGCTGAACGTGCTCATCACGGCATCCATATCCCGTGCATTTTCACCGCGCACGTGTTCCTCTACCGTCGCTAGTCGTGCTTGTTCTGTTGCAGTCATGATCCAGTCTTCCTTCTGATCTCCGCGCCAGCCGCCATGACCTCGACTAGTTTCTTCGCACCTTCCGGAACGGACCGGTATCGAACCGTGGTTCCTTCGGAAGGTCAAGCACGCGCTCGGCGATGATGTTGCGCTGAATCTCGTCCGTGCCGCCGGCGATGGAAATGGCCGGCACCGACACCAAAATCTCAGCGATAATCCCAGTACGCGGGCTCCCGGGCCCGGTGAGCATCGCCTCCGCGCCGGTTATCAACGTGTGCACCTGCGCAGCGGCCCGGGCCACATGACTGGCCGCGAGCTTACCGAGCGAGCCTTCCGGCCCCTGCGGGCGTCCCTGTTGCTGCGCGGCGCGGGCGCGGCGTGCCGTCCACTCAGCCGACTTGGCCAAAATCATCAGCTTGGCGATTTCCTGACGCACGTGCGGATCCCGGTTCGCCCCGGTTTCCTTGGCGCGGTCGAGGATGAGATCGACGCGTCCGGCGCGCTGCGGATACCACTTGTAGGGCTGATTCGCCGTTTCCAGTTCTCTCCGCTCTTCGACGTAAATCCGTCCCGTACGCGAGCCGCGTTTCGCCGGCGTGCTCAGTCCGTCGGCGCCGCGGCGCTCGTGAGCGAGCGTAGTCACCGCCACCTTCCAGCCCTCGCCGACCTGTACGATCAGGTTCTCCGCCGGCACATGCGCGTCGGTGAAAAACACCTGATTAAACGACGCGTGGCCATTCATCTGTTTGAGCGGCTGCACCTCCACGCCTGGCTGCTTTATGTCGATCACGAAATACGACAACCCCTCATGCTTAGGCGCGTCCCAATCCGTGCGGGCAAGTAACAGGCCGTGATTGGCATGATGGGCGCTCGTGGTCCAGACCTTTTGGCCATTGATGAGCCAATAGTCACCGTGCAACTCCGCGCGGGTGGTGGCGCCAGCCAGGTCCGAGCCGCTGCCCGGCTCGCTGAAGAGCTGGCACCAGGTGTCTTCCCCGGTGAGAATGCGCCGCAGATATTTCTCTTTCTGCCGATCCGTTCCATGCTCGAGGAGCGTCGCCGCCGCCAGCAGTCGCACACCGGACTTCGCCACTCCTACAGCTCCGATGCGCGCGAATTCCTCTTCCACCGCGCGCACGAGGCCCAGCGGTAACCCCCGGCCGTGCCACGCCTCAGGCCAGTGCGGCATGCCCCAGCCCGAGTCGACAAGCTTGTTGCGCCACGCCACCAAAGACATCTCCGCGTCCCAGTTGGCCGCGAGCCACGTTTGCACCTCAACTCGCACGTCGGCTTCGTTGACCTTATTCATCATTTACACTCCCCACCGCTGCAGTAAGAGCTCCCGATAGTAATGCGGCTGGCCCAGAAAGACCTCTGAGCTTTTGGCGCGCTTGAACCAGAGATGTGTGTCGTTATCCCAGGTAAACCCGATGCCACCGTGAATCTGAATGCAGTCGACCGCAATCCGCAGGTACATTTCCGAGGCTGCGGCTTTGGCCACACATGCCAGCGCGGGCCACTCCGGGTCCTCAGCCGCCGCGGCTTGCGCCGCATAGTAGGCAGCGGACTTGGCCAGCTCCACCTCAAGTAACATGTCGGCGCACTTGTGTTTGATCGCCTGAAACGAGCCGATCGTGCGCCCGAACTGCACCCGCAGCTTCGTATAATTGACTGCCGTGTCAAACAACGTCTGGGCGCCACCGACCATTTCGTTGGCGAGCGCTATGGCCGCTTGGTCCAGCGTACGGACAAGTGGCTGCACGCCGTCATTCATGTTGCCGAGGAGCTGCGCCTGTACGCCGTGAAAGTCGATGCGCGCGACCTTGCGCGTGGCGTCCATCGATTCCAGGAGGCGGCGGTCAACGCCGCTGGCATCCGCACGCACCGTGAAGAGCGCCAGCCCATCGCCGCCAGCAGTCCCGGGAACGCGGCCGGCAACGACCAGCAGGTCTGCCACATGCCCATCCACGACATAACTTTTCGTTCCATTCAGAAGAAAACCTTCTGAATCGCGAGTAGCGACGAGCTCAGTCGCCTGCGGATCCCACTGGCCGTTGGGTTCGGTGACGGCCAGCGCAGCGAGTCGCGCGCCGCGTGCAAGGTCGGGCAGCAAGCTCGCTTTCTGCGCTTCTGTCCCGGCGTTCAATATGGCGTTCGTTGCAAGCACTGCGGTAGAGAAATAGGGCGCGCAAAGCAATGCCCGACCCATCTCCTCCGTGGCGATGCACAGCTCTACCATGCCGAACCCCGCGCCGCCGTATTGCTCCGGGACGTGGAGCCCGGGCAGCGCGAGTTGTTCGCTGAGCTGGCGCCAGATCTCGGGATCGTAACCCTCAGTAGTGTCCATGAGGCGGCGGACTTCGGTCGGGGACGATTTTTCATGCAAAAATCGCCGAATTGCCGCACGGAACTGTTCCTGCTCGTCCGTGAACGCGAACTGGATACGGCGGGCGGGCTCAAATTTCGCTTCATCTGATGCGCGCATGGCTTTTGAAATGTTCTCCGCTGCAAGTTTCAAGAATGATCGGATAATGCCATGAATACGTGGCTGCAGCAATGATCCGCTTACGCGGCACCCCCGCTGCCGATCGGTTCTGGAGCAAACTTCTCTGGGTGTTGTTGATAAACCTGCGGCAGAGAACGATGGGGACCATTACAATTTCGGCGCTCCCACCAATCTGATGATGACAAAGCTGAAGCGGATGCTTGATGAGGCTGGAGTTTCCTTCACGCACAACACCCTGAGGCAGCCGTGTCGCTCCACCCCAGAAAAACTCTATGAAATTTCTACCTTCATCAGAAGTGCGGATGAGCCAGATCGTTGACGCTCTCCAAGAGAAGCTTCCGTTGGCTGTCTAGCCCCCAATTTGTGATGGACTCCTTCTTGGCCAGGAACACCGCAGGATGGCTATTAGAATCCTAGCGCGGTCAGTGGGCCGCGATCGACGACTGGCGCACGTTTTGTCCCGGCACTCAATGTGATCGAGCCGGGCGTGCGTTGAAACGGGTCCGGCAGATCGATCGCCCTCGCGTGCTCCTTGAGCGCCGGAATCACCTCTTCAGCGAATAATCGCATGCTGGTGCGCCGCTCTTCATCAATATGCGGCCCCTGGAGGCTCAGGATGATGAAGATGCCGACGCGCAGGGTACTCATGATCGCCTTGATTTTGGGGATGACGGTCTCGGGCGTGCCGACGATCACCTGCATGTTTTGCTGACCGCGCAACAACGCCGCGTGCAGCTTGCGCCGGATTTCTGCGTAATCGATCTCGGCTGCCGCCGCGCCCTGCATCTGTTCCTTCACCTTCTCGCCGCTGATCCCGAGCCACGCGCTGGTCTGGGTCTTCGCCAAGGTGCGAATGGCCGCTTTCGAGTTGTAACCAGGCGGCATCATGAATTCCGTCGCCGAGAACGCATTCTGTCCACCACCGTAGACGAACCCCGCAGCGGCTTGTTGAGCTTTTTCCTCGGTTTCCCCCAAGGCCGTCGCGACCATATAGCCGAAATTCTCCGGCCCAGCTTGATAACCATGCTTTGCCGCTTCGTCGGCGTAGAAGTCCCACAGATCGCACGTAGGCGCCAGCGGTGTGCCAAGGCCGATATAGGGATACCGATGCGCGGCGCACCACTCGACGGTCTCTGGGCTGAGTGTCCCGGGAATCCACATGGGCGGATGGGGTTTTTGGTAGGGCAGCGCCCACGGATTGACATGGCGATAATGAAAATGTTTCCCCTCGTAGCGCCACGGACCGGGTCGCGTCCAGGCCTGGACGATAAAGTCGTGCGCTTCGTTGAACAGCTCACGGTTGTACGCGGGATTGGCATTATTGAAGAACTGCTCGCTGCCCGCTCCGCGCACCCAGCCGGTGACTAGTCGGCCGCGCGAGATCAGATCGATCTCGGCGAGCTCTTCGGCCAGCCGCAGCGGATGCTTGACAACCGGCAGCGGATTGCCAATTAGCACTAGACGGGCGCGTTTGGTGCGATAGGCCAGAATGGCCGCCTCGACGTTCATCACGGACCCCATGCAGATCGGGTTGCCGTGATGCTCATTCAGGGCAAGGACGTCGAAGCCGAGGTCCTCGGCGTAGCAATATTCGTCGAGGTAGTAATGGTAGTCATCGGCCGCCTTTTCGCGGTCGAAATACTGGTTCGAGACGGCGAAGAACGCGCGGTTTTTCAAAATGAGCTCTTCAGGCAGCCAACGATACGGCCGTTCGGTGAAATATCCGATTTGCATTTGGTAGTCCCTCGATTGATTGTGTTCAGCTCTGGTAGACGTTTACCGCCCGCGACAACTCATCCTCGCGCTCGTTCTCCGGTTGCTGCCCCGCGCCTGCGATCGTCGTTCCCCTCGCACTGCTGAGAGTCGTCGGCTCGGTGTTGATCCATGCGTGTGGCCCCACCTTCTCGCAGGGGCCCTAGACTCATAGCATCGGTGTCGCCACGCCGTAAAGCCTATGCGGTAGAGTTGGCGAATGCCGGGAAGGGAAAGCGAGCAGAAACCTGGGCTAGTAGAAAATCCACTGAATTTAGCGAGGTTACACGTCACGAAGAAAAAGTAATCCATAGAAACGATGTCTGGTCCTGCTGCCAAGTACAAGTGCTGCTTTTTCCGAACTCTCTGGTATTCACTCCGGCCCTCTCTCTTACCCGCTCTGCCGAAATGAAGACCGTCTTGCGCCTGGACTCGGGAGAGTGGGAGTTTGCTTTCGCCTTTCCTCCCCTTATACTCCCCTACAATCTCTGTCCCCTCCGGGCTTCCCACCGTCTGCTTAACGGTAGATGACGACGCACCGGACCTCTATGCTCCAGCGGGCTGGCGCATTGGGCAGGGTAGACGCATCGTCGAAGGAGCTATGAAAACTGAACGTGCACGGCGCTTGCGGGTCGTCGCTGTCAGGCTGCTGACCCTTGGACTGCGCGAGGGGGCCAGCCGAGTCCCATTGCTTAATGAGGACGGCCTCGTCGCGCGTCATCGCTGGGTAGTAGTACCACTCGTGTCCCGGGGCCTGCTTTGAAAAATAGTTCTCGCCCACACGGTCTGCGTAGTGCAGCTCAAATACACTGAGGTCTTTCGGGGTCACCGTTTGTGCGTCACACAAGGCCAGAGCATGGGTCGCGACCGGCTCATCCGCAATATTGCGCCACACGTTAATGATGGCGAAGCGACCGTTTTCCCCAATCGCCTGCTCTACTTCCGCCGGATCGAGCAAGGACTTTCCCGGGGCGATGACCGAACGCAGCGTATCATTCCCACACGGCTCTTGCGCCAAGCGTTGCAAACGCTCAGGTGCGCTGGTGAGAGTGTAATCGCCATGCGCCATGCGAGCCGGGCCCTGCACTGCCTGCCCGCCACGAATGCGTTGCTTGCTCTGTTTCCCGTCCGTAGACCGGACGTTGTGGTCAAACGCCACAACCGTTGCGGCGCCAGTGACCTCTTGGACCAATTGTTCACATTCGCGGTAGTAATATTGAATGACGTCTTGATGGTCGAGAAAGTCGAGGTCCGGGTGCGCAAGGGGGCGAAAAAACAGCTCAAACCCGTTTTTCTCAACCGTGCGACGCTGGTCTCCCTTGAGCAGGCGGGCGTTATGGACCATGACCTGGCGCTCGTCGAAGACGACCCCTTCCAGTTCGGAGTCGCTTCCGTCAGCGTTACGTCGCAGGAGCATCTTGCCGTTGCGATACAATGAACTGGGCGCCGAGGAAGCAAGATAGTTGAGCCGGCCCATACTGGCTTCGCGGTCGGTCACCGATGTTGCGGATTGAGTCATACGTGCCTCCTTGTGTCTTGCGCCTCTGGATCATACCGTCCGCCCGCCTTGTCAAACAAGCGGTGGTGTCACCGCGTTTTGGCAAAAGAGAGAGCGAATTGCAAGCACCGCTGACGCACGGCTTTATATAACCGACCATCACGCCGCGTTCAGGCGGGAGCTCTTTGACATCGCGAAAGCTGAGAGAAAAGCGATGAAAACGCCACACGGCATTAGCGACAATCGCGGGCGGAAAGCAGCAACCAAGATAGTTTGGGTTTCGAATGCTCCTAGTGGTCGACTTTGCCGCATCCCTTATCAACTTCACCGTATCCGTTAGAGAACGATTCAGAAATGCTTAGGCCAATCTGGATACAAAGCTTTTGATGAAGGCGTTCGTTTGGTCAGGAACCTCAAGCTGCACGAAATGGCCCGTGCCGATAGCGCGGGCAAGTTCCATCTGCTTGACCTGCTTGAAAGAGGATTTGAGATGCGCATGGTCAACGGCCTGAGGAAAGTTGTCTGCCATCCAAGGCCCGACGATAACGAGGGTAGGCTGTTGCATTGTCGCAGCCGGCGTGGCGGTGTCGGCTGCCATGAGCTTGATCTCTTTGACGCGGGTCTCTACTGGGGTGCGACTGGCCTCTGCGACGGCGGAGTCGACGAGTTTACGGTCTGCCTGAGCGCCAAAAAAGCTGTTATACAACTCTCGAAAATATATCTCTCCGCCTGGCGCCGTTAACTTGTCTATCATCTCGGCATAAAACCGAGCCGGCATTTTTGTCGGATTGGTGAGATCGACTCCAGGCGTTATGGCTGTATCCACCATGATGTAAGCACTGACCAACTCAGGATAGTCGGAGCAGAAGTACACTCCAGCTGGGCCGCCGCCGGCGTGAGCGATTGCCACCGCGTTGGAGAGGCCTTCGTGCCGAGTCAGGGCGGCGATATCTGCGGCGTGCTGCTCCGGGGTATGTCCAGTTCCAGGAGTGACGGACTTGCCCATGCCCCGTCTATCCATGCGGAGAATACGATGTGAGTCCTGGAAGTATCTGACTTGTTGTTCCCAGTGATTCAGATTGGAACACCAGCCGTGAATGAAGATCAGGGGAGGGTTTCCCTGTTCGTTGCCCTCTACTTTGTAGTACAACTCGGCCCCATCTTCGGTCATGAATGTAGGCATAATTTCCTCCGCTACTCAAACTGCAAACTCTTACGCTGATGCTCCCGCTGGTCCATCATTTTCTCTAACTGCCGGTACGCAACGGAATATGCTACGTACCATCGCACGCCCCAGCAGGATGATCTCCCGTTCGAATTGACTCCTCTTAAAGTCGATCATGTCGCCTTCCCTCCTCCTCCCATGTTCAGTGAAGAAGCATAACGAAACACCCTTTAAGTTAAAAGTTGCGGCAAAACCTATGAAGAAGATTGTGGAACTTAGGGGTCAGGTCTTTACTTTAGTAATTGATCAATGCTCACTGTCTCAATCGAGTCACAGCGCATTCATGCCCTCTATGCCGCAACCCCAGGGGCATATTATTTAATCCCGAGCTCGGGGTTGCTTTGTTGTTTCCCACTACCGCATTGCAAAAAAACATTATAGGGTGCGGGACAGAAAAGGACCATTCCATTGGTAAAGCCGGTGGATGGCTGATGAATCAGCATGGCAAAAGCACGAGCGGTCGTCCAAATTGGCGACAAACAATTCGAGATGCAGCAGTTTGACTTGCCGTGTATCGGCCCCGACGACGCGCTGATGCGAGTCGAAGCTTGCGGCATTTGTGGCAGTGACGTGGATCAGTATGACGGCAAGCTCAACGGACTGCTGAGCTTGCCAATGATCCCCGGACATGAACCGATCGGCATCATTGAAGAAATCGGCGCCGAGGCCGCCCGGCGTTGGGGTCTCCAGGCCGGCGATCGCGTCGCGGTCGAGCCGACGCGCGGATGCGGTCATTGCCGTGCGTGCAAACGCGGCGATTCGCGCAATTGCCGTACGGGCCGTCCGGGCGCGAAGATTTCCGTTTGCGGTTTCATCCCGACCACTATTGCACCCGCCTTGTGGGGCGGGATGGCGGAATTTATGTACCTCGATCCCGAGGTCGCGCTGCACAAGATCGCACCCGAGGTGCCGGCGGAGCTGGCTGCCCTGTATCAGCCGATCGCGGCGGGCGTAAGCTGGGCCCATCGCGTTCCTGGGACCAGGGTCGGCGACACTGTAGTGATCTTTGGCGCGGGGCAGCGCGGTATCGCCTGCGCGCTTGCTGCACGCGAGGCGGGCGCGGCGCATGTCGCGGTCATTGCGCGACGGCAAAGCGCCCATCGTCTCAAACTCGCTGAGGAGTTCGGCGCCGACGCCACCATCTATGCCGACGAAGACGTCGTTGGCCGGGTGCGCGAATTAACCCGCGGAGAGGGCGCAGATGTGGTGGTTGATGTCACCGCCGAGACGATGGCGCCGATTGCGCAGGCGGTCAATATGGCGCGGCCGGGCGGAACAATTATCCTCGCTGGAGTGAAAGGCGCCGCGGCGGCGATTCCGGACCTAAAGAACGATCAGATATTCACCAAGGAATTGACGATTAGGGGGGTTAAAAACGCGGACTTCGACTCGTTCGCGATCGCGGTGAAGCTCATCGAATCACGCAAGTACCCGTTCGAGAAGATGCATACCCACAGCTTCGCGCTGAGCGATCTCGAGCGCGCGATCCAGACGTTGGCTGGGCGCGTGGCGGGCGAGATCGCGGTCTCCGTCTCGCTAAATCCCTTGCTGTGAGTCTCACTCCAGTGGGAGATCGGAGACAAGGTCGAACGACTGGTCCATCTCGGCATCCTCGCTCGGTGTCCAGCAAATTGGATAGCTAAGCGCTAGTTTCTGTTCATATGCGCCCGCTGGTTCATATTGCGGAGGCCTCCACGTTCTTCGTTTTTCTAATATTTGCCCCAATGGGTTTGAGCGACAGAGCCGATCAAAAGCTATTTAACGAAGAAATTCGAAATATGATCGAATCGCAATGCGCGCTATCGAAGATTCGGCCCGCAGTAGACAGCATTCAGGTAATCAAAAGACGGGGTCAGACGCAGCTCTCTCTCTCCTCGCTGCGTCTTCTGTCTTCTTAGAAGAAGACAAAGGCTCGAACCACGACGTTCTTGCGGCAGGGAGCGTCGTCGGGCGCGGTTGGGTCTATGCAGGCGGAGTGGAAAGACCAGCGCGAGACGGAGCCGTCGGTGACAGAGTCGTAGCACTTGAGCATCGAGACCTCGGTGGGCTTCTGCTGGGGAAACCAGTACCACTCGTGGCCGGGGCGATAGGTGAAGCGGGTGGTCTCGCCGACGCGGTCATCGTAGATGCGGTAGTTAGTGATGTACGGCTGGTCGGCGAAAGAGGGCCAGGCGCAGAGCACGAAGGGGTTCTGGCGCACGGTTTCCATCGGCTTGGCGAGGTTGATCGACATGAACCGCCGCGACATCTTCGCGTCGGCCTGCTCCTCCGTGTAGTGCTGCTCGCGCCCGAAGTTCCGCAGGTTCTTTGTGAGCAGCTCGCGGCAGCGCACGCGGCCGCTGTTGTCGTTCAGGTCATTGTGCACGATGTTGGCATAGAAGGTGTTGACCCCCGGATCCTTGTTGGCCTGATCCTCCTTGACGTCGCCCTTGTAATCCTTGTTAAACACGTCGTGGTTGTACACGAGTGCATCCGTCGCATCCGGGAAAAACGCCAAGAGGAGCTGCTCCATCTCCGGGTAGAACACGCGCTCCACCTCCGCCGCGTCGTAGAAGTTCTTGCACTTGGACTCGCAGTACGCCAGCGCAACGCCAAGCTTGTCCATGCACGCAGGGCTGTTGGGTGAGAGACCTGGGTAGTACTCCTTCATTCGGCGCGCGTCGCGCAACACCTGCGGAAAATAGAGACAGCGCCGTCCGGTGTCCTGCTCTTCCTTGCGCAACGCTTTGGCATCGGCCGCGCGCGCCGGGTCCCGCCAGAGCACGTTGGACGAGACGATGGAGTAAGATGGCTGCTCGTAAATGGTATAGCGCAACGGCAGCGCGACGCCGCCTTCAGGGGCTTGGATGTTGTTTGCCCGAATATAGTCCAGGCACTCCGCGTAGCTCCGAAACCCGACGCCCCACTTGGTCTCGATGGGGCCGGGGGGAGCATTGTCGAGCATATCAATAACTGCCTGCCCTTCCCCCTCGGCAATCTGGTGGAGCGCCGCCTCTGTCGCCGCAACCGTTCCCGCATCCTCGTCCCGATCGAACGACATGTAGGATAAACCACCGTTCGCAGCGATGGGTGGTGGCTGCCCTTTTGTGAGTTGGAGGGGAGGCACATAGGCCGACGAAACTCTCTCCGTAACCCCCGCAACGTGTTTCTCAATGGTTTTGAGCCGATCCATAACATGCCTCCCAGTTAAAGATACCCGATCGTGGCACACAGGGCTTGGAGTTGCAAGGACTTGTATTTCCTGACCACACAAACTGACGCCGCACCTGACGCGCGATCAAGTGCCGCGCGGGCCTCACACGATAACTTATCGATTTGATGGAGATAGCGACTCAATTCCTCTCGAATGTATTGAGGTGTTTGGGGAGAAAGTGTTCGGTTCATTAAATTTTTTACTTCTTGGGCCGTGACAATCAACCGGGCGAAAACCTACGTTAAGCCATAATGGCCTAATTTTATTGGGAAAATTCATGTCAGACCGTCTTGAAGAGGAAGCCCATCTCCCTCGCGTGGCTGCCGCGGATCCAGAGAAAACCTCTCTAGGAGACAAAAAGTGTGCGAAAGTTTATCGGAATGTCAGTGCTTTTCATTGAAGTAAACCGCTGCTGAAAATGACCATTTTTCTGGCAACCGTTAATAACTCCCGAAAAATCAAGGAGAAAATCAAGTCAGACAGAAACCTGTTTCACTAAATTGCTTCAATCGAAATTTAAAAGCGTAGGTTTCTGCGCAAATGCCCCTGCTGGTCCTAGTGGAAACCGGTTGGGGGTGAGGCCGATGACCCCGTCCCCCAGAGCCGATCGTGAGAAGCAGTACGCGGCAGACGGTGTGCCGTTGTGTCCCTGCTATGCGCTGGGAGCCAACGGACCGCGAAGGAGCTTGCCTGGTAATGCTCCGGTGTGTTCGTTGTTGCGCATCAGGACTTCGCCGTTGACGATCGTCGCTTTGATCCCGTCGGACTTCTGCTTGAGCCGTCGGGCGCTTGCCGGCAGATCGTGTTCGAGGGTCGGCATCTGCGGCGCGATCTTTTCTGGATCGAAAATCACCACGTCGGCAAAATTACCCTCACGCAGCAGTCCGCGTCCCTGCAAGCCCCAAAATGACGCGAGGTCGTAGGTCATCTTGCGGACTGCCTGCTCCAACGTCAGCGCTTGACGCTCGCGCACCCAATAGCCCAGCAGATGGGTCTGGATCGACGAATCCATGATCTGCGAGACATGTGCGCCGGAGTCGGAGAAAGTCACTACCGATCGGGGATGCCGCATCATCGCCAGCACCACGTCCTGGTCTTCGTTGACAAGAGGCTGGATGAAGAACTGCTTCAGATGTTTCTCCAGCGACAGGTCAATCATGACGTCGAGGGGATCTTTGGCGGATTCCTGCGCGAGCTGCGCGACCGAACGATATGGCGGCAGCGGCTTGTCCATCACAAAGAGTGAACCGAAGTCGGGTTTGCGCGCCTCGGCGCCAACGGAGTGCTGCGGCTTGCTCATATATTCGTGGGCGGCTTCCAGCAGCGCTCGGCGAAGGTCGGGATTGCGCAGCGCTGCTTCCTGCTCAGCCAGCGGGCGCTTCCGCATATCGCTCCACACGGGAGTACGATCGAAGGGCAACGTGCTCTCGAAGGACAGCAGGGTGCTGATCCATCGGCTGGTGCCTTGGATCAGCATTTTGCCGCCCGCGGCGATGGTATCGTCCACGCACTGGTAAAAGGCGCGCCAATCATGCGGCAGCTTGCGGAACTGCACGACGCCGAAGGTAGTCGGCACGTTGCTCTCGATCGCGAGCGCCTTCAGTCGATCAATGAAGTTATGCAGCCGCTCAGGGGTCGGGGCGTCTTCTTGTGCAATCTCGAAGACCCCGGCCTTCAGGTCGCCCATCACTCCAACCAGCGCGCGCACTTCGTCCCATGTCGCGAGCCGGCTGGCAACCGGGCGATTGTCGGGCGTCTGATGCGCGCTCGTGCGTGAGGTGCTGAAACCGGCGGCTCCCGCCTTGAGCGCGTCACGCAATTCGCGTTGCATCGCGGCCAGATCGTCGGTGGTTGCTTCGTCGCTAAACGCCCGCTCGCCCATCGCGTAGGTGCGCAGGGCCGAGTGACCGACATACGCGGTATAGTTGATGCCCTTGGGCAGGCGATCGACCGCGTCCAGATATTCGCGAAAGTTCGACCACGACCATTTGATGCCCGCCTCCATTGCCTGCGGCGAGATATCCTCGGCGCGCTCGAGATTCCGCATCACCAGCAACTTGTCCTTCTCGGCGCACGGGGCTAGGGAGAAACCGCAGTTGCCCATGACGACCGACGTCACGCCGTGCCAGCAGGAGCAACTACCGAGGGGGTCCCAAAAGACCTGCGCATCCATATGGGTGTGGCCGTCGATGAAACCCGGCGCGACGACATGTCCTTCCGCGTCGATGACTTCGTCAGCAGGCCCGCTGACTTTGCCTAGCGCAGTGATGCGACCGCCTTTGATGCCGACGTCAGCTTGATAGCGCGGCAAACCCGAGCCATCGACGATGGTCCCCCCGCGAATAATCAGATCGTATGCCATTTGTCCTCCTTTTAGGCGGGAGACAGCGAACGATGCGGAAGTTGGCGCTGTCCGCGGCTGTTTTCCCGCTCTTTTGGTTATGGACCAACTTGCTTGATTTTATGCCCTGTTTTCGCGACGAAGTACAAACCGTTGATCCAGTGAGCACGGCCCAATCCAAATAGTGTCCTAATTGGTTCGATTGAGCCATGCCGCAACACTATGCCAAATTGTAGAACTGCATGGCGCTCTCGGCCAGCACCGTACGCCGCTGGTTCTCTGGCAGCTTTTCCGCTATCTGCGCTGGAGCCCCGGGAAAAAAGCCATCCGGATGTGGATAGTCCGTCGCCCAGAGAATTTTGTGGGGGCCGACGTAATCCACGAGATGGGTCAGGTTGCCTTCCACCGGTTCATAGGAAATCCAGCACTGCCGTTTGAAATATTCGCTAGGCGACATAGTCAGCGGGGAATCGTTGAAGAGCGCTTTATCCTCGAAATGGCGATCCATCCGGTCCAGCCAGGGAGCCATCCACCCGCCG
>JBFWZL010000096.1:0-15078 GCA_050185455.1 Binatia bacterium | reverse complement strand
TATCGTGACAGTCAAATCGACAACGGGCAATGTCACCGCCAGCGGTAAAGCCATTCAAGCCACGGGCTCACCGAATGGCGGCAAGGGCGGCCAAATTACTTTAGAAGCAAAGAACAACGTCCAGTTGAACTCTGGGGAGTTGGCTGCTCAGGGAGACTTTAACCCAACCGGCGGCCTTGGTTCCGGCGGCAATATCGGCGCACGGGCATTTACTGGAGCATTAAACTGGAAGAACGGGAAGGGAGACGTACGCCCGACCGGGAGCGATGTCGAGGCCGGAAAACGAGGCGTTATTTCTCTACAAGGATGCACCGCCGTCGATACGTCTGGAACAACTTTCCCAGCGCTTGGACCCCCGACTACGCCGACGATACTGCCGGTCTCGTGCAGTGGTGCGCCACAACTCCCGAATTATGTTACCCTCCCACAATGCGGGTGTTTAGACATTTCAGTCACAAAAACCTGTGATAGTATAACTGTTTCCCCTGACGGAACGAAATTCAGAATCGATTTCTCTGGAACTGTGACCAACTCTGGCCCCGGGGTCCTCTCCAACTTAACTATTGCTGATGATCCCGTCGCGCAGTTCGTGCCGCCCCTGCTGCCGAAGACTCTAGCGGCAGGAGAAACAGCCCCTTTTGCTGGTTTCTATGAGGCGACCACGACACCCCCAGGAAGTGTGTTTAGCGATACCATCACTGTTACGGGAAATGCCGCTAGCAGTGGAACCCTCAGTCAAGCGCAAGCTGCTACCGTAGCTGGGGTCAGTAGTCAAGCTTTCGTAGGTCAAGCGCAAGCATTCTGTCCTTTGCTTTCGGTCAGTCCTCAAATAACGGTGACAAAGAAGTGCACCAATCCGACAACTCCGCTTGGGCAGCCGGTAAAATTTAACGGGGAAGTCTGTAATAAAGGCGATGAACAGCTCACCAACGTGACGGTCACGGATAACCCGCCGGCAAAGAGTATTACCCTCACCAAAACAGTGCTGGCTCCGAACGAGTGTACGAACTACCAAGGTGAATATGAAACTACGCAAACTGGAACGTTTAAAGACACAGTGACCGCACAAGGCATGGGAAAACTTTCTGGCGCGTTAGCACTTAGCGACCCTCCAGCCTCCGCGAGCTGCACGGTAGTGCAACCCAAACTGTCCGTGGAACTCAACGGCGATTGTCCACTTATAAATCTAACGCAAACTGTCGAGTTTAGCGGGCAGATCTGCAACAATGGCGACGAAAACTTGAAAACTGTGAAAGTGGTTATCAATAAACCTCAGGCGAATACGAAACTCTCGTTCCCAACGACCCTAGCGAAAGGAGACTGTCAACCTTTCAAACATACCTATCCCCCTCCACCAGCAAAGGATTCCGCTACCGTTACTGTTACTGCGGTTGGAGCATCTAGCGGTCTCTCCGTAAGCGGCCAGGCTAATGCCAGCTATGACTGCCCAATAATTCTGCCAGACGTGGCTATAACCGTGACTACCGCCTGCCAGTCCCCCGCAACTCGATTAGGGTCGCCGATCTACTATACTGGTGAAATCTGTAACCTTGACGATGCTGTGAATCGGCTCTCTCTTATGAGTAACCGGCCTAAGGGAAATACTCCGATTAAGCTTTCCAAAGCGAGATTGGGAACGGGCGAATGTCTTATCTATAAAGGCTCCTATCGATCGTCAACAAGCGGCTTATTTAATCATACAGTAATGGCTACCGCCTTTTCTTCGAGCAACAATGCGGTTGAAGCCCAAGCTGAGGCTTCGGCAACCTGCGCAGTTGGTCAGTCGTGCTTGCCAGCGAACTGGGTCAGTTTGGTTCCCGTCAATGGATGGTACAAATACAAGAGTGCACAAAGAGTCGACGCTGTTTTCTCTGGAGCAAAAACGGCCGCCTTCGCAGCGCTCGCAAAGCTCACGCTTCTACAGGCGCTAGGAAATAAGACCCTTAAAACTGCCTTGCAAACCGCCGCGGCGCAGCTGATCAAACAAGCGATTACCGCTCTCTTAAACGCAGCGCATCCGAACGTGAAGTATCCGATCAAAGACACGCAGGTCATTATCAATCAGGTCAACGCCGCTTTGACAAGCAAGAACCTAGCAACGATTCAAGCGCTCACTCAGACGTTGAATACATACAATCTACTTGGCGGCGCGCCAGCTATTTGTGAAGCTGCCCCCCCTGCCTGCTGATTCCTCTTTATCTGTCCATCCGCGAAGGCGCTTCCTCGTGGGGCGTCTTCGCTCTTTCACTCCCGTAAAATTATTCCGCAAAGTTTGTACGTCTCCTTGGCGCTTTACAAACGAATACTGAGGAGGCAACGCTCACCTTTGGAAACCACTGTTCTTTTACCCGGTTCTCTCCGTTTCCAGATCATGCTATCAGTCAAATCCGGCGCAAAGAGGAGGAATCATGCCATACACACTGGTGAGGGGCGCAAATCTCTACTACGAGGATCGAGGACAAGGACAGCCGCTCTTATTGATTCCTGGCGCGCTAGGCACAGGACAATCAGACTTTGGTCTGCAACTAAACGCCCTTCCAGGAGAGAGACTGAGAGTCATCGCGCCCGACGCACGCGGCTATGGCAAATCTCATCCTCCTGAACGAGAATTCCCTCTTGATTTTTACGAACAGGATGCGCAGGATTGCGCCGCCTTGATGGAAACACTGGGCTGCCACTCTTACGCCGTGGGAGGATGGAGCGATGGAGCGATTATTGGGCTATTACTCACCCTGAATCGTCCGCAGAACGTTACCAAGTTGGTTATCTGGGGAGGAAACGCGTACCTGACTGCTGAGGATATTGAAGCATACGAAAAGACGAGACTGCTCTCTTCCTGGTCTCCTCGCATGGTGCAGATCATGGAGCAGATTTATGGAGATCGCCTGCAAACTCTCTGGTCTGCGTGGTGTGAGGCAATGCAAGCCATCTATAAAGCCGGAGGAGAGATCTGCCGCCAGCGCCTAGGTGAAATTCGCTGTCCAACATTTATCTTGCACGGCGGCAAAGATCCGCTCGTTCCTAATTTCCACGCCGAGGTTTTACAGCAGGGTATTGCTGGTTCGCGACTCCATTTTTTTTCGGAAGGAAAGCATAATATTCACCAGGCATATGCACGGGAGTTTAATCGCATGCTTGTGGAGTTTCTCACCGCGTAAAAGAAAATAAAGAAGGAGAAAACTATGGCAAAAGTGGAATTTTTCTACGATTATTCCAGCCCGTGGACTTATCTCGCGTTCACGAAAATTTCTGGAATCTGTCAGAAGTACAACGCAACGCTCGAATGGCGGCCGATTCTTGTGGGCGGCATCTTCAATACCAGCAATCCCTCTGTGTACGAGTTCCGCGAACGCGGGCTTCCGGCAAAGGCGAAGTACGCCGCAAAGGATTTACAGGATTGGGCGCGCTTCTATGGGCTAAGGATTGGTTCTCCAACCGTCTTTCCCGTGAATTCAGTGAAGGCGCTCCGCGGTGCGTTAGTGGCGCTTGAGCATCCCGAAAAGTTTCTCCCTTATAGCACCAGGGTGTTTGAATCGTATTGGGGAGAAGATCGAGATATTAGCAAGGAGGAAGTCTTGCGCGGCCTCGTACAAGAGGTTGGTCTTGATCCGCAAGAATACTTCGACAAGATCAATCGTCAGGAATACAAAGACCGTATCCGTGTGAATACGGATGAAGTGATCTCACGCGGCGGCTTTGGCACCCCCACAATTTTCGTGAACGGCTCGATGTTTTTCGGTAATGACAGGCTTGTGTTGATCGAGGAAGAATTGAAGAGAGGGAACTAGGAACTAGGGGCCAGGAAATGGCTCAAAGGGGGTGGGAAACTACAGGCTCGGGGTTGGTAGAAAACACTTTGCCATGCTAAGAGCCACTTGTCTCAGTATCTACTTCCCAACCCCCAACCCCCAATCCTTATCCGTCCCAGCCCCACTTTTTCTTATTCTCAGCAATTTGATCTGCAGTGGGATGCTGTATTTTCTTATGCTGGGCGACTTTAAACTGATCCGTGTCGTCTTTCATGGCGTAGTTTAAGGGAGTGTCGTCTTGAAATACGCTCGGGACGGACACTTCTTCGAAGATTGCCTGCCATGGGCACTCCGGCTCACAGGCTCCACAGTCGATACATTCGTCAGGGTGAATGTAGAGCTGGTTAGGGAATTGATCGCGATCACTGCCTGTATATTCGTAAATACAATCGACCGGGCATACCGCCACACAACCGGTATCTACACAGTCCCGGCACAGCCTGGTGATGATATACGTCATGCTCCTGCCTCCTTACCTTAAGTCCAATTCTTTTTGTATAGGAATGCGCCTCGTTTCACGGATCCTATCGGCTCCCTGTGCTATCTGATCGTTGGAAGAAGGTCAATTGCGGATTAAGTAAGAACAGGGCTGTTTGCTGCACAGACATCTTTAAATTCACTCGTCTCCAATTCCGGCATGAAACCTGTAATAGTCGGTCACCAGCCGCATCGCGCACGCGGCGCGGTCATGATTTGGAAACGTGGCGATCCGCTGGGCATGAAACTGTTCTCGCACGCCCACCAGCGCGGCTTCATGAGCGAACGGTTGCAGGATAACAAAGAAAGGTTTGACGGTACGCTCTGCAAACTGCGAGAGCGTATCGAGCAAGCTGATTAGCGTTTTAGGATGCGCTTGCCACTGGCCAGCTACTAAACCAGCGCCAGTATCCATGGCGATAGCATCAATGTGCGGGTCACGGTCAAGGATGGATAAGAGCCGTTCGAGGTTCTGGCTGGACTGTCCCATACCGACCGTTCCACCAGAATCCAATGGATTGCGGAAACTACCGCCAATCACATTGAAGAAGGACGAGAGTTCTTGGTAGGAAGCTTCGCTCAGCAACGGCACTTGAAGACCTGCTCGCGCAAAGGCGTCAGTAATAACCACAGAAGGACCGCCAGTCATGGCAATGAGCCCCATTCCCGTTCCAGTCGTCGCTTTGGTGAACTGTAATAATTTGACAACATCGAGAATTTCATCAAACGTCTCGGCTGGAATAGCTCCTGCTTGTCGCACCATGGTGTTCCAAATCGTAGCCGGAACGGCAAGCGAGCCAGTATGGGATGAGATTGCCCGTTGTCCAGGCTCACTCTGCCCACCTTTCCATATAACGACCGGCTTGTTCGGCGTCACTTGCCGGAGTAGGGAGAAAAAGCGTCTTCCTTCACGTACGCCTTCCAAATACATACCTATAACAGTTGTCTCTTCATCTGAGGCGAGGTAATCCAGATAGTCGCTGGCGTCGATCACAGCGGCATTGCCAAAGCTGACAGCTTTGCTGATTTTGACGCCGTGATTCGGCGCGGCCAAGCCGAACGTAATGGTATGCGTACCGCTCTGTCCAATAAAGCCTACTGTTCCTGGCTCTCCAGCTGGCAGTTCCGTATAATTACGCAGACCAATGCGCGGGTGATAAATTCCCATGCAATTGGGGCCGATGAGCGCCATCCCGGCGGAGCGTGCTGTATCCGCCAGCATTTGCTCAAGTCGCTTGCCATCCTCGTCTGTTTCAGAAAAGCCGGAGGTAAAAAACATCACACTGCCGACTTTTTTGTCGGCGCAGTCCTTCGCAATACGCGGTGCAATCTGACGTGGAACCGCAGTCATGACGTAGTCAATCTCATCAGGAATCTCCGCCAGACTTGAGTAATTAGGGATCCCTAAAGCCGCAATCCCAGGCAATTCGCGCTCATCAATCTGCACGGAATAGACTTTTCCCTGAAATGTACTCTGTCCACGCAGCCACATGTAGTTGTTGGCGCGTTTGTCGCCGATTACGGTAACGACTTTAGGATTGAAGGCGCGGGCTAATTGCGCGCGAGTTTCTGGTAATAATGGACGCACGGCGGAAGTAGTGCCCTCTGGGTGTAAGACAATCCGCGCATCGACCGCAAGGCAACCCTCCGCATAGGCAAAAATAGGATTCAGGTCTAGTTCTTTGATCTCGGGATGCGCCTCGGCCAAGGTGGAAACCTGGAGCAGCGTTTGCTCCAGCGCCGCAAGATCCACTGGCGGCTGACCTCGATGTCCGGTGAGCAAAGGTAACCCGCGGATTTCTCTAATCATCAAACTCGCATCTCGCGGCGTTAGCGGCGCAAGACGGAACGCCACATCGTTCAACACCTCAACAGCAATACCGCCAAGCCCAAACATAAGGATCAGACCAAACTGCGGGTCGGTTGTCAGTCCAATAATAACCTCAATCCCTGGCTTGGCCATGGGCTGAATAGAAACGCCGTCAATGACTGCGGACGGGTGAGCTTGCCGAACAGCAGTCGTGATCATGGCAAAGGCTGCGCTCACTTCATCCGCTGACTTCCGATTGAGTTTTACTCCGCCGATGTCACTCTTATGAACGACATCAGGAGAACAAATTTTTAGCGCCACGGGAAAGCCGATCTCACGAGCAAGATGGACGGCTTCGTCTCGTGTTTGTGCAAGTTTTGTCTGCGCAACCGCCACCCCAGCGGCGTTGAGAAAAGCCTTTGCCTCAACTTCGGTGAGCAGCAATCGTTGCCGTGATCGGGCTTGTTGAACAATGGTTATTGTATTCGCGGTTGACATAGCCTCTCTCCGGATGAAACTGAGACCTTTTCATAGCCGAGCGACGCGCGGACGGCAATCAGCATATGGCAGGAAGCTTATGGCCTCTGGTTCGTTCGCTACACGTTCACTCTATGACGGATAGCTTCGACTTTATGCCATAGTCCGTGAAGCGAGCGATAGTGAGCAGGCTATATTATACGCTAGATGCTAGTCGCCGATTTTCTGTCGGAGCGCGACAATCTCGCTTCGCAGTTCTTGCAAAGGACCGGAAAGGAAACTTGAGATAGCGTCGCTAACGAATTTCTCAATGTACTTTCCCTGCATATCACACTCAACATTTACCTTATCCCCGGGGTTCTTGGCGTGAAGAGTTGTGACTTGATGAGTGTGGGGGATAATCGCGCACGTAAAAGCGGTTGGCTGGCAGCGAAAGACCGTCAGACTAATACCATCAACCGCGACGGAACCTTTTTCAACCAGATAGCGGCTTAATTCTTGTGGAATCTCGAACGTGTATAAAAAAGAGTCGCCTTCCGGCTGGACTGATTGAATACGCCCTGCGCCATCAACATGCCCAGAAACAATATGGCCGGAAAGCCGGTCATTCAAGCGAAGAGAACGCTCCAAATTGACTAGGCTTCCAGGCTGGAGATCTCCTAGATTCGTCCTTCGCAGAGATTCTACGGAGATGTCGAAACTCAACTCCATCTCGCCGATAGCCGAGACCGTCATGCACGCGCCGTTAATACAAATGCTTTCGCCGAGACTGACTTCTGCTGACGGAATGTTCGATGTCAGCGTCAGCTTCGCGCCGTCAGTCGTCTGTTCAACCTTGGTAATTTTGCCTGTGGTTTCGATAATGCCGCTAAACATAATTCAGTACCGAGTAATGAGCATTGCGTGCCGAGCACACTGAGCGCTAGGTTACAAGAACGGATAATAGTGCTTGGAACTTGCAGCTTGGAATTCGATGCTGGTTAACCAGCTGCTTGTACGCTCGGATGATCTTTAAGCCGGTTCAACCATACGTTGACACGCGGGCAATGGTCTGGGACTTCAACCTGTAGCGGCCCAAAGAGAGGAGCCCAGGCGACATAGCCGATATCCGCGAGCGTAAACACGCCTAACAAGTAGTCGTTGCCTCCTAGCTCTCTTTCCAGTCGCTCGAAACAGACGTTTAGCTCCTGTTTCGCTTTGGCGATTACGTTCTGATCGGCTTTCCCTTTCGGTTTGAAAAAAACTTCGCCTACCAGGAATGCAAATGCACTGTCATACGGGTTATCAGCATAATGCATGAGGACGCGAGCGTGGGCGCGTTGACCAGGGTCAACTGGCAGCAAAGGCGGGTTTGGATACTTGTCGTTCAGGTATTCCAAGATGATGGTCGATTCATACACCGCTAAGCCATCATCCTGTAGCGCCGGCACTTTACCGTAAGGATTGACAGTCAGAAATTCCGGGTTTTTCTGTTCCCCTTTAGTAATATCGACCGTCACTTTTTCGTATTGTAGACCTTTTTCCGCTAGAACAATCCGCACTTTGCGCGCACGTGGAGACATGGGGGAGTCATACAGCCTAAGCATGGCTTATCTCCTCAATCGAACAGTCAGGGGTCAAAGAGCAGAGAACGTGAGACGTTCAGTCCTGGCGTAGGACCCCGCGGCGTACAAAGCGGGAGAGCCATCCCTCGTTCTCACGTTGCGCGAGGATTTCTAATTCTCCGCGGTCAAGCCACATACCTTGACAGGCAGGACATTCCTCAACCGTTACGTCATGATGCTTGACGGTATTTAACTTTGCCCCGCACTTGGGGCAACGCATCAGTGCTTGCTCAGCCTCTTGTGGCTCAGCTTGTTGCTGTTTGAGCTTTTCAAGCAGCTCTTTGTCACGTCGTGCGAAATAGCGATCCTCTTCCGCCTTTTCCTTTTCTCGGAGTTTTGCGCCGAGGCGATCTTTTTCATCCATGGTCAGTCTCCTTTGTCGTCGAAGCTCGGGTTTGGCGGTTGCGTAGTGCATGCCACTTGCGATGCATATATTCCTGCGCTCGTTTCGCCCAGTGAAAATCATGACTGAGGATGCCGAAACTCAATACGATAAGCACGATACCTGGTCCCGGAATGCCCGGCAGGCTCAGAAACAAGCCTGCCGCCAACAGAATAAAGCCGCAAATAATGCGGCAAAGACGCCAGATCATGTAGCCAGCTGCACGAATCATACAGGTATTCTAGCGTAGGAAATACAACGGCGGTCAAAGATCATCCAGAATCTTCCCGCTTCGGGCTTTCTCCACGGTTTCTTCAAACTGAGACCCCAAGTCGACTCCCATATCTTTCGCGCGTTTTTTCGCCCATAGACCGACGTTGCGCGAGTCTTTGTAGAAGGATTCATTACGCGGAGCACTGGTGTCAAAATCTTGTAAACGCGTTGCTTCGGTTTGATGGCAGGCAAACCGTGAAAGCAGGCGAGTCAACCGACGTGCATGACAATATTTGCATCGTGGACGCGATTCTGTTTCCCGCAAAGAGAGAAACAATACACTTTGGTCTTTGCCACACGTCTGACAACGATACTCGTAAATCGGCATACAAATTTTCCCCTATCATAGCTTCCACTGCGGTACTATGCCGTTAAAAGCAAACGCCTTCAATAGACTACGAAGATTTTTACCACGGCTGGATCAGCAAAGGTTGAAAGCAAGAACCGGGCGCCCCAAGAACCTTGATAGGAAAGAGAACATGCTTTATTGATTACTATTGACAGTTCGGCTGATTTCTTAAATAGGGCGAACTGTCAAAAAAGCACCTAACCGTGTGCGTCAAAAAAAGAGCGCAAGAAAATTCAGTTCAATTGAGAAGCGAGGGTGGCCAGAGCAAACCGCGCGGGCAAATACCGAGGTTCGATTTGTACCGCCTTGCTAAACTCACGCATGGCGCCAAGTTGATCACCTTTCGCCAAATGGAGGCGCCCCAAATTCATATGCGGATAATGGCGAGCTTCGTACCGTTTAGCTGTTGTGGCTTGTTCAAGCCATGGACGCGCTTCCTCTAATTTACCAAGCTTCATGAGATACGAACCGACATCGTTGTATGGATTACCAAAATCCGGATCAAGAGCGATGGCATTTTTACACTCCTCGATGGCGTCTTCGTAACGGCGCAAAGAACTGTACGTCCAACCTAGGAACGTATGCGCCTCGGCTGTCGGGTGTATTCGGAGCGACTCTTGGTACAACCGGACAGCATTGCTAATATCGCCGCTCATCTGAGCTTGGTGCGCCTCACGAAATAATTCCGCTGCTTTCTCCTCTCTTTTGACAGGCTTTTCTTCATGATCTCCGCAAAATTCCATTTTTTGTGCTCCTCGCAGAAAAAATACTCTCATACAAACCTGCGTCCGATATCGCGAATGTCAAGGCAAAAGAGCCATTTTTCCAGATGTGGTGGTGTGCAGATAAAAAGAGAGGAGCGTGTAATACAGCGGATAATATAAAGAGAAAAGGACGAGCCAACCTGATGGAGTAGGGAATTGAAATAACAACACGAGCAGAACTCCGACCCAACCGGCGCCAAGAAAATTTGTCAAATGTCGAAATGGAACTGTGCGGGTCGGGTAAATGTAACGAATTGGAATAAACACACAAATAGCCAAACCGCAGATAAGAAGCCCATTAAACCATGGCGGCAGGCTCCCAACATACAGGTAGAAAGCCACGATATTCCAATAGGAAGGAAATCCAGTGAAGAAATAATCTGGAGTTTTTGCCGCGGCCTGGCAAAACCCATACGCACTGGCAAGAAGCGGTATAGCGACAAAAAAGAGAGTTCCACTGGGTGGCAGCAACTGCATGTGGAAAAGAAAGACGACGGGAACAATCACAAAGGTGAAGTAATCCACGATGTCGTCAAGCTTGGAGCCGTCGAACCAGGGAAGAACACGTTTAATCTCGACCGCGCGCGCGAGCGTGCCATCCGTTGCATCGATTAACACGGCGACGAGCATCCACAAAAAAGCCTCACGCGCTTGTTCCTCGAACGTTGCATGTAAGGCGAGAAAGCCGACGACAGCTCCAGACGCCGTGTAGGCATGCACGCCCCAGGCCGCAACCGTGCGGAGAAGAGAGCACTGATGGGCAGCGTCGCGGGTGACCTCAGCTGATACGCTGATTGCTAAGGGCCGGTTCATAGAGAATTTGGATGACATTGCCGTCTGGGTCCATGAAATAGAGGGAGCGACTCCCGTCACGATGCGTGCGCGGCGGTTTCAGCATCGGGATATTTCTCGCTGTCAACACTTCCGCCGCATGATCGACGTCATCCTGCTTTGCTACGATGAAACCAAAGTGATCAAGTCGTTGACCGGACTGCTCCTTGTTTGCCGGAGCTTTATGCAAAGCTAAGTTATCGCAACCAGCAGAAAGATAAGCGTTTTCTGGATCAGGTCGCCATACGACCTGCATGCCAAAAAGAGAAGAGTAGAACTCAACTGAGACGGCAACATCAGTCACGTTGAGTGCGAGATGACGTAAACCATGCGTGGGGATTACCGGAGCCGCTGGCATAGTAAAAAGGCACCATTTACGAAAATAGTAGCTCTATTGTTGCAGAAGGAGTAGGAGTGACGCAAGCAAGGACAAGCACGCTTCATCGTTATGCAGGGAGGACAAAATTTGGCGTGGAATTGCGCACGTGTGGGCGCTTTCATAACTCTCTTGACTTTCGCCTTTTATTCACCTATTTCGTGAATTGCAATGATGGCGGCTGAATCGAACGACCATACTCAAGAACGGACGGTGCAGCGAAAACTGGCGGCAATCTTTAGCGCTGATGTGAAGGGATACAGTCGTCTCATGGGGAACGACGAGGTAGCGACGATTCGTACTCTGAGTGCGCACCGCGAAATCATGGCGACACTCATCCGGCGCTACTACGGTCGGGTCATTGATTCTCCGGGCGATAACCTGCTCGCCGAGTTCGTGAGTGTCGTCGATGCCGTGCAATGTGCTGTTGACGTCCAGCGAGAACTGAAAGTAAAGAACACGGATCTTCCCGCCGCGCGACGTATGGAGTTTCGTATTGGCGTCAACCTTGGCGATGTAATTGTCGAAGGCGAACGTATTTATGGTGATGGCGTCAATATTGCCGCTCGGCTGGAAAGCCTGGCGGAGGGGGGAGGCATTTGTATTTCCGGCGTCGTGTACGAGCAAGTGGAGACAAAACTCTCACTCGAGTATGTTGATCTCGGTGAGCAGTCGGTGAAATACATAACGAGGCCGATTCGCGTCTTTCGCGTACTGCTGGAACCCAGGGAAACAACAATCACGACAGCTCCTCCAGAGGTCCCCGCAAATTTGACTTTACCAGATAAACCATCGATCGCTGTATTACCCTTCGTCAATTTCAGTGGCGATCCGGAGCAGGAATATTTTAGCGACGGCATTACAGAGGACTTGATCACCGATCTGTCAAAACTCTCTGGCCTCTTTGTGATCTCCCGCAATTCCGTCTTTCTTTATAAAGAAAAAGCGGTCCAGTCCCAGCAAGTGAGCAAAGAACTTGGCGTCCGGTATTTACTCGAGGGGAGCGTGCGGAAAGCGGGAAATCGCGTGCGCATCACGGCACAGTTGATCGACGCGACTACAAGCTACCATGTATGGGCGGAACGCTATGATCGAGAGCTACAAGATATTTTTGCCGTGCAGGATGAGGTAGTGCAAAAAATCGTCGCCGCGCTACAGATCAAATTGACAGCAGGAGAACAAGACCGCACAAAACGTCCACCTACAAGGAACCTGGAAGCCTATGATTTTTTTCTCCGGGGTTTAGAATGCCGCGCTCAGAAAACCCGAGAGGCAAATATACAGGCGCGTCACATGTTCGAGCGCGCAATCGAACTTGATTCGCAGTTTGCCGTTGCCTACGCCTATCTAGGACTGACCTATTTGGCGGATGTCGCTTCGCAATGGACTGACGACCCAGTACACGCGGTGGACCAATTGCTCTTGCTGGCGCAGCGGGCCGTCGCGATCGACGCTACGCAACCCGCTGCTCACGAAGCGCTGGCGTATGCTTATTTGGCGAAAAAACAACATACACAAGCCGTCACCGCGGCGAAGCGCGCTATCGCACTCGATCCTAACTCAGCCGATACATATCAAACGTTAGGCGATATCCTGAGTTTTATGGAGCGCGGGGAAGAAGCGGTCACGTTGGTTGAGAAAGCCATGCGCTTAAACCCACGATATCCTGCCTCCTACCTCTGGTCGCTTGGCCAAGCTTACCGGCTCGTCGGAAGGACAGCGGACGCTATTGCCGTCTTGAAAAGAGCGCTTCTTCGTAATTCCGAACATCTCACGGCCCATCTTTTACTCACGGTCGTACTGAGCGAACAAGGGAGAACTGAGGAAGCGCGCGTCGAGGCAGCGGAAATCCTTCGTATCAATCCTCAGTATTCCCTTGCCGTAGCCAGAAGAAGCATGCCATACCAAAATCCCGCCGCCATGGATCGCCTGGCGGCGGCCCTAGAAAACGCAGGGTTGCATTAGACAAATTTATTTCTACCTTCCGCGCCCTTTTCCGTTCCACGTCGTTCAGCCTGTAATTCGTCCACCACGACCAAACCATCTCGAAAAACGATCCGTCGCCGAGCATGCGCAGCGATGTCGGACTCATGGGTCACGAGAATAATCGTAATCCCTTGGCGGTTCAGGGTAGTAAAAATTTCCATGATCTCAGTACTGGTTCCGCTGTCCAGATTACCGGTCGGCTCATCCGCGAGAATAACAAGCGGATTGTTGACCAGGGCGCGAGCGATTGCGACTCTTTGTTGTTGACCACCAGATAATTGATTCGCTAAATGCTGTTCTCGTCCTTCTAATCCCACAGCCTTTAGCGCTGTACGCGCACGGTTCTTCTGTTCGGCGATGGGCATGACGCTATACACTAACGGCAGCTCGACATTTTCCAACGCGCTCGTACGCGGTAACAAATTAAAACTCTGAAACACGAAACCCAACTTCGCGCTACGAATTTCTGCACGCTCGTCGGAAGTCAAACCGGAGACCTCGACGCCATCGAGAAGATACTCTCCCGAGGTTGGTCGATCGAGGCAGCCAAGAATATTCATGAACGTGGATTTCCCCGAGCCGGACGACCCCATGATCGCGACAAAATCTCCTCGTGCGATCGACAGTGACACGCCACGTAACGCATGTACCTCAATTTCACCCATACGGTAGATTTTCGTGAGTTGATTGACAGTAATGAAATCAGAAGGGCGCTGCATGATAGAGAAGGAAAAGAAAAACGCCTAGGCGTTGCTTAGAAAATACCGGATTATGCTGAGTGGGCAAAGATCAACCCTGCCCGGACGCCCAAGCATTTTCATTGACGAGCTACGCGACGCTCGCCGACGGTTCGCTCGTGTTCGTCCGCCGCCATCGATGCTCAGCGGTAACGGCGGTCTTTGCCTTCCGTTACACATGATGGCGCGGAGGGTTATCCTTTCCAGGCAATAATCTTTTGCCAACTGGGTCGGATGGAAAGGCGTTGCCAATAGGCTTCGACTCCTGGCCATGCGGACAGCTCCGTTCCCAAGTCTTTAGCGAGATAAACATAGGGAAGCACAGCGATATCCGCCACGGAAAATGTCCCACCGATATAACCTCGTCCAGACAGTGTAGCCTGAAGGATGTTCATATTCGCACGGACTTCCGACCACGCTTGCTCGATAGCTTTTTGCTCTTGTTTATCCGACGGGGTGAATCGCGTCTGGCGATACAAGAACGATAGCGGCGGACGAAACGTCGTCTGCTCGAACAAGAGCCATTGAAACATGCGCGCTCGATCATGACCGCCTGTCGGTAGCAGGTTTGCCGTGGAGAACTTCTCGGCCAGATATAAAAGGATAGCGTTCGATTCCCATAACACGAACCCATCGTCCACAAGCGTTGGCACTTTACCATTTGGGTTGAGTTTTAGATATTCTGGACTCTTCTGCTCGCCTTTCATAAGGTCAAGTTTCGAGAGTTGATATGAAGCCCCAACCTCTTCGAGCAGCATGTGGACTTTTCGCCCGTTTCCCGACAATGGAGAGGTATATAAAGTCAACATAAATCCCCTATTGATTGAATTGATTCATTAAACCAGTGAATCATCGAGCCATCGAAGGATGGAAAATCAGTAAACTACCTTAGCCGTGACTCAATGAGAAAATGGCCCGATGATCCAATTCAAACGATCCCCTTCTGCCGCAATAGATTGAGGATCACATCCAGACTATGCGAGCGCAGTTTCACCTTGAGTTGGTCATATAAGGTGAAGTTGGCGAGCCGGAGGAACGGCTTACCATGAATAAAATCAATAATATTGATACAACCGAAATCCTGCTCAATGTTGAACAGACGCCCGCCTGTCACACCAGTAGCGTAGGCGAGCAGGGCATTGTTCAGGCCCCCATGCGCCACTACCAGGAGAGTTTGCCAGTCTTCCTGTCTCAGCACCGATG
>JBFWZL010000095.1:0-15089 GCA_050185455.1 Binatia bacterium | reverse complement strand
TCCTGGGTGCGCGGCCCATGGAAGTGATCTGGCATGTGGTGTCCTGGGTGTCTACCGGCTTTCGCGTGTTTGGGATTTGGCGCTAGCTCCATCTCGGCTTCTGTTTAGACAGGCTCCGGCGCCGAACGTCTGGTCATCGGCACTGACTATCCGCTGCCCGCCGGGAGCGCGCACCCAGTCGCGGAGGTGAAAGCGTTAGGCTTGCCTCCTGAAAAAGAAAGTGTCATCCTCTACGGCAACGCGCGCCGTCTGTTACGGTTCGAGTAAGTCGAGGCAAAGGGGAAGCCTCGGCGCATTCTTTAGGAGAGAAACTGTTTAACAAAAAGGAGGGTCCACATGGCTACATTTGATACCATCATTAAAAACGGTACGGTTGTGGACGGCACCAGAGTGCCGCGTTACCGTGCCGACATCGGCATCAAAAACGGCAAGATCACCAAGATTGGCCGAATCAACAGCAACGACGCTGCAAAAGTGCTCGACGCCAGCGGGCTCATCGTTGCCCCGGGATTTATTGATCTGCATACTCATTACGACGCCCAGCTCCATTGGGATCCGTATTGCTCGATCGGCGGCTGGCATGGAGTGACCTCGGTCACGATCGGCAATTGTGGATTTGGCTTCGCTCCCGTCCACAGTAAAGACTTTGACCGCGCCTTGCTCTCGCTTTCGCGCAATGAGGCGATTCCGCTGGAGCCGATGAAGGTCTCAATGGCGCCGGAGTGGGAGACCTTCTCGCAGTGGATGGACCATCTTGACCGTCTTCCATTGGGAATCAACCTTTCCCAGCTTGTTCCGGTGACGCCATTGGTCGCCTACGCCATGGGCGGCTTCACCGAGGCGAAGAAGCGGCTGCCCAACGAGAAAGAGGTGCAAACCTCTATCCAACTGTTCCATGAGGCAATGAAAGCCGGCGCCATCGGGTGGGGAGCCCAACGTCTGTTTCCGGAAAGCACGGCGTCGGTGCAACGTGACTACGATGGTTCGCCGATGATCTCGGACGTGTTGCCGGATGAATTCTATTTGACGATGGCGCAGGCGTTGCGGGACTATGATGAGGGTTTCATTCAGATTACTC
Source organism: Binatia bacterium (assembly GCA_050185455.1). Classification (GTDB taxonomy): domain Bacteria; phylum Desulfobacterota; class Binatia; order Bin18; family Bin18; genus SYOC01. The sequence goes on along the minus strand of JBFWZL010000095.1, from coordinate 14,011 downwards.
AGTCGAGCGCGACCTCGAGCGATCAGGGTGTGGGCATGCACCGCGACATGAACTTCAGCACCCAGCTTGCCGAGCAGAGCGGTCATTCGGTTATCTACAATGCGCTTGTGGCGCACGAAACGATCGTGGAACCAATGCGCTTGCAGCTCAAGTGGTTGAACGAGATGGTGGCCAAAGGCATTCCGGTATATGGACAGGCCGCCTCGGTGCGCGCGCCGTTTACGATTAACTTTCAAGACTGGAATCTTTTTGACGATAATCCGGCGTGGCGCGAGGCGACATTGGGCACGGTTGAGGAAAAACGCGCGAAGCTGGCCAATCCCGAATTCCGTAAAGCGGCGCGCGTCGAATACGATGCCGGCACGCCGACACGCGATTTCGTGTTTGGTGAGTTGCATAAATATGTGGCGATCAAGATCGAGCGCCCCGACCTGCGCGAGAAGTACCTTGGGTTGTCGGTGGAAGAAATCGCCAAGCGAGAAAATAAGCATGTGATCGACGCCATTTTAGATATTTCGGTGGCGGATAACCTGCAGACGGAATGGCTCGGGCCGGTGGTGAATAGTGATCCGCGCGTGCATGGTGAGATGCTCAGCTCTCCCGCCTCTATTCCGGGCGTTTCTGACGGCGGTGCGCATATCAAGTTCCTGACGCTAGGCGTCTATCCCACGGATATGCTGAGCTGGTTGGTGCGCGAAACCGGCACGCTCTCGCTGGAGGAGGCGCACTTTCGCTTGAGCACGCTGCCGGCGCATGCCGCGCAATTCAAGGATCGCGGCACGCTACGCGAAGGGCTGGCGGCGGACATCGTGGTCTACGATTTCAATAACCTGAAAGCGTTGCCCATCGAGATCGCCTATGACTTACCGGCGGGTGAGTGGCGGCGCGTACAGAAGGCTGAAGGCTACCGCTGGATCATGGTGAATGGCAACGTGACGTTTGAAGACGGCAAGTGCACCGGCTCTACGCCTGGAAAACTGCTGCGGAGCGGACGCGCGGTCTAACTATCCGGATGTTTCTGTAATGAAAATAGGGGTGCGCCACGGCGTGCCCCTACGCTAGTCCCTGCCGAAAGTCTACGCTCGCGACGGCAATCGCACGATGCCTTTCGCTCGCACCGACAGCTCTCCATCCTGATTCGTCGCCGTCTGCGTAATCTCCGCGTAATGTTCTCCATTCTCCTGAAAGGTGCGCGTCACTTCTCCGTTAATATACAGGGTGTCGCCGACGGGATTGTGCCGGCGAATTTCAGCGGAGAGTTTGTACAGAAACCCATCGTCTCCCATCCAATTAGTGAGATGATGCATCATCCACGAAGTACGCTCGGGCCCATAATCATATGCGTCCGGGGTGCCTACTTGCATCGCCAATTCGGGGTCCCAATGCACGCGTTCCGGCACGTCGGGAATGCCAAAGCGATCCGGAATGCCCAAGCCGGGATGTTTGCGTAACTGCTTCCATGCCATTTTGTTGGCGCGGATGTAGAGGCCGCCCCAGCCTTGCGCGTAGGCGATAAAACCGGTGACGGTCATCGGTCCCTTCACCATGGTCGGAAGTTTGTCGCCAACTTTAACATCTTCAATGTAACGCGGCGTGGCGCCGCGGATCTCCTCGGCCTCATACAGCGCGAAAATTTTTGCTAAATCCTCGCGCGAATATTGGACCGGGGCTTTCTGTTTCACTTCCGTGTATTTCGAGCCGCGTTCGCGGGCCGTGTCGCGCTCGGTGCGAAAACACCAGCTGTCGCCTTCGACAACAAGCTCGTTGCGTTGATTGTAATAGTCAACGTGATAAATCTGCTGAATCGCGCGACCAGCGAACCGCGTTTCATGTTCGATGAGGTCTTTAAGCGAAGCTTTAGTCGTGAACTGGTCATTATGGAACATAGGCTTATGCCAAGTGAGGTCCGCTCCCGCCCACATGGCGTGGACACCGGGGAGTCCGCCGACATAGCCGCTTAAAATGCGATTGAGTGGAAAGACAAACGACGGCGGCGCGACCAAACGGCCATACTTGGTTTTTGCGGCATACGCTGGATCACACCAAAGGGGATTGTCATCGCCGATGCCATGCGCGTAGTGGCGAATGTTGTCGCGCGTCGCTTCGTAGCACCAGGGTTCAAGTGAATCTTCGATCGGCACGCCGATCAGTTGACGCAAAGCATCGAGCGCTTCGTCGGTAATCAAGGAAAAACGTTGTTGTTGAGTTTCTGCCATACTTTCCTCAGTTATTCGGAAATTTCGGTTTGCCGCCGAGAGGAATAAGACATATCGGTTTTCCTGCATCAATGAAATTGCCCAGGGCTATGGGCAGATCGGCTTTTTCTGAGATTATGATAGTTTGAATTGCGACTTTAATTTGTCATGATAATTTAAAGTGCATGTTCACGCGATCTCTGCGCTTGCCGGCTCCTGGAACGGAGACGTTCTTCCTCTGGGGGCCTCATCCTTCGCTTGTACAAAAGCGTGAAGACGTTGGACTTGATCGTCGATAGCATAGCGCGCGTTGGGATCACGGGTGCTCTCGCCAAACCCAGGGAGGTCCGGAGCGATGACATGAAAGTGAGGCGTCAGATACCGGGCCACGCGCACCCAATTGTCTTTATCTGCTCCGAAACCGTGCAAGAGGAGAAGATGGTCTCCCGCGCCGCCCGCAAGATAAACGATCCGTTGATTGGCTACTTCGATGGCGGCTTCCGCTAGACCCGCTCTTCGGCGTTCCAGCCCTTGGGCGAGGGTTAGCGTGACTTGCGGGAACCCCCACGCCAGCCCAAGCAGGAGGACCACAACAAGCAGTCCCCCACACAACAGACGCGCGGCCTTTGCGTGTTTCATGGCGAGCGCACCACAATGGTAAGTCTATAGACACAACTCCGCCAGCAGTCGCAGCGCGTCCGGTTGTGTTGTCCCGATCATTATGCTGGTGGCAGGGGACGCTTTCCAGGCTTGCAAGCGCTCAGTAATGCGTTCGCGCGGACCGACCAGCGCGACTTCGTCTACTAGTTTATCTGGCACAGTGGCGACTGCTTCGGCTTTCCGCCCACTCAGATACAGATCTTGGATTTTCATGGCTGCTTCCTCATACCCCATGCGCTTGGCGTATGAGTTGTAGAAGTTGGCGTTGCGCGCGCCCATGCCTCCGATGTACAAGGCCAGGTTTTCTTTCACCGGCATTCGGCACTTCTCCAGGTCTGTTCCCACAATGCACGTGACAAACGGCGCGAGATCGAAGTTCGCCATGCTCTTTTTGCCGCCGGTTTTGGCGAATCCGCGTTCCAAATAGGACATAAGCAGCTGCGGCTTTTCCGGATTCATCCAGATTGGCAGGTTGCCGTCGGCAATTTCCGCTGCGCAGGCAATGCCGTTGGGGCTAATCGACGCCATATAGATTTTCATGTCCGCTCGTCCATGCAGAATGCTCTTCAGCGGTTTGCCTAATCCCGTCGCGTCAGGACCTGTATACGGAATCTGATAGTACTCGCCCGCGTGCTGTAGCGGCGCTTCACGCGCCAAGATCTTGCGTACGATGCTAATGTACTCACGAGTCCGAGGTAGCGGCTTGCCGTACGCTACACCGTGCCATCCTTCGGCTACCTGTGGCCCTGATGGGCCAAGGCCGAGAATGAACCGCCCGCCAGACAAAGCATCCAATGTCATCGCCGTCATCGCCGTCATCGCCGGCGTACGGGCTGGCATCTGCAAAATCGCCGCTCCCAGTTTGATCTTCGAAGTGCGAGCGCCAATCCAAGCCAGTGGGGTCACGGCGTCAGAGCCGTATGCCTCGCCGGTCCAGACGGAATCAAAGCCAAGTTTTTCTGCTTCAAGAATAAGATCCATGTTTAGACGTGGTCCAGTCGCGCCAGCTAACAGTCCGAGTTTCATAGACGAGTCTCCTCTCCTTTTGGAAATAGCCGATATGATAGCTGAGAATACGCAAAGTTTCCTCACCACCGAGCGAAGCCCTCTTTTGTCCATTACTGAACCGACTGCTTGCCGCTTGTTACCGAGAGTGATAGGCGTACCTTCCGCTAGACGTGTACGTTTCAGGATATCAACAATGCTGTCGAGGTTTGTCTCCTGCACAAGCCCTGATCGCGGCAGTGTCATGCGTTGGAAGGCGGGAGAAAGAAAGGGTATAGCCGTGACGTCACAGCACGTTGCTCAGACAGTGAACGATATTGTTAAAGCTACGCTCGCCTTGGAACCGCTCATCCAGGAGTCGATCAGCGCGATGGAGGCGGAACGACGATTGGCCCCGCGCGTCATAGACGCCCTCAGAGAGTTAGGCGCGTTCCGCTTGGCGGTGCCGCGCGTGTACGGAGGGCTTGAACTTGACCCTATGACGCAGGTTCGTGTGGTGGAAGAACTCTCGCGGATGGATGGGTCGGTAGGTTGGTGCGCCATGGTGTCGTCGGCGGGCAGTTTTGCCGGCGCGTTTCTGCCTCCGGAGGTGGCGCAACGGGTATTTGGTCACGTGGGCTTTTCCCTTGCCGGCCAAGTCGTGCCAGTTGGGCGCGCTGAATTAGTGGAGGGCGGCTATCGTGTGACTGGTCGCTACCGCTTTGGCAGCGGCTGCCAGCACGCTTCGGTGATTGTTGGAGGCTGCGTCGTTTTTGAGGATGGCCAACCGCGCCAGCTTGCCAAAGGGAGACCGGAAATTCGCGTCATGATGTTTCCTCCCCCAGCCTGCAAGATTCTTAATACCTGGCATACGACCGGCCTTGCTGGCACTGGCAGCCACGATTACGAAGTTGAGGATGTTTTCGTCCCCTTTGCGGAAAGCTGGAGCTTCGCTGAGCGTCCGCCGTATTCCGGACCGATGTATCGTTTTCCGCCGCTCTTTCTAGTGACGCACGCCGGAGTGCCGTTGGGGATTACCCGCGCCGCGATCGACGCCGTGATCGAATTAGCGCAGGGCAAAGGGTTGATGCCGGATCCCCACAAACTTTTTGGTTCGCGTCTCTTACGTGATGAATCGCGCGTGCATGAGGCTATCGCTGTGGCGGAAGGCTCCCTGGCGGCGGCGCGTGGTTTCACCTATTCCACTCTGACGGAGCTGTGGGAGACGCTCAATCGTAACGAGAAGCCCTCGCCACGTCAACGGGCGTTGTATCGGATTATGCTGATCGATGTGCACCGCATAGCCAAAGAAGTGGTGAGCTCAATGTATGATCTTGCGGCGACGAGCGCTATTTACCGTAGTCATCCGCTTGACCGGCTAATGCGCGATATTCTGACCGCCTGTCAGCATGGGGTAGTGCATCCCAAGATGTATAGGCCGGCAGGTCGCCTGCTGCTGGGGCTCGCAGCCGGTGACCCGTTGTTTTAGCGAATGACTCAGAGAAAACTCACTAGAGCAGGTGTGGGAGCCCCTCCGGGTGATGCCGTTTTGCGATGCTTCATCAAAGTGTAACGGGTGCTGCCGACGTTCGTTGTTGCAATGAAAGGGAGTTGCTCTTCGCAAGTTTCTGTCGCGTTTGGTTGCCCTTCTCGGCGCGCGAACGATTGAACGCATCGATCAACTGACGGAAGTATTCGACGCCTCCGCGGCTTACTTCCGTGGGCAAGTGTTGGACGATCTCTTGCAGAAATGTTTCTCCCCGTGACGCCATCGCCGCGACAAATCGCACTCCCTCAGGGGTCAGGGTGATGAGCTTCTCTCTGGCGGAACGGGGATCTTCGGTAATTTCTACCAGCGCTAGCGGTGGACGCGCCATACCGCGGATCGCTTTACTGAGCCCGGAATTCGTCACTTCAAACCAACTTTGCATTGACCGCACAATGTCTTTGCGCCGCATGCGCCGTCCGTCCTCGCCAGCGGATCGGATCATCCACAGAATGGCGGATTGTTTACGGGTGAGCAGCCCGCCGCGCAACGCATCCTCCAACGCCATGCCGATCTGATAATGGATCGGATAGAAAAATTCTTGCAGCTCAGCTGCGACAGTTTCTTTTGGTTGTTCTTTTCGTGCTAAAGCGCTCATTGCCGTTTTCATGTGCGTAGTGTGAGGTTAAAGGGCGCTTTTCTTGTAACGAAAAATTTCCAACTTGACAATGAGTCCCGAAGATTATATGTCCTAAGGACACTTTTTTGGAGGGACGAAGACCATGAATTTTGCCTGGGCGCAGATATGGATTACAACTTTTGCTGAGAGTGCGGACAAAGCCGTGGAGCTATACGCTGATCCATTTCTGTTCGAGGATCGTCTGCTGGGGCAGCAGATTACAGACAAGGACGAGCTGCGCCGCGCCTTCAAGATCTTCGAGAACACTGACCCGCCCGGCCCGGCGGGAACGAATGTATTCGAGGTTCTGCGCTACACTGGTGACGCCCAGCATGGCGTCATCGAGTGGGTTTGGCGAGGGAAACATGGCGACAACTTTCTCGGCGTGCCGGCAGCGGGGAAAGCAACGGAAGTCCATGGGATGACGTTGCACCTTTATGAGAACGGCAAGATCGTGCGTGAAGCTACGTTTTGGGATGCTGTCTCCGCCCTCCAACAGTTGGGAGCGTTAAAGCCAACGGTGAAGTTTTGGAAAGCGATAGAGAAGATCTCTAAAGAATAGGGAATTATGGCAAACTTGACACCATCCCTTCATGCAGGCTGCTTTTGGGTCACCCAGGACAAGCGGGGGTGCCACTGGCGGCTTGTCCGCCAGTGGGGCGGCTGGGCACGGGCAGCAAGCTGCCCGTGGCGCCCAAATTTGGTTCTCTTTGAGGAGTCCGGTGTCAAGTAATGCATAGTCACCAAAGAATAGGCATAGCCGTAGGCCGAGCGGATCTTCATGTATCTTGAATAAAGGGAGGGGGCAGTACTCGTGGACTTTGACTACACTCCACAAGAAGAAGCTTTCCGGCAAGAGTTGCGCGCCTGGTTGGAGGCGAATTTGTTAGAAGGCTATCACCCTGCAACGTTTCTCCATTTAGATCAAGACGCGCGTTTTACCATCCAGTTGAACTGGCAAAAGCAATTACACCGCGCCGGTTGGGTTGGTGTCCATTGGCCGAGAGCGTACGGCGGCCGTGGCGCGACAGTGATGGAGCAAACGATCTATCGGCAAGAGATGGTGCGTGCGCAGATGCCAGAGGTTGCGAACTTCATGGGCATTCGGATTGCCGGTCCTACTTTGATTCACTGGGGTACTGAAGAACAAAAAAAGCGCTACATCCCTACCATTCTGAACGGTGAGGAAATCTGGTGCCAGGGCTACTCCGAACCTGGCGCCGGGTCCGATATCGCGTCGCTGCAAACCCGCGCCGTTGAGGAGGGTGACGGCTTCGTGATCAACGGTCAGAAAGTATGGACCTCGTACGCACAGTATGCCCGGTTCTGCCTTCTCCTCGCCCGAACCGATCCCACTGTGCCCAAACATAAGGGAATTTCGTGTCTCGTGGTCGATATGCAAACGCCGGGAATTACTGTGCGTCCGCTGCGGCAGATCAACGGCGACGCAGAATTCAACGAAGTGTTTTTCGAGAATGTTCACGTACCCAAAGCCAATCTCATCGGCGAAAAAGATCAAGGCTGGCAAGTGGCGATGACCACGTTGATGTTTGAACGCGTCACCTTTGACGTGCTCTCGCCCGTGGAAGCGGTCATGCAGCAGTTGATTGATGCTGTCAAGCCGGGAGCAACCGCCGCGAGCGTCGATTCTGCGGTGCGGCAACAAGTGGCGCACTTCTATACTGAACTCCAGGCGATCAAATACAGCAGCCTACGCCAGCTCACGCGGCAGTTGCGCGGCGACCCGCCCGGTCCGGAAAGTTCACTGGTCAAACTGGCGGCGAGCGAATTGAATCTACGGGTAGTGCAATTCGCCACTGCGCTGCTTGGTCCGCTAGGCCAAGTTATGTCACAACGCGACTTCGGAATTGACGGCGGCTACTGGACGCACTGTGCGCTCAGCACCCACTTATTTACCATCGCTGGCGGCACGTCGGAAATTCAGCGCAATATTCTCGGCGAGCGTGTGCTGGGGTTGCCCAAAGGATGACGCGATAAGGAGAAAGGAGCGAAAACAATGAAATTCATGTTTTTCTTTTATCCTGCCTTGGCGGCCACTTTGGCAGAACGCCAGCGGATGCGTCCCATTGCCCGCCACACCGAGCCCTGGCAAAAAATGTTCGCCGAGGTGGCGGAACTCTCCCGCATGGCGGAAGACCTGGGCTTCGACGCGGTCACTTTTCCCGAGCATCATCTGCATACCGAAGGCGCCGAAATGGGCAGCCTGCCAGTTTTGACACAGTATGTGATCAACCAGACCAGTCGTATCAAAGTCGGTCCTATTGGTTATGTGCTCCCGGGATGGAACCCGCTCCGTCTGGCGCTGGAAATTGCATGGCTGGATCAATTGACCAAGGGGCGCACCTTTGTCGGCTTTGCTCGCGGTTATCAAGCTCGCTGGCTCAACCCCATGGCGCAGAAGCTCCACATCGGGGCGAGCGCCATCTCCACCATGCAAGCCGATATTGATGCGCGTAACCGTGAAGCTTTCGAGGAGGTGTATCAGATTCTCAAGCTAGCATGGGCCGATAAGCCGTTCCGTTTCAAGGGCAAGCATTATGAATACCCCAGCCCGTACGAAACCGGCACTCCGTGGCCCGCGCACCAATGGACCCGAGAGTACGGCGCACCGGGGGAAGTAGACGAGCACGGCAACGTGCAGATGATTGAAGTCGTGCCGAAGCCTTACCAGAAGCCGCACCCGCCGCTGTTCCAGGCGTTTTCCATGAGCGAGGCGACGATCCGCTGGGCCGGGCGTGAAGGCCTCATCCCCACGCTTCTGGCTTCCGAGCCCACACAGGTGCGGCACTTTGCCGAGGCGCATATGGACGAGGCCAAGAAGCATGGACGCGATCTGAAGCTGGGCGAAAATCTGGGCGTGTTTCGCTCAGTGTATCTGGCGAACAGCCACACGGAAGCTAAGCAGATGGGAGACGTCGGACTGATTGGGGTGGGGTGGCAACAGTGTTTCCATCACTTCGGCTTCACCGAGGCGTTTCGCTTTCCCGAGGATGAAGCGAAGTACCCTAAGCAACCGCTGCCGTCTACGGAATGCACCCTGGATCGCTTGGAGAAGGCGCATTTCGCCTTGGTGGGGACCACCAGCGATATTCGTCGCGAGATGGATCTACTGGTCGAAACCGCTAATCCCGAGTGGTTTATCTGGCAATCCGACCAGGGCTATCTGCCGCTTGCTGATGTCAAGAAAATGCTCCAACGATTCGGCACGGAAATTTTGCCGCATTATAGATAGACAAGGGAGACCTTGAGAATGAACTACAACCCGCAGCTGCCTGAAGTCAGGGCAAACCTTTACGCGCACTATGCCTATCTGCGTGAACAGGCGCCGGTGTATTGGGTCGAATCACTTCAAGCCTGGGCCGTCAGCCGTTACGCTGATGTTGTCTACGTGCTCAAGACCCCGCAATTGTTTTCCTCGTCCGCATTTTTCGATCAACTACTGGGGGAATTTAATCCGGTGCCGGAAATACCGTGGATGATCACTAGCGATCCTCCTGCCCACACGCGACTCCGTAAGTTGGCGAATAAAGGATTCATGCCGAGCATGATCCGCAATCTCGCGCCGCGGGTGAATGCCATTGCCATGGAATTGCTTGAGTGCCTCCGCGGCAAATACGAGTTTGACTTCACGCACGACTTTTCCGCTGCATTCCCCGTCTTGGTGATCGCGGAAATGCTGGGCATTGAACCAGAGCGGCGCGTGGACTTCAAACGCTGGGCCGATGACATCGTCAGCGCCTCGAACCGCGCCACCGCCACGGAAGAGGATCGACAGCGCATCCGGCAGAGCGTGAGCGATGCGCGTACATACTTCGAAACAACGATCGCCCGCCGTCGCCAAGAACCGGGAGACGACATCATCAGTGCATTCATACGCGCCGAAGAGGAGAATCAGGCGCTGACCGCTCCCGAGATCCTGAGCCTCTCTATACTCTTGCTGCTGGGCGGGAGTGAAACGACGACAAACCTGTTGGGCAGCACCATGGTTACACTTCTGGAGCAGTCGGATGATTTGGCCAAGGTGCGATACGATATGTCTCTCCTCCCCCAGCTTATCGAGGAGAGCCTCCGTTATCACTCCCCGATTCAAGCCTTGTTTCGCCGGACCACCCAGGCTGTGGAGATTGCCGGAACAACCATTCCCGCTAATGCGACGGTTATGCCCTTGCTCGCCTCGGCCAATCGCGACGCGCGCAAATTTCCCGACCCGGAGCGCTTCGACCTGACCCGCAACGCCGACGGTCACGTCGCCCTCGGTCACGGCGTCCATTTCTGTTTAGGTGCGCCGCTGGCGCGCCTAGAGGCGAAAGTTGCCTTGGAGGCGCTGTTGCAACATCTGCCGCCGCTCAGAACTACCGCACAACCAGTTACCTGGATCGATTCGTTCTTTGTGCGCGGTCCCAAAACGCTGCCGTTAGCGTTTGCTGAGGTCCAAGGTTAGCGACAAGGCCGTTCCTCCAAGTGAAAGAACGAGGAGTGATTCACTGATACAAAATGGCGGTACGAAGGCATACGCAGCACTACAAGGACCTCGCGTGACTTTTATAGCAAGCTTTTTTTTGCGTACTAACGGACCAGTTATTGTTCACCGGAGGGTTGCGTCTCGCGCCCGATTGACAGTCGTCAGGAACCTGTTGTTCGTCCTCCTGTTGGTTGGGGTAACCCTGGCGTTCGTCTTACCCCGTGCGACTGTGCATGCAGACACAGCGGCGTCGTCTCTCCGCACGTGGAAAACCATAGCCGAACTCTCACCAGAAGAACGCGCCGCCATCGATTTCTCTCCTGAGACGCCGCGCCATGCCGCGTTTCCCTATCTCCCGGCTGAACCCTTTCCGTTTGCCCCACCGTATACGGCGGAAGAGATGGGGTTGCGGGCAATGGAATTTAGCTATTGGCGGCGGTGGACGTCCTCTACTGCGCAAGTCTACGGGTCGGTCGATGCGCATGGCTACATGCCGACCTGGGGAAAATGTGTCACGTCTGTGTCTTATCACGTGGCCGATGGGCTGGCGGGGTACCTCTACGCGAAGCCTGGCGAGAACTACTATAGCGCGCTGCTCCAATATCTTGCGCCGCCCGAGGTGTACGGCAACCAGAGTCTGTACATCCGCTATCGCACCGACCAGACGTTTACGAAGAAGCAAGATACCTTTCGTTATTCCTCTGCGTTGCGTCGGGTGCGGCGGTTTCCGGCCCCACCTCGACAGGATAAGTATCCCGCTTATCCGTATACCTACGACGATGATGTGGGAAGAGATGCGTGGGAGTTCAACTGGCGACTTCTGGGGATGGATGTACTCTTTCAGACCGTTCGCTTTCCCGTGACGCGGCCAACGATTACGCTCGCGAACGCTGAGGGCGGGTTCCAAGATGTGCCCACTAAGGCGGTCAAGCTAATGGGCGAGGCATACCCTTGGTATACGCCGGAAGGCGGTGTGCGGTGCTACGTAGTGGAAGCCACCCCCAAGCCTGACTGGCTGCCGAACTATTACGCCTCCCGGATCCTCTACTGGTTGGATCAGCACACCTTCTTTCCGCTGCGTATTGAACAATATGGGCAAGACGGAACACTCATCTTCATTGGCGTGCGTCTCGGCATGCTCCTCGATCCAGCGCTGGCAGAGCGCGGTTATGGCAGTGTGGCCCATATCGACTGGAGTCTCGGCTCCGATCTCCTTTCATATCTCTACACAGATGTTACGCTGACACAGTCATGGTCTACCGCGGATCAAGCCCTCTTTTTCACGCCGGGATTTTTGCCGCGCGAATGGCGGCTCACGAGCTTGAAAAGTCAGGCCGAGGTAGCCACGCCGCAAGAGTTCTTTCTCCGCCCTGCTCTGGAAGAAGAGAAATTTCCTGGAGAACGACGCATTGAACTCTCCGCAGAACTCCGCGCCCGCGTACAAGCCCAAGAGCAGGCAGGCCGTCTCGTGTTTACCGGGGAGGAACCCGGAGGTGCACTGGCCACCGCACTGAAGAAGAAGGGACACGAAGATCACGTCGAGGGTAAAGAACAGAAACCATCAACTTCTGTGTGGCAGGTTTGGTCCGACCACCTGCAAACCGGCAACAGCAATGATCTCCTGGGATCTGCGGGGAATCAGAGAGAAGAAAGATAATTAAAAGGAGATGGATATGGAATTTGGCGTTTTTTATTTACCGAGTATTGGCAACAAGCAAGAAATATCACAAGGCATGGCGGGCCGCCGCACTGACTTATATCAGCGCATGCTCTGGAACCTCGCTGAGCAAGCGCAGTACCTTGACGCCCACGGATACTACGGAGTCGCTTTTACTGAGCATCATTTCCACATCGAAGGTGAGGAAGTTTCCACCAATCCCATTTTGCTCGACATGTTCCTTGGCATGCAAACGAAGAATCTGCGTGTTGGGCAACTGGGGCTGGTGTTGCCGTGTCAGAATCCTCTCCGTGTCGCTGAAGATGTAGCGATTCTTGATCAAGCGACCAAAGGACGGGCGTTCGCCGGGTTCGCGCGCGGGTATCAACCCCGCTGGGTCAATACCCTTGGGCAGCATTACGACACCTTGCGCGACAATGCGACCGACCCGGAACGATATGAGGCGCTCAAGAAAGAGCTATATGAGGAGCACTTTGAAATCATCATGAAGGCGTGGACGAACTCGACCTTCTCGCATCACGGCAAACACTGGCAGATTCCGCCGCCCAACACATATTGGGCGGCGCACGAGGTCACGCGAAAATACGGTCAAGGCGTCGATGACCGCGGTATGCTCACGGAAATTGGCACGGTGCCGGAACCCTACCAGAAGCCGCATCCGCCGCTTTTTCAGCCGTTCAGTTTCTCCGAATCCTCGGTGAAGTGGGCGGCGCGCCATAACGTGGTGCCGGTTACTATCGTGTGCGACCCGGAAATTTGTCTGGGGCAATTCCGCGCCTGTCAGGCAGGCGCAGCCGAGGTCGGCAAAACTCTGCCGCTCGGGAAAGGCATTGGCCTCGCCCGCGAAGTGGTTGTCGCCGACACCGATGAAGAAGCCTTGGCGATTGGTCGTGAGAGCGGCTGTTTCATCTGGACGAAATTTTTTGAGCCCTTTGGTTTTAACTCCGCGCTGATCAAACCGGGTGAAGACTATAAGACAATTCCCAACACCTTTGAATCGATGTGTGAGCGCGGCCTGACGCTCTGTGGTAGCCCCGACACAGTGACTCGCCAGATCGAACATATCCTGAAGCAACTCCCAGCCGAGTATTTCTGGCTGTATGTGTACAACGAGCTGGTGCCGCATAAGGCGATGATGCGCAGCTTCGAGCTGCTCACCAAGAAGGTGTTGCCGAACTTCTCTGACAAGATCGCGTAGCAGTAACGACAACACATCGGTGTCAGGAAAAAAGTGGGAAAGGACAACTATGTTTCGCCGATTCTTTCACGTTAATATTTGTGTTCGGGACATGGAGCGGTCAATTCGCTTTTACGAGAGCATTGGTTTCACCAAAGTCAGTGATTTCATGTTGGGCGGCGGCGAACCGAGTATAGGGGCGGCGCTCGGATTCCCGGTAAAGAAGCTGCGTGGGGTGTTCATGCGTTTAGGCGTTGACCCCAACGCGCCGGTGCTCGATTTGGTGCAGTTTGTTGATCCGCCTCATCAGGGAGAGCCGTACTCGACGTTAAATAATATCGGCATCTGCCGCATTGCGTTCTTGGTAGATGACATTGACGCGGTTTACACAGAGCTGCAAGCCAAGCAGGTAGAGTTCGTTGCGCCCCTGCAGAAGCTTGATGGTCCACTAGGCTCGAAGATCGGTGTGGTGTGCTTTAAAGATCCCGATGGGACTGTGCTGGAGTTGATCAGTAGTGAGATCGAAACCATGGGGATGGGAAAGGGATAACGACCCCTGCCTGTTCTCGTTCTTATTGAAAAGACTGCGGCCGCCCGACCGATTCCCACGGTTCTTTACTGCTGGGGCAGTATACGAAACACGACCGGATCACTCCTATATTTCCCGCC
>JBFWZL010000094.1:0-15162 GCA_050185455.1 Binatia bacterium | reverse complement strand
GGTCCGGTGGTCCTCCAGTTTGGCGAAGCGGCATACGGTATCACTGTAGTAACCGGGGGAGCAGGGGGGGGCGGTTGGGGGCCACAAGGGCAAACAAGAGCAAAAGAGGTTCTAATAGGAACCACAGGAGCGGGTTGGGGGGGGACAGTATCATTGATGCACGCTCTACTAATCTTCAGACCAGAGGCGAACTCAAGCACACCGCGACCGCGGTTTTTGACCTGTACCCTAAGCGTAGGCCGCTGGCGTTGATCGCTTTCGAAGATGGCATCGTTGGCTTTGCTACCACGGCGCGCTGGCAACGCGACCCCAGGTTGAAGAAATGATGGTACGCCCACACAAAGACCACCAACAGCGTCTTTAACCAATTCAGCAACACCAGGAGGATTGCTCAGTATCTCGATAGCGGGGGCAAGGTTGTTGGTCAAGACGCAAGTCGCCAGATTAAGAGCGCCAGCAGGCAAACAGGCGGCAGGTAGAAGGATGGTACCGCTAATATTTACCTGCCCGTCTCCGTCCTCACCCGGCCCATCAGGAAGACCCGCTACTTGAGTCGCTGTGCCAGTCTGTCCACTGGCGATGTCAGGCAGGAACCCAGCGGCGAGGATCAAGCCGAAAGCTGCATAAGCCCATTTGGATGAGCGAAATTTCATATCACATCTCCTTGTTTTTACGAGGCTTCGTTTCTCTTGCCCAGCCTCTCTTCTCTTATAATTTTTTCCCCCGCACACACTGTTGCTTTAGGTTTCCACGGTGGAGCACGCGCTAACCGACGGCGAGCAGAAAACTGAGAGTGAGGGTTTGTCATGAAGTTTTCTCTTTCGCCAAGTCATTGGCCTTTTACCTAACCAAAGCCAGGAGCCAAAACACCATTGTCTTGCTTTGCTTCAAATCCTCCGAGGGATTCTATATTCATGTTCCAACCTCCTTCTGTAGAATTCTTTGCCTTGACCAGAAATGAACTTGCTGCGCTATTAAGCAAGATTTGCGCCGCGCAAGTGTCCGGAAAAAACGGGGAAAAGATCGCAAACTGACGATCTGGTTTCTTATTTGCAAGAAAGAGTTGCAACGATAAGAAAAATCAACGAACAATCTAAGTGGGCTAGATGGACAGAGGCAAAGAAGTGTTTGTATGTCAGACTCCCCGTCGCGTTGGTCTCGCAGGGGCAAACACTTCCTCTCACAGTGGATAGGCGCTAGAGTCGCGTGTACCAATCTCTCGCCTCCTGGTTTAGAACGCTATGGGTGGACAACAAAGCTATGAGGGAGTTCTTTTGACCTTTCCAAGTTACATAACAGTGACTAGCACGTTATGAATAGATAACAAAGTCATGAGCAAATTATCTTGACCATACAGGGGCGGGTGCGGTAAACGTCTTCTCTACACGAAAGCTGAATCAGGATTGAGTGGCTATCTATCAGCAAAAGAGAGGACGAGGACGTGATGAGGCTGGGTCGACTCAGAGTCAGGGTGAGCATAATACTCTGCATACTCCTACCTGCCGTTGTACATGCGGACATGAGGCGGATGTTGCACGGTCTTGATACCGTCAGCATTGATATCGAACGGTTACACCCAGACTCAGCGCTTGGCGGAGTCACTCCACAAGCTCTACGCGAGGAGCTTGTAGTCAACCTCCAACAAGCAGGGCTTCAGGTATCGCCTCTCGACGGACGCTCTACGCCCCCTGATCGCTCCCAACTCAGCCTCTCAGTTAATATGACGCCGATCGAAAATTTTCCTATGTATAGTGTGTTTATTACGCTAAAATTGCGCCAGAATGCCTGTCTTACCCACAATCTCATTATTTGCGAGCCGGTTACTACTTGGGAGGAAACGAGTACGGTTCGAACGATGAGCGTGTCTCAACTAACGGAAATGCGGCAGGAAGTGCGGACATTGATTGCACGCTTCGTGGATGCTTATCTTGAAGAGAATTCGAAACATTAGGACCTAACAATGTACGTCTCTTACTTCGGTTGTCGTGAACAACCGTTCCACATCACGCCAGACCCACGTTTTTTCTACGCCAATGACGCGTACGAAGAAGCCTATGCGAATTTGTTGTACGGCATTCGCGAAAGAAAAGGGTTTATCGTACTGACTGGGGAAGTAGGGACAGGCAAGACGACGCTCTTACGTCGCTTGATGGATGAATTGGACAAGTCCGTCCATTTTGTTTTTTTCTACAACACGTAGCTGACATTCGAGGAGATGCTAGATTTTATTTGTCAGGACTTTGGCTTGTCAGTCGGCCCCCAGGCAAGTCGGCTCCAAAAAATCCAGGCGCTGAACGAGTTCCTGCTTGCACGGTTAGCGGAAGGCGGCACCGGAGTGTTGTTGATCGACGAGGCGCAAAATCTCAGTGACGAAGTCCTGGAAAATCTTCGCCTGTTATCGAACCTCGAAACGGCGAGCGAGAAACTCCTACAGATCGTCCTCGTCGGTCAACCGGAACTCTATCGGAAACTCACCCAATCACATTTGCGACAACTGAAACAACGGGTGGTCGTTTGGGGCAATCTCGACGCCCTCCCTGATCATGAAGTCGGAGCTTTTATTACCCATCGCCTGCGTTTTGCCGGCTGTGAACGTCTCGATTTGTTTTCGCCTGAGGCAGTCCAACGCATTGCTTTCTACGCCAGAGGAACACCACGGCTGATCAATGTGATCTGCGATAATGCCTTACTCATCGCTTACGGAACTTCACAAAGGCAGGTATCCGCAGACATCATTGAGGAAGCCGCAGTAGATGTCGGTTTGCAAAAGGCAACAAGAAAACTGACATGGAAGCCGCCGATTCGTCTCCAGCCTCGGTCAATAGTGCACCCCACTCACCAAATCTCACCCACGGCAAAAATAGAAGTCGAGGAGCCGCCAGTCGCTGCTCCTCAGAATCCCCCAGCAACCGGATCAGTCGCGCCAATCGTGCCCTTTTCTCTGAGAGACGAACAAAAGCCTTCCGAACCGGTCACAATGAAGCAACCATCGCAAAGCGCAGCGATGGCTTCACCTCTTGCACGAACAAAACGAAGCCAATCTCGGAAAATTCTACTGGTTGCTTCCCTTGTCATAGGCATTCTCACCGTTGGGGAGGTATTCTCTCGTTTTTCTTTCTCACCTAGATTCGATTCCCGGACGGTCTCGACACAACCCTCGCTCCCAGCCCTGGGTGCGTCAACTGATTCACAGGCAGATGTCCCATCTGCTGCCACGATTCAGTCTTCCATCCCTCCGATCAAAACCTCTTTTCAGGAAGCAACCCCGTCGCCTATTCTCGAAACAACAACAGAGCCGTCCATAGTCGGCGCCACCTCCGCACGAGAGCAAATGCATTCCCCAGATGAACACGAGTCTCTTTCTCGGCAGGCAGCTTCTTCGCAACAGGAGTCCACACCCCCCTCAACTACGGTCCCAATTCCAGCGCCAGCCAAAGAAATTGATATTGCGGCGACTCCTCCTCAAAAGGAAAAGGAGCCTGCCCCTCTCCACCAACCGCCCGCACGGGAAGTTCCAGACTTGAAGGAACACCCGCCAACCAAAACGAGTGAACAGTCTGGACAAGAGCCCACAACACTCAAGAAAGCCTTCAATCCGCAAGTCTCGCCTCTTCGGCCGAAAAACGAGGGAACGGAATCAACAGCACAACAACCCTTGCCTCCAAGTAAACGAGAAGAAGCGCGCTTCGAATTGGAGTAAAGAGGCCTCACTCGTGAGGGATCAAGCGTTTTAACGAGCGCTGAACGTGGAGACACTGACACATTAAGTCTGCTCCTGGCCGCAGGCGTTTCTCCGAACGCCCAAGACGCAAAGGGCTGGAACGCATTGATGCTCGCCGCACTCCGTGGACAGACCTCGGCGACGCACGCACTGCTCGCCAACGGAGCCAATGTCAACGAACAAAATGAAGCGGGCGGAACAGCTTTGATGATAGCGGCAACCCAAGGAGATCAAGACATCATACAGAAGTTACTCGACAATGGCGCTACCGTAAACATAAAGAACCGACAAGGCTGGACGCCGCTCATGTACGCAGCATGGAATGGCCACGGCTCAGCAGTGCGCCTTTTACTGGACAAGAAAGCCGATGTGAACGCGAAGAACCGACAAGGCTGGACGCCGCTCATGTGCGCTGTCTCAAAGGGCCATACCGCCATAGTGCAGACCCTGCTCAGTCGCGGGGCTAACGCTCGCCTACAAAACGGCAACGACGAGACGGCGCTGCAACTTGCGACTCGCCTCGGCTACACCGATATCGTTACTCTGTTGCATTCCTCGGGATCCGACGAATAAAAAACGCGCCGCACCATACGGAGAACGGTAGAATGAGCAAATGTCCGTCGCAGCAGCGACAAGGAGAAAGTCTTGGTCTGTGAAGAAAAAAAATTGTCCTGGAGCATAGTTCTCTTGACACTTTTTATGTTCCTTCCTTTCAGGAGCAACGCCCAAGACAAAGCGATTCCCACGCGAACGGATGTTGTACGCTGGCTGCAATCCGACATAGGGGCTCCTCCCTTGTTTCGCGAGGGTGATCTCCTCACCCAAGCTGATCTTGCTAAGGTGCGTCCATTTCTGCCGCCTGGATATTTTAATGAGTTCAACTTTCCTGAAGTCGAATTCTTAGTCTCCCCGTCCGGTAACTACACACCGCATCAGGATTACTTGGCGGCAACGGAACAATACCTTAATCAAGCACGCCTCGCTGACGATGGAGCGCTCGAGCATTATGTCGCTGGCCGTCCTTTTGCCCAAACCCAAATTACCCTTGACGATCCGCAATCAGGACTCAAAGCGGCTTGGAATTTCATTCATCGTTGGAAATTCTATGGTATGCACGTGCAGCGCTACCTGGGCGCGCTACTCGCCAAGGGAGGAACAGCTTCTCCTCTGCCTGGATTTCCCACAGATCTGATGCGAGGTGGAGGTACAGCGGAGCGCTATCTTGTGGCACTGTATCGTCAAGCCTACCACAGTCACCTCGCGCAACTCCCGCAGGACAACTACATGCTCCCACTCGCCGGAGCCGGAGAGTTCGAGTACAAACACTATCTGGAATTCCTCGAACCCTACGACGTGCGCGGATCGCGTTTTCTGGTCTATCGCTACGATGACCCACGTCGACAAGATGACGCCTGGTCATACCTCCCCCAGCTTCGTAGAGTGCGACGTCTTTCTTTGAACGAACGCGACGATCCCATTGCCGGAACGGAAATGACGCTGGACGATTTCACCGGGTTCTTGGGTCGTGTGCTCGACCATCAATGGAGGTTTCTTGGCCAGAAAACCATCCTGCACGTCATGAATTCGCGGCATCCCTATGCGCGATTCTATGGTCCCAATGGCTGGCTGCCGAATGATCGGTGGGAATTGCGCCCTTGTGTCGTCGTCGAACAAACCCCACTCAGCACACGCACCTACGGCAGCAAATTTTTCTTTTGGGATGCCCAGACCTACGAGACCGTGCTGGTCTTGATCTTCGACCATCAGGGAAAACTATGGAAGGTGAATCACTTACTGCATGGCTGGTCGGAAGATCCAACCCAACCAGACGTGGACCGCGGCAAACGCCTCCCGCGCAATATTGGTTCGACCATCATTGATTTACAGAAACAACAGGCGACAATCTTCTCGGCATATGAAATTGTCTACCCGCTGCTGGACGCAAACACAGTTGAGGATGAGTATGATGTGAATCGGTTGAGCGAAGGGAAGCGTTAGAATGACAACCGCACCTGTTACCGGAAGTGTAGGCCAAGGTCATTTTGCTTATGGACGGAAAGGCGCGAACAATCGTTTGCGTAGCGTCGGTTCGTCTAATAACGTTCGCCTCGCCGTTGACTGCACAGCATGTTCACGGTGCAGGGCAAGCAATCGTTTCAGCTCGTCGATCGGCTCCGCATGGTCCTCCACACGTAGGTCGACAACTCGATCAAGCCAGAGTTTTCCTGTTGGCTGGGAGCGGACGATAAGCATGGCTGCAGACTGTTTGCCACGTCGGTCTCCCCCTTCCCGCTCCGCGGCGTCCAGCGCGGCAAGGAAGCATGTGGCTAAATCTCCCTCAGTCCGTTCAAACGCTTCGATCATCGCGCCCCAAACCGTCTCCCGCGCCATTAAGTTCGCTTGAGCGACAACGTGCTCGCCGACACAATGACCGGCCGCCTCAAGACAGCGTTCACCGGTGTGGACCGCGACACGCCCCATCATGTCAATCATGGCGACTTGCCGGTAGGCGGCTCCTGGATCATGAGCGACAAGCGCCTGGAGCGCATCAGGCGCGCTCTTCCCACATCGCATCAACTCCAGCCCCAACGGGCCGTAAGACGGATCAACAAACGATTGGGTCGCCACGGCGCCCACACCCGCCTCTGCCCATGGCACAACCGCGCCAACAGAGAAGTAACACGATTGGACCGCCACACCGACCGCTCCCGAGTCCGGGTCCCGCGCAACGATGGAATAGGTCATAACAAAAAGTACTCCGTTAACTTCTAGGGCCTAGGCAACTACGGCAATGAAAACCGCTTCATTTCCTCCGTGATTTTACTCTCCAGGTCTTTCTCTCTAATCTTTTTGTCCGCTAAAAACTGTTGAATACACGTTTCTGTTCTGCTCCCCCGTTTCCCGTCAACGACGCCACAACTATACCCTAGCTCGTTCAGGTCCTTTTGGATTTTTCTATAGTTAAGAAATTGTTCCGGATTCTTTTTCCAGGAATCATATTTGTCCCCGACCCAATTTACTATTTTTATCAAGCACGCCTGCGCTGCCTGTTGGATCGGTGTCCGTGGTGAAGTCAACGTTTGACGCAACGGTTCATCGAACCACCCCCTCAACGTGCTTTCCCAATCTTCCGATGTACAATGAAAAGCGATCGCGCTGATTTCATTTTTCGCTTGCGCATCCATCAAACGTAATTCGATCGAGATTTTATCCTCGCTGACTCCCTCCGCTTTTTCAAAAAGCTGTTGGAACGTGCTGTTCGCTGAGGGATCGTTTTCCAACTCATGGAGAAGAGGATCTTCGTTGAGCCCACCGGTAACGCTGACCGGGCTCAAGGCGTATGCGAGCAGAGTTCCAGAAATCTCTAGATGCGCCTTACCGGATTCCTCCTCGCTTTTGTCGGCGGCCTCCGTGTCCATCGCGCCCTCTGATTCTTGCACTTCCGTTTCGTTCGGTGCGGAACGATAACCAAGGACATTGAATGCTTGACTTCGTTCAAGCGCCGACATGAGTTGTCGTGACATGCCTCGCCCTAACAGGTTTCGCTCATACGCATCCTTCTTCATTCGCAGCATAACTCGCATTCCTGTACCGTTCGCAAAAGGACCGACCTTTATCGGAACCCTTCCCCAGGTCCACCGTGGTTCTGGAGGTGGGAGCGGAGGTGCAGGAAACAGCAATGGCGGAGGCGACGGAGGCGGCTCCGTTGTACATCCCAGTAGTAAGCCGAAGACTGCAAGAGCAGCCATTCGCCAGGCAGCTCGTCCTTTGAGCATTAATTATAGCCTCCTGCTTCTGCCAGACGTCTTTTTCTCTCGGTTCTTCCTTATCGGGTCGCCGCAGCCGCAGGGTCGAGCCGGCCTAGTTCGGTAGTAGCGAGGGTAGTCTCAACAAATCCTTTATTGCCGTTTTCTTTCACCCATTTGAGATGGGTGAGCGCCTCGCCGCGTTTGCCGGATACAGACAGTGCAATCCCTATATATGCATGCGCCTCGGTTCTCTTGTCATTGTCCGTCGCTGCTTTCAACAACTCTTGGGCTGAATCCTCACCTAATAAATAATGAATAATCGGATACGGCCAGGTTGAAACCTCGCACTTTATCTTCGCTTCTTCGAGCAACTTTCGCGCATCTTCGTCTTGGCTCCCGTACCGATATCCTAGGTACCCGATAAGCACGATGTAGAGCGCACGTTCATCTTTCCACCCGCGTAGCTCTAGATACGAGCGGGCGTCAGCCGCCGCTTCCTCACGCCTCAGCATGGCGTACGCAAGTCCACGATTATAGAAAGCCTCGGCGTGCGCCGCATTCAAGGCAATCGTTTTACCGTAGTCTTGCACTGCCTTTTCTCGTTGTCCGAAGTCCATATAGGCGTTGGCCCGATTGTAGTACGCTTCCGTGTACTGAGGGTTCAAACGGATGGCTTCGTCGAAATCCTCAATCGCGCGTTTGTTCTGAACGAGGCGATTCCGCACATTCCCCCGCGCGGAAAAGGCTTCCGCATAGGTTGGTTTTAAGCGAATGGCTTTATCAAACTCTGCTATGGCTTCCTTCAACAAACCTTCTTGCGCAAGACGCACCCCTTCCGCATACGCATCTTCCGCCGGGTCAGCCCATGCACTAGCAACAAAAATCAACAATATCCCCGTCGTGATACACCACAGGCGCTTCTGATATCGTCGGATCATTCCTCACCTCTCATTCGTTCTTTTTGGCGCCTCACTCTAAGCCTCCGTCAAAAACTTGCAACTAGAGCTCATTGAGCCGTCGCTCCACATCCCGTAAGATTATATCATAACTCCAACACAGAGGAGGACATTGTATGTTCATTGTCACCAACCGTATTCCTGTAGCATCCAGCCATGAGTCCGAATTTGAGGATCGTTTTCGTAATCGTGCGCATCTCATCGATAACTCTCCCGGCTTTATTAAAAATCTCGTGCTCCGCCCCGTTATGCGTCGGTTCAGCCACCAAACCGGACAATGGGAGGACACCAAAGAGCAAGGCTACTACCTCGTACAAACCTATTGGGAGAGCGAGCAAGACTTCTGGAACTGGACCAAAAGTGACTCGTTTCGCATCGCGCACAGCAATCGTCCGCCAGCGGAAATGTTCGCCGGACCGAATGTGTTAGAAACGCATGAAGTCATTCTGACCACAGAAAAACAGTGAGACGCACCATGCATGACCGCATTGTCGAACGCTTTCGCGCGGTTGCTCCTGCCGTCGATTTTTGCTCGCTCCGTTTCGTGCACACGCGTTCTTCTTATCTCTCCGTTCGCCAAAATATCCTGCAGCCAGTGTCAACTGCAGAAGATATTGGCGCCATGATCACGGTTATCGACGAAGGTGGTCTCGGGTACGCGGGCACCAGCGATGTGACCGAGAGCGGCCTGCGGCGAGCAGCCGAACACGCCCGTTCCTGGGCGCAGCGGAGCGCTGGCCACAGCGTGGTGGATTTTTCGACGGTTGTGCTGCGACAACCGAATGGAACGTATAGCAGTCCAGTGCAGCTCTCCTGGCACGACGTTCCGCTCTCCGACAAGATCGACCTGCTCCGCTCCACCTGCGAGACGCTCAAAAATGACGAGCGAATCGCCGATTGGGATGCCTCACTGTGGCACACGGAGAGCGATACCTTGTTTGTCACTGCCGATGGGGGACGCGTGCATCAGATATTTTCGTATGTCGTCCCGATGTTGAGCGCCACGGCCAACGCCGGAGCGGAGACACAAACGCGCACCTTTGCCGGGCGCGGGTACTGTCGCCAGGGCGGTCTGGAAGTCCTCGATCAATGCGCTTTTCGCGACGCCGCCCCGCGAATCAGCGCGGAAGCTGTACAACTGCTTCTCGCGCCGAATTGCCCGACCGGCACGATGGATGTTCTTCTTGCTCCTGATCAAATGATCTTGCAAATTCATGAATCCGTTGGCCACCCAATTGAACTGGACCGCATCCTCGGAGATGAGCGGAATTACGCCGGAACAAGCTTTGTCACTCCGGACATGTTCGGCTCTTATCGCTATGGCTCTGAGTTACTGAACATCACCTTCGATCCGAGTCGCCCCGAGGAATTTGCGAGCTATGCGTTCGACGACGAGGGACAAGCAGCTCGTCGTGAATATCTCATTCGCGACGGTGTTCTTCTCCGTGGTCTAGGCGGTGTGACTTCTCAGACAAGAATCGGCCTGCCAGGGGTGGCGAACGCACGGGCGACAAGTTGGAATCGCCCCCCCATCGATCGCATGGCGAATCTGAATTTGGAACCAGGTCAGTCGCAGTTTGAGGACATGGTTGCAGCGATCGACCGTGGAGTCTACATGCAGACCAATGTCTCGTGGTCCATTGACGACTCACGTAATAAATTTCAATTCGGCTGCGAGCGGGGGCAATTGATTGAAAATGGTAAGCTAACTTCGGTTGTCAAGAATCCAAACTATCGCGGCGTCTCCGCCACCTTCTGGCGCAGCCTCAAAATGGTTGGCGCCGCCGATACCGTGCAAGTTCTGGGTTCGCCGTATTGCGGCAAAGGGGAGCCCAATCAAGTAATTCGCGTCGGCCATGCTTCTCCGCCCTGTGTTTTTGCCGATGTTGAAGTTTTTGGGGGAGAATGACCTATGCAGGAATATTTTTACCGTCTTGCTGATCATCTTCCGACTCTCCTCCAAGGTAGTGAGATCTATACGTGCAGTTTTGACGCTGAAGACTCTGATTTCGTGCGTTTCAACCACAGCGTTGTTCGTCAGGCGGGCACGGTCATGCAACGTTCGCTGTCGGTGAATCTTATCGACGGAAGTCGGCACACGTACGGCGACATCACGCTTTCGGGAGATTGGATGGAGGATTCTTCGCGGTTGACGACCTTGATTGATCAGCTCCGCGGCCAGTTACCCTACCTGCCCGAGGATCCACATTTGTTATACGCCACCGAAGAGCGGTCCAGTGAACACCACGGTGACAACCGTCTTCCTGAAGATACTGGAGCGATCGTCACCGCCATTCTCAACGCTGGACGAGGAAAAGATCTGGTCGGCATTTACGCTGCAGGGGGCATTCATAACGGATTTGCGAATTCCTTCGGTCAGCGGAACTGGTTTTCCAGCTACAGCTATAACTTTGATTGGAGTTTCTATCACCAAGGCGACAAAGCCGTAAAATGCGGGTATGCCGGGTTTGTGTGGGATCCCGGCGAATTTGCCCACAAGGTCGAAACCGCGGCTGAGCAACTCGCCGTGCTGGCGCAGTCGCCGCATACGATCAAACCTGGGCGGTATCGTGCGTACGTTGCGCCGGCGGCGCTCGCGGAGATTGTCAGTCTCTTGGGCTGGAGCGGATTTGGTCTCAAGGATCACCGCACTAAACAAACCGTCTTATTAAAGATGCTTGAAGAGGGCGCACGTCTTCACCCAACCGTCACGCTGCACGAGAATACCGCCGAGGGCGTGGCGCCGAATTTTCAAGAAGCCGGGTTCATCAAGCCGGATCGAGTTACTCTTATTGAAAATGGAGCCTTCCGCGAATGCTTGATCTCGCCACGTTCGGCAAAAGAATATGGTTTCCCGACAAACGGAGCCTCCGGAGGAGAAATGCCAGAGTCGTTGGACCTGGCAGGCGGCGCACTCCCGGAAAGCCAGGTGCTGCGTGAACTCGGAACTGGAGTCTACATCAACAATGTCTGGTACTTAAACTATTCAGACCGCACCTCGTGCCGGATTACCGGCATGACGCGTTTCGCTACATTTTGGGTAGAGAACGGCACCATTCAGGCTCCGCTAAATGTGATGCGATTCGACGAAACACTCTATCGCATACTCGGAAACAATCTGACGGCGTTAACAGCGGAAAGAGAGTTCATTCTCGATCCGAGCACCTACGGGGCGCGTTCCACCGCCAGCAGCCGGATGCCGGGAGCCCTTGTCGAGGATCTCACGTTCACCTTGTAGAAACACAGCGGGGCGTTCCGTGGAACGCCCCGCCATGCCGATACGATAACAGACAGCAAAACAGAGACAGAGAAGAAAGACGAACTCAACACTAACGGAAAGAACAACAATTCTTATAGGCCCTGGGGTTTCATCCATTCCAACACAACGTCACGAGACGGAGCCGGATAACAGGAATGACACACAGCCGTATAGTACGGCGTAACCCACCAAACATTTTGTCTACACTTCGGACAGGGCGCCGGGTCTTGATGATGTAAAACCACCGCCTCTTTCTTAGTAGGAGCCAAACCGGCGCGCAGAAGGCGGAGGATTTCCGGTTTATAGGCTCTAAGTAGATCGGTCAGCTCGGGCGTCAACTTGCTCGCTGGAGACACAGCCAATTTGTCCCCCCGTGGAGTCAGTTGAAACCCTTGCCGCCGTAAGTTTGCAATCAATGCCAAGATATCCATGAACGACGTCTCCTCTCACTTACAACACAGTCTTCTTCCCGGAAACGCCAAGCGCGTCAGGGTGAAACGCCGGGATGAAAGGTAAGAACGTAAAAAGCGCCGCTACAAGAAGCAGTGTTACGACAAGGGCAAACCGGAATTCAGGACGGCGACCTCCAGCCACATAGGCTAGCGCAGCAATTATTATCACACCGAGTGCGCCGTGCAAGAACAACATGATGCGAAGGGAGTCCATAGCATGCCTCATAGTTCGTCGCGTTGTTCCCTGAGAGCAATGGCGGCGCCAGTGAGAATTTTCTTTTAATTTCCTTTGTTAAGAGGCTACAAAAGCTAGATATTTTTACTTTTCCATTAGCGTAAAATAAAAGAGCGTTCGCAAGAAATCGGGCAAGATTGAGAGAAGGTCTGAAAATCGTGAAAATTTTTTCCTGAACGATCTCAAAGAAGGGTTTGGTTCGGACAAAGACTCCCGAACTACTGAAACGGCGCGTCGATCGCCAATCCTAAAAGATATTTGCCAAGGAGTTCCGCCACACGGTCTGGATGAGCGTTGATGTGAAGTTGCATAGCTTGAAAGTCGCGGTAGCGGCGTTCAAACGAACCGTCTTCCCGCAATCCATTGCCGCCTTGCACTTGGAGAAGATGGCGCATGACTTCATCGCAAAGCCGCACAGTCACCATGCTATAACCGAGCTGCCGCAGGTAGTCCGCCTCTGTCGGCGTGACGCCGGCTTCAATTCTAGCGTCGGTTTCGGCGCATCCGGCTGCCATCGCCGCTCGGGCGGATGCTAGCGCGGCGCCAGCCTGACCGATACGGAGTTGCACAGCGGGGCGTTCCGCCACTTTCACACCAAAAAGAGCTACACGTCCGCTCAGCCCTTCACAGGCTTCTTGCAGAGCGGCGCTCGCCACCCCCACGATTTGCGCGGCGAGCCACAACACAGAGAGCGCTACCCAATCTTCACGATAGCGGTGAGCGACGACAGACGTCGCGGGATCACGAAATTGATAGCGAAAATCAACTCGGAATAGGCGCATCAGTGATGCAGGAATAGTCGTGTCTTTATAATTAATGTGATCGGTCGCGGATGCGCGCAAACTCATGGCGAACCACGTCGGATCGACGGATACTCCTGGAGCGTTCGTTCGCACAACCGTAAAGCGCAAATCCGGCTTCGCGCCAGGCGGCGACGGAATTTCGGGATCGAGAGCAAAAAGGCAAGCTGCCCACTCGCCATAGCGTGAGCCGGTGGCAAAACTGGCGCGTCCATTGAGGATGATGTTCTCCCCTTCGCGGCGGCCATGCACGCTCGTCCCAGCGCCGGCAGGAAAAGACACCCATTCATGTGCGGCCACGATACTTTTCAACATGTCGCTTCCCGCCGGTCCAAGTTGAGCACAAATGAAGTGGAATACACAGAGATGGTTCCACAGGCACCACGCCGTAGACGTGCAACAACTCGCCACGGCTTCTAACTCTCTGGCTATGGCAGTGATGCTCGATTCTATCCCGCCGATGCCGTGAGAGGCGGACATACGCATAATGTCCGTCCTTTTGATCGCTGTAATGACCGCCGGATCGATACTGCGCGTCGTATCCGCCCGGGCGGCTTGTGCGGCGATCATCGGCAACAACGGTTCACATAGGAGCCCTTCGCGACGGCCCAGGAATCCTTGTACGTAACTCAAGAGCTTGCTCCTTGGGGAAATCCGGCAGCATCGTGTCACCCCCCCCAACAGCTGTCAAGCAAGGCGAGAGGGTAGGGTTTCCGTGCACTGAATAATGATTATGGATTGAAAAGGGTGCAGTTATGCAAAGAGGAGTAAAGGGCGCGGTAAAATTCTCACGGATGAGGTCTTTGCCGGCACCACTCTGCCTCTTCCTGCACGCTTCTCCCTGACGGTAGACCGCGCCGTATGGTATAGTTTTTCCAAAGAGGAGGAATGCATCATGAACGCTGATGAACTCTGCTTTTTGTCAATAGCGCAACTTTCCGAACAAATCCAAAAGCGCGAGATTTCTCCGGTGGAGGTCACCCAAACGTATCTGAATCGCATCCACACGCTTGACATGAAACTGAACAGCTATCTCACCGTCACGGCTGATCTGGCGCTGCACGAAGCACAAGCGGCAGAAGCGCAAATCCAAAAGGGGAATTATCTAGGACCGCTTCACGGAGTTCCTTTGGCTCATAAAGACATCATCGCCACCAAAGGCATCAAGACGACTTGTGCATCAAGAGTGCTTCACAACGCCATCCCAGACTACGACGCCACCACGATTGAACGCTTGCGGGCGGCCGGGTCGGTATTGCTCGGCAAACTGAACATGAACGAATTCGCTACCATCAGTCCCAGCGAGTATTTTGGTCGCGTCAATAATCCGTGGAACCTCACTCACAACCCTGGCGGCTCCAGCAGCGGTTCAGGAGCAGCCGTGGCGATCGGGCTGTGCGCAGGTTCGCTCGGGACGGACACCGGAGGCTCGATCCGGATTCCCGCCGCATTTTGTGGCGTCGTCGGACTGAAAGCAACGCACGGACGCATTAGTCTTCACGGTGTTACACCGTTAGCGTGGTCGCTTGATCACGTCGGTCCACTGACACGAACAGTGAAAGATGCCGCGCTCATGCTCCAAGCGCTGGCGGGTTATGACGCTTTCGATGTGGATACAAGTGAAACACCAGTATCCGACTACACCGCGCGACTGACGGGCGAAGTGAAAGGCCTGAGGCTCGGTGTGCCGACCTCATTCTTCCCTGAGTACACCGACCCAGAGGCGAAGAATGCTTTTGAGGCCGCCATCAAGATCTTCGCAAGATTGGGCGCACGGATCGAAGAAGTGACGCTGCCCTCCTTGGAAAATATCTGGACCCAAATCGCAATGCCAATCCTCAATGGCGAAGCAAACACCTGGCATGAGCCCTATTTGCGGAAACAAGCTGAGGATTACGGATCAAATGTCCGCAAATTTCTCGAACGCGGTAAGGGAACATCAAAAATTAACTACGTCAGGGCGCAACGCGCTAAAGCGCGGTTCCGCCGC
>JBFWZL010000093.1:0-15163 GCA_050185455.1 Binatia bacterium | reverse complement strand
TGAAATTCGTGTTCTTAGCGGATCGCAGTTTCGCCGATACGGAGTTTATGACACAGCTGCGCCGCGTGGGCTGGCACTTTCGCTTTCGCATTAAAGCCACATTCAATGTCGTTCGTCCGGGGCAGGCGATCTGCAAAGTGGAAGACTTTGCCCTGGCGCCGGGACGGGCGCTGTTCTTACACAACGTCGCGATTACGGCAAAGCAGTTTGGCCCAGTCTCATTAGCCTTGGCCCACCATAGCCGGACCGACGAGTATTGGTACCTGGTCAGTGATGAACCGACCAGTGTCCGCACCTTTGAAGAGTATGGGAGACGTTTACTGTTGAACAAAATTTCTTGGACGATAAACCCAACGGCTTTCAACTCGAGAGTTCGCTCGTGCGGGAGGCCAACGCGCTCACCCGCCTCTGTTTCGTGTCAGCGGTCGCCACGCTCTATTTGGTGGCGCAGCAGAAACGGCGTTGGGTGGACCCGCACTAGCTGCAGGGCAATTCGTACTTGCGGATCGGCTGGTAGTGGGTCAAAACCGCCCTCGCGCGCGGCTGGGAGTTAGTTGCCACGTTGCACTTGAGCGGGACACCTGATCCCGAGTCCTGTCGCGCGTCAGCTTCGGCGCCAGTTTCAGCACCTCCAGGAACCCTTACACAGACAATCTGCTATCCCCCATCAGAATTGTCCGTTAAGCAGGGACTGCTACTCTCGCTAACCTCAGGAGAGACACTCGACAAAACCAACAAAAGCCCATAGGGAATCCTTGGAGGGAGAGATCAAAGTGTTCGCGATGTTTGGGAATAAGGAAAGCGCACGGCAGAGTAGAAAGCCGTGTAATGAAGAGAGGGACTAAGGGCAAAAGGAGAAACCGTATGCACCAACAAGAGACCGAAGACCAACACTTGCGGGTCGCCGAGATCGTCCGTGCAGCCTGTTTGGCCGCAGCGCAAGAGAGCTATGAAGAGGCGAGCATGCGTGGCCTTTGTCACGAAGGAGCCTGGGAATACGCTATGGGGGTGGTGCGCACCCTCGATTTGCGGAGCGTCTTGTCCCCGCTCACGACTTTGTCATAAGCGGGGGAGATTCTCTGTAGCAAAGAAGCAGGGAATTCGCAGTTTTGGCAACGGAAATGGCTCCAAGGGTCGCACCCCAACGCGTTTCGAGATCCCTTCGCGTATTACAAAACCGATAGCAACAAGAAGGACATTTGTTGCAAGGGTAAAGCTCACACCTGCACTGCGACTGACATCGGTTCTCGTCGGTCTTCGAAGGCCGCAAGGGCTCTATGGACACGCTGAAGTAACACGGCAGGTTGGATTGGTTTTTTGATGTAGTCAAAGGCTCCAAGTTCGAACCCTCGGACTTCATCCTGCTCTTCCAGATGCGCAGTTAACAGAATAACCGGCGTCTCAATGCCTTTTTGCTTCAGGAAACGTAATAGCTGGAACCCGTCGAAGTTCGGCATGGTAATATCGGACAGGATAAGCGCAAACTGGTGTTGCCCAAGCTGCCAAAGCGCCTCCGTTCCGTCTGCCACCACAAGGACTTGATACCCTCGACGCTCAAGCGTATGCCGCAGCAGGAGTTGGGTGTTGGCATCATCTTCTACGACCATGAGCAAGGGCGAAGATTGGACAAAAAAATCAAGAGGCAACCGGGGTGGAGCGCCCTCTGATTCCGTTTCCTGGCATGCGAGGGAAGGACTCGGCATATCCAAAGCGCCGTGTCGTTGACAGCGCTTGCGGACGAGTTTCTTCCATTTTTGGAGATACTCACTGTCTTGGGGATCTGGGCTCTCAAGGTACTCCAGCACTGCAGGGCCGATCTGGATCAACGCTTTAGCGATGTGCTCGTGTACACGATAATAGCCATCTTGCAACCTTTTATGACGTTGGAGCCACGTCTTCTCATGTTCGGTCCATACCGCCAGTAACGGTGGAATCGCCCGTTCATCCTTGAGCGTCCCCAGTGCTTGAATCGCGGCTTGGCGCACGTAGAGGTCTTGATCTTGTTGGGCGGCGACAATCAGACCCTCTACCGCCTGTCGCTCCCCAAGTTGTTCCAGCGCGTAGGCCGCTTTCTGGCGAGCCAACGGATTCCCTCGTACCAAGGCATCGAGCAGAGGCTCGCGCGTTCTAGGGCTCTGGGCAAGTAACTGCTGCCAATCTTCTTTCGCCCAGCACCACGCTATCTGTTCCTCGTCGGTGGAGGGGCTCCAGTGCAACCCCTCGAGCATACGCTGAGCCCATTGGCGCAGCTCCACCCGTGGGTTGTGGAGAGCCTGGATAAGAGGCTCCAGTGCGTTCCGCCCAGCGCGGGAGACAAAGCTACTCATCTCTGTGCGTGCTCGGTCACTCCCTTTCAGCAAGAGGTACAGCAACTTTTCCAAGACGAGTTCTTGATCCTCGCTGGCCGACCATATCCCGACAATGATCCCGCGCACGGTTGAGCGCACTTCAGCGTTATCATTTTGGAGCGCCTCCACAAGCAATGGGAAGGCAAAGAGCCCTGCTTTCTCCAATTGCTCGGCGATCGCATAGCGCACCTCGCGGCTAGGATCGCTGAGGAGGCTCAGGAAGACTTGAATCACTTCTTCATCCGCACCGATTTCCCCAAGTCCACGAATGATTCCTTGACGAATCTCGACACTTTTTTCGAACCGAAGGGCGCTCAACAGTGGTCCAATGCCCGCTTTATCCAATTTGCCCAGAGCTTCAATGGCTTGGTGCCGGACATGCAACTCGGGGTCTTTCAAGGCAGGCAAGAGCGAGTCAAGGATGCCGACATCTCTACGATTGCCCAGCGTACGCACGGCCTCATATCGGACCACTTTGTCCGTATCTGTCAGAGCCACCAGCAAAGCAGGGAGAAGCAAAGGATCAGTGAGATGGCTCACCGCCCTAACGGTCTCTACCCGGATTGCGGGGTCTTGATCCTGGAGCGCCTTGATAAGTCCTGAGCTATCCTGTTTCTGCACTAATTTGGCGATATTTGGCTTAAAGAACCGCATGGGTGCCTCCTCAGGAAACTGCGTTGAGAGGGTTACGCCCAGAGGTTTCGGTAAAGTTCTTGGCGACAGAATCACAAGTCTCCGGAAAGACTTCTCTTTGACGATTCGCTTGCCAGATTTTACAGAAGGAGGGGAGCGTGATCCACTGAAAGAGAATCCTCTCTCCAAGAGCATATCGGCTTGGTTCAGCTTTCCTATACGCTATTTTTTGTCGGTTGGAATACATACGCGCGGCCAATAATCCAGGCGGCGAAAAAGGCCGGACTACGGGGCTAGTGAAGTCGTTTCAGGCTACTCTCAGCATCCGCATGAGAGCAGCCCCCAGACAACCGGAGGTGTCGATATCAAGTTGTTACAGGCATGGAACAAGGGTATCCCTTGCGAAGCAGACAGAGGCGGGTTGGGACTGCCAGAGCGTGCGGTGCAGCCAGGGAAGAAAATCCGCCGCCGACAGCGGGCGGCTCACATAATACCCTTGGGCGAGATCACAACCTTGTGTAGCCAGGAGGTCATAGGTGGCGCGGTCCTCCACCCCTTCAGCGACTACCTGCAGTCCGAGCGTGTGACCGAGATTGATGAGCGTATGGACAATGGCAGCTGCTTTGGCGTCTGTGCGCATGGCGAAGATAAAGGGTTTATCAATCTTGAACTCATCTAGGGGCAGGCGTTGGAGCGCTGCTAACGATGCATACCCCGCCCCAACATCATCCAGTGTAATCCAGACCCCATGTTGGCGTAAGCGTGTCAGCGTCGCATGGACTTGCTCGGTATCGGTGGCCAGCGTGCTTTCGGTAATTTCAATGGTCAGCCACGTAGGAGACACCTGCCACGTTTCGCAGAGGGTCAGAATGGTCTCAGCGCAGTGTTGGTCCTGGAGGTTACGCATCGAAAGATTCACTGCCATCCGGCTACCAGGATGTCCCTTATGCCATTGTTGATACTGCTGGAGGGCGCTATTCAGCACCCACCGGCTCAAGGGAAGGATCAGACCCGTGTGTTCCGCCAGCGGAATGAAGTGGTCTGGGGGCACAATGCCTCGTTGGGGGTGGCGCCACCGCACCAAGGCTTCGACCCCCGCTAGCTGGCCAGTGGTGAACTTAATCTGGGGTTGGTATTGCACGAACAATTGATCGTGGGTAATTGCGTGTAATAGTGCCTCCGGGCGAATCCAGGGACTACGGTTCTCGGAGGGGAGGAGTGCTTCTCGTGTAATATCAAGGGAAGACTCGTATTCCCACTGTGGATTACCCGCCCCGCAGGAAAGACAATGCCCCCTCATCGCCCACCTCTCTCCGACGCTACATTTGATTTCACTGACGGAAAGAGAAGAAAAAACTTCCGTGTTTTCTGTATTACCATACAATCTGTAAACTGCATTAGCTCATCCTCCTCACTTGGTTGTTGACGCGTTCGCTGCCCCATGGTGTCGTCCTGCGTACGGCGAAGCGGATATCAACGGCGCAAGGCATCGAGGCTGAAGAGCGGCAGCGTACAAAAACTCCGCTGAATCGTGACGTCAGACGCCGCAGAAGAGATTCCAGAGGAACGATTCAGTAAGAGTACTTCTCGGGGAAAAAAAGGAGCAAGTGAGGCGCCACATTGCAGCGCGTCCGTCCGCAGGGAAACTTGCGCAATTTTCGCGACAAATACCCTCATGCGGTATCGGGGAGTGCCAGAATAAGACTCCGGGTGCGTCAAACGGTTAGCACACGTTAAAAAGTTGCCGTTCTGATCTCCTATGAGACCTCACAAAGAATGCTCTCCTCTTGTTTGTTGGTCGTTTGGCCGAGATGGTTCGAACCATTAAGCGCTAGCGACCATCTTCATATGATTGTAAAAATTTTATCGATGTGCGAGACTTCGCAAATTCGGCCACAATGACGAAGCAATTGTATAGTAAAGACGCCACAAGAAAGGCGTCCAAAGCGAAAGGAGGGCTGATACTATGAGTGCAGTTGCAGTGCAATCCACAGCGAACGGAATTCCAACTCCCGCAGAGCTGGGCTTCGACCCAGCTGAACTACGCAAAAGGTACGCCGAGGAGCGTACGAAGCGTCTCCGCGCAGACGCAAACAACCAATACCAGGAAATCACGGGCAAATACGCACACTACAATGCAGACCCTTATGTGAAGCCAGGCTTCACGCGCCCCGCGATTCATGAGGAACTCGACGCGTTGATTGTCGGTGGAGGTTTTGGCGGCCTCCTAGCGGCGGCGCGGCTGCAAAAGGTCGGGATCACCAACCTGCGTATCATTGAGAAGGCCGGGGATTTTGGCGGGACCTGGTACTGGAACCGTTATCCCGGCGCCCAGTGTGATATCGAATCTTACGTGTATCTGCCGCTGCTCGAAGAGACCGGCTATATCCCGAAAGAAAAATACTCCTTCGCGCCAGAAATTTTTGCACACGCCCAGCGGATCGGGAAACACTTCAACCACTATGAGAAGGCCTGTTTCCAAACGCAGATCAAAGAGGCGTGCTGGAACGAGGAGACAGGGCGTTGGACGATCACCACCGATCGCGGTGACGTCTTCGAGGCACGCTTTGTGATCATGTCGAGTGGACCGCTGAACCGGCCCAAGCTGCCGGCAATCCCTGGGATAGAGAAATTCAAAGGACACACCTTCCACACGAGCCGCTGGGACTACGACTATACTGGTGGCGATACCACCGGTGGTTTGCACAAGCTCGAGGACAAACGCGTGGGCATTATCGGGACCGGAGCCACCGCGATTCAGTGCGTTTCGCATCTCGGCCAGTATGCAAAGCAGCTCTACGTGTTCCAGCGCACCCCGTCCTCAGTGGATGAACGCGGCAATAAACCCACCGATCCGGAATGGGTGAAGACGCTCAAGTCTGGATGGCAAGACTACCGGAACACCAACTTCTGCGCCATCCTGTCCGGGCTCCCTGTCGAGGAAGATCTGGTGGGTGACAAGTGGACGAGCCTGTTCAAGAATCTCGCCAAGCTGATGTCAGGCAAAGAGCAATCGGATCTTTCCGACGAAGCGAAGGCATACTTATCGGAGATCGCCGATTATCAAAAGATGAACGAGATTCGCGGTCGCGTATCCTCGATCGTGAGCGATCCGGCGACGGCCGAGGCGCTCAAACCATGGTACGGGCAATGGTGCAAACGCCCGACCTTCAACGACGAGTACCTGCCCACCTTCAACCGGCCCAACGTAAAGCTGGTGAACACCAAGGGAAAGGGTGTAGAACGTGTGACTGAAACCGCAGTGGTCGTGGACGGCGTCGAGTACGAAGTGGACTGCCTGATCTACGCGACGGGCTTCGAGGTCGGGACAGCGTACACGCGGCGCTCCGAGTTTGAGGTGTACGGTAGAGGTGGCGTGTCTCTCTCCGACTACTGGGCAAAGGGGATGAAAACCTTCCACGGCTTCTTGAGCCACGGCTTCCCCAACCTCTTCCACATGGGGCTCACTCAGACCGGCCTGGCGCCGAACTTCACCTACATGCTGAACGGACAGGCCAACCATATCGCCCATATCATCACGCAGGTGAGCGCTCACGCGGCGAAGTCCGTGGAGCCCACCCCCGAGGCCGAGGTTGAGTGGGTGAAGCTGGTGACCGGGCCGACCTTCATGACCGCATACCAGGACGTCTGCACGCCTGGATACTACAATGGTGAGGGAAAAAGGGAGGGACAGGGCTTCCTTGAGAGCCAGTACCCTGAAGGCGCGGTGGCCTTTTACGAAATGCTCGCTCGTTGGCGCGAACAAGGGGACTGCGCAGGGCTCGTCGTTAAGTAGATCCATGCGGAAGCCACGCCAAGATTTGAGATCGTAGGGGCGACCGGCCGGTCGCCCCTACGGGAAGGCGTTCCGTTCTCCTAAAATTCGGTGTGTTCCGTATATAGGGGAGCAGCGATGGGACCAGACCGTTTGCAAGAGAAACGACCACAGAGAGATCAGTACATCCCAGGGAAGAACCCGACAAAACAGACAAAAGCAATGCTAAACATTGAAGTCAAAACCAAGCTGCGTCTCGCGTCTTGAGGGGGGAAGCGGTCTCGGTTTCTTCCCTTTAGCCGGGCAGAACTCCTGAAAATCACACGTGGAGCACCAGGCTCCTTCGTGTGGACGAAACTCTTGCTCGCGGCTGATGTCTCGACACAGTGCCCGCACCCGGATCTGCACAGCCTTGAGTTCATCCGCTTCGACGCTTTCCTTCTCTCCAATGCGCAGATAGTAGAATGACAGCTTCTTAGCCTCCTCACCCGTCTTGGCATGAAAACCGAGCTGATAGACGTCGAGCTGGAGCGGATCGGGCGGGAGCGGACTACGGTGTGAGAGTTTGTAATCGATGATCTCATAGCCGGCTGTCGTCTCGTCTACGCGGTCGAAACGTCCGGCAAATGCAAACGGCCCAACATGCAGAGCAAACTTCTCTTCTAACAAATAAGGGGTTGGAAACTGGCCACGATGCGCCTCCCAGTACCGGGTGAGGATTGCTGTACCCTCCTCGTACTGTTCTCTTGTTAAGGGCCTGGTCGGGTTATCATAGTAGCCTCTGAAATGGGCGAGGAGCGTATCAAGGGAGATGGCCGAAGGCGAGAAGATCGCTGTCTGTCCTGTGTCCAGGTTCTTGAGGCCATAATGAAAGAGATGTAACGCTCCGTGTAGAGCCTTAGACGATCGCGCCGCTGGCCGCGGGCGGGTTGGGAGCCCACGATTGTAGCGGAGATGATACCGGAAGCGGCAGTCACGAAATGTTTTCAGAGCGGTGTAGGAAAGTTTCATAGTGCACTCTCCTCTTATAGACGATGTATGTACGATAAAGGCCCGTCGGTTGACAAGGGGAGAAGGAAGCGTCAAATGAAAACTATCATCGTAGGGCTCCTCCAGCTCATGGCTTTGTAATCGCTGGCGCTCGCCTCGTATATCCAAAGTCGACAGAAGATACTGGGTAATCACCGTTGACAAGAAGCGAACCGTGAGTTTTTAAACCTTCCTGCAAGAATTCATAAACATGACCCCCGAAGCGATACAAAACCGACTCTTATTCCGTGACGAAATGATGTTGATTATAGACAAACCAGCAGGGATTCCAGTGCATGCGGGGCCGAAGGGCGGGCCTCATCTAGAGATGTATTTCGATGCGTTGCGGTTCGGCTTGCCGAGTCCGCCCGTACTTGCCCACCGGCTCGATCGTGACACCAGTGGCTGTTTGGTGCTGGGCAGGCGCCCGAAAGCGCTCCGCAAGCTGGGTAAGCTGTTTGCAGCGGGGCGGATCGAGAAAGTCTACTGGGCGATTGTTACCGGAGAACCGCCTGAAGACCAGGGAACGATCGACCTCCCGCTTAAGAAGTTTACCAACAAAGACGGCTGGAAAATGATGACGGCGTCCGATGGCCGACCTGCCGTGACGGAGTATCGTACACTAGGAACGGTGGAGGGGATCACTTGGTTAGAATTGAAACCCAAATCGGGCCGCACCCATCAAATTCGCGTCCATTGCGCAGCGCTGGGATGCCCTGTGCTGGGCGA
Organism: Binatia bacterium; assembly: GCA_050185455.1. Taxonomy (GTDB): domain Bacteria; phylum Desulfobacterota; class Binatia; order Bin18; family Bin18; genus SYOC01. Next base: position 6,649 of record JBFWZL010000093.1, on the reverse strand, counting down.
TCCAGTTTACAGTAACGAAAAAAAACCAACCATTCCGTTACATCTGCACGCGCGCGCCATCACCATACCGCTCTACACTAATAAACCACCCGTTGCCGCCAAGGCGCTACCACCCGAACACATGCTAGCGGTACTAGAAAGGTGCGGAGATAAGAATTCTGCTGGTGTTACCCACAAATAATACCTGAGCTGGGGATTAGGCGGCTTTTGGAAGCGAGGGTGACGCCGAGTGACGCACATTCATTCGTTTCGGAACCTCACGCGTACGGGCAAGAAGCACGCCGATCCCGAGTCCGCAGAGACTCGCGAGCAATACCAAACCACACGTCAGTGGCGTGAAGATAACCCTGGGATCAAGGAGCATCAGATGATCAGACATTCCAAGTAAAGGGAAAAATGGTACAGGCATATATAGTACCTCCTGTTTCCATTGTAAGAACACTGAGCCTCTGAATGAAGGGAAAAACGATGAAAAATCCTTGTATTAAGTATAAGGGGCCCGCTGTGTCTCAACGACACAATCCATCCATAGGGAGGAAACCATTTCTCCCCCGTGAGCAACGGAAGAGCTGTTCACGGATGCCTTGCTTCTGCTTTAGCGCAGGGCTGGGACGGCATATTTCATCCCCAATCATATTCCGGTGAAGTTCCAGGGCCGGACTGCTTTCGTTCCGTCACTGTTGCTTTTTCCTGTGGAATGATATGGTAAAACTACAGTGTAGAGGAGGCACAAGAAATCATGGACAAGTCACTCTCCAAACTACAGGAAGCTGCAAATGGTGATCCAGAGTTCCGTCTTACCGCGCGGTTCTGGGATACTGCTATTCGCTTGGAGATGGGGAATGAAGCCTTATTGATCCGCATCGAAAAAGGGCAGATCGCCGAGGTGGTGACTGGCCATCAAGCCTTCGCTTTTCTGACGCCGGTTAATATCATCGTGTCAGCGTCCGCAGGGGATTGGCAAAAGTTTTTCGAACGGATTCCCAAGCCTTTCTATGTGGACCTGTGGGGGGCGACTGCGCATCACGGGTTCAAAGTAGGTGGGGATATGGAGAGTCTCTACGCTTACTATCCGGCGGTGCGCCGCCTCTTCGATATCATGCGTACACTCGCAAACTGACTGCGGAGGGTTTTCATCATGGCGCGTTTTGACAAAGTAATTGGCCGATATGTTTATTTGACCATCGATAGTATTGAATACCGTGTCTACTTTGAGGAACACGGTGCAGGCATTCCTCTGCTCATGCAGCATACCGCCGGAGCCGATGGGAGACAGTGGCGACACTTTCTGGAAAATGATCGCCTCGCGCCACATTTTCGCATGATTGCCTACGATCTTCCCTATCATGGAAAATCCGTGCCCCCGACGGAGAAAGAATGGTGGAAGGAAGAGTATAAGCTCACTAAAGACTTCTTGATGAAAGTGCCGGTGACATTGAGCCATGAATTAGGACTTGACCGACCAATCTATATGGGTAGTTCCATAGGCGGACATCTCGCGACGGACCTCGCCTTGTACTATCCCAACGAATTTCGCGCGGTGATTGGGCTCGAAGCCGCGATTGCCACGCCTGGTGGTTACCGCGACGCGTGGAATCATCCTCGTGTCAGCAATGAGTTTAAGTCCAGCTCTATGTTTGGCATCATGTCACCCACCAGTCCTGAGAAGTTCAGACGTGAAACCTGTTGGGTGTATAGTCAGGGAGCGCCGCCGGTCTTCAAAGGTGATCTCTTTTATTATTCCGTCGATCATGACCTGTCTCAGACCGCCGAGCAAATCGACACTTCCAAAGTTGCCGTCTATCTACTCACCGGTGAGTATGACTGGGCGAGCACACCGGACATGTCCGCTGAACTGGCGCGACGGATTAAAGGAGCCAAATATCAGACAATGGTTGGGTTAGGGCACTTTCCGATGAGTGAAGATCCCGAGCGCTGCTTCTCTTATGTCGGACCGGTCTTGGAGGAAATTCGCACTCAAGTTTGAGGGTGTCTCAGTTGCAGCGCTACGGGCAGCCAACTGTCCGTAGCGCTGAGGATTGTCTTACTGGCTACTGATAACTAACTCCTTATCTCCCGTACCCCAACTTGTACGTTACTACTCCCTTGGCAATACGTTCGTTTGTTGGAGAAAAGACGTCAACATCAACGAATACCACGCTACGGCCACGACGAATGACAGAGGCTTCAGCAATGAGATCTACGCCTTGTGCCGTCGCTAAATAATTGACCGTCAGGCTCGCTGTGGCCCCGCGTGTGACTCTAGGGTCAACATCAGACCATACGGCGGCGACTGCAGCCGTATCGATGAGCGTGGCAATGGAGCCGCCATGGACGACCTCTCCAGAAGTGCGCAGCTCGGGCCGAAACGGCAAACGCATGCGACAGTAGTCTTGCCGCACTTCTTCAACTTGAAGCCCAACAAGAGTAGAAAACGGTTCAGGTTGATTGCGAAACTCGGCAGTGAGGTCTCTTTTCATTTTTCCATCCCTCGGAGCGCAGAGTGGCGCACCTCTCCGATGCTTACCAGCGCGGCATTTCCAAGAGTTTGATGCCGAGCGCGTTTTTCCCAACCAACTCGCGCATGCGCGCATTAGAAAACGGATGGTTCACGCCTGCACGGACGTCACGGTAGTAGCGTTCTAATGGATGTTTTTTGAGGAATCCGACCGCGCCGACAACCTCCATCGCCATATCAACGATGCGAATAGCGTTATTGGTGGCGAAGTATTTCGGCATACAGACGCGTCGCAGTCCATCCTCTCCGGAAAAATCTTCTCCACCAACCCAAGCCTTTGCGGTTTCAAGGGTGTACGCACGGGTTGCGGCGAGCACGATCTCAGCTTCCGCGACGGTGAATTGCACGCCGGGGAGATACTTGATGGGCCGGGGCAGAGGCATCGGTTGATGGCGCTCTGAGAACTCTTTAGCGAAATTAAGGGCGGCGATGGCAATGCCGGTGTAAATTGAGGCAATGCTCAAGGAGAACCAAGCAAAAAGGCTAACATCCTCGGGTAAAATCTCTCCGATCCGCCGGAGGCGAATCGCATGGTCAAGCGGTACGCGGCAGTCAGTGATGACCAGATCGTGACTGGCCGTACCGCGCATGCCCATAGCGTTCCAGGTTTCCACAATTTCTAACCCTGGTGTTCCTCGCGGCACGAGAAAAGTGCCGCCAAGGAGCCCAGCATCGGGGTCTTGTACTGTCACCATCACCATGAACAGATCGATCACCGGGGCTAAGCTGGTGAAAATTTTCCGTCCATTGAGGACATAGGAGTCTCCCTCTTTTACTGCTCGCGAAACGAAGAGACCCCAATTTCCACCAGTTTCCGGTTCAGTGATGCCGCCGCCCATAATCTTGCGTTCTTGTCCCACAGCTTGGAGAAAGTGTTGGGCCTGAGGACGAACAATGTCGCCGCGCTCCACCATCGAGCCGAGCCCAAAGAGATGCATATTGATCGCAAGCGCGGTGGCGCCACACCCCTGCGCCAGGCGTTCCTGGCATAGGCAAAAGTCCACCAAATCCGCGCCTAACCCCTCATGTTCTTCGGGAATGACGAGAGCCGTGTACCCAGTCTCTTTCAAACGGGCGATATTCTCGAAAGGAAAGGCGCCGTCTTGATCGTATGCCGCGGCGCGAGTGGCGAAATCGTCAGCGAGTTCTCCCGCAAGAGCCAAAAAAGTTTCTCGTCGATTTTTCTGCATAGCTCCTCTCAGACAGACCTCCAGAACGTAATGCAGGAAAAGATACCTGTGAAACTTTTAGGGAAACAAGGGGGTAAGAAAAAAACGCGAGAGGGGGGGGTGAGACGTGAATCGCGAGGCGTACGGCGTCAAATGAACCTCCCCTACCTTCGCCTTCTCCCACCTCCCGTTTTGCACCTTCCTTCTTTCTTTCCCCTCTCTTCCGTTTTATTTTCGCTGGTTGATCGCCTGTTGAGCAAGTTCATGCACTTTATCAGGACTGGCAGGTTTCGTGAGATTTTCTTCCCAGCGCGGATCGGTCAGCGGCAATTCGTTACGTGTGTCCGGATTACCGAGCGTAAGAATATCGTTGAGCGTATCGCCGTCGAAACGCACGCCATGTTTGGTCAGAATCCGCTCAATAACCTGGTACGCTTTCTGGGCGGCATTTTTGTGCATAATAGCCGCCATGATATATGGCTCGTGCGTGTCGATCAGCGCCCGCCGTCTCCTGTTGATTGCTGCTTGGATACGTTGATAGGTCGTTTGCGGAAGATCTTCTGAAAGCAGGTCAAGCGCGAGCATGACGGCTTCCTGCACATTGCCGTTTGGATCATCCAATGAGCCGATGAGCGGGTCAACCGCGTCCGGATCACCAAGCTTACCCAAAGCCCCAGCCGCAGCCTCCCGAACAGCGGCATAGCGATCTCTCAGCGCGCTGCTGAGTGGAGGAGTGGCGCGACGGTCGCGGATCGCCCCTAGAGCGTTGGCGGCGGCGACTCGTAACGCCCACAACGACGAGGTATCGAGGGTCGCTAGCAACGGTAGGGTCGCTTGATTGCTTCCGATCTTTCCTAAAGCCAAGGCTGAAGCCTCACGAACAGTGGCGTATTGATCACCTAGTGTGTTTACTAATGAGTCCACCGCGCGAGAGTCACGGATTTCACCGAGCGCTTCGACCGACGCCTTACGGACAGCCCAAGCGTCGCCTTCGTCATTAGCGATTTCGAGCAAATCAGAGACGGCCGCCGGATCCTTCAGTTTTCCCAGTGCATTAATCGCCGCGGTGCGCGCCTGCTCATTGTGTAAGTCACGGAGAAGAGAGCGTAGGCCCTCCGTGGCCTTTCGATTGCCAATAGCGCCTAAGGCATTTGCCGCGGCCACACGTACAGCGGGGGACGGATCGCTTAACGCCTCGATTAAGGTGTTTGTGCTGCTTGGGTCGCGGAGATTACCAAGCGCGATAATGGCAGTCAGGCGAATTGTGTAGAGATCATCATCCTTTACCGCTCCGGCGAGCTTTGTGATCAGACGGAGATCTCCCGATTCGCTGATTTCCTTAGCGAAATTTGCACGAGTGTCGGCATTGAATGATTTCAAGCGAAAAAATTTCCACCACATTGGTATTGGCTGCGCCATACAAAAACCGTTCCCCCGTTCAGAAACCGACAGATAAAAGTATCGGCTGCATTATGGAGTTTTTTACTGTGGCAAGAGACTTACATGTTGCATGCTGGCAGGCTTGTCCATAGGCGGGGGTGAAGTGGGTTGATAGGGAAAGAACAAAATAGCGATGAGAATATACAGGAGGCAACCCAGAGCGATAAAGGAAAGATTACCGGGAAACGAAATAGGGCCGAGGTCTATGGTTTTTTTGCGTGTCCACCAACGGATGGACAACACGACAGGGACCGCGATGGCGGCGGCGATAGCTGCAGGGTAAGCAGCAAACGTCATTGGCGTACGTTCCATGCCAGCGTCAATATATGGTTTCAGGCGGAAGCCTGAAACTAACGCAGCGAACATGACAGAAAGCCCCGTAATCCCCATGCCGTAGAGCTGATTCATGGGCACTTACTCCCTTCTCGACACTCAAGTGAAAATATCACTATCTTTCTCTAGCTGGTCGTTGCATTTCTGTCGAAGGGGAGAGTTGAGCTCTTCGAGAAGACCACGTTCTCCTTACTCCCTTGCCCCATGGCGGTGAAGACGGTATAGAGAACCCTCCCCGTGGAACACGGAGACTGGAGAGACTACTGTGATGTACGTTGATTTTCATACGCACACGACGCGTGGAAGCGCTGACAGCAATCTTGATCCGTTTGCCATGATTGAGCAGGCGCAGACGATTGGCCTGCATGGGATCTGTATTACTGAGCACGATAACGCCTGGAAAGATCCGCAAATCGAAGATTATGCCCGGGAACGAAGTGTCACATTGTTCCGCGGGATCGAAGTCACGACCGAGTGGGGACACGTTGGGACGTTTGGCCTCGACCAATACATCGGCGGCATTTACAAGGTGAAAGAGTTGCGCCGCGTCGTGGATGACGTTGGCGGATTTCTCATCGCTAACCACCCGTTTCGTTATAAGCTCGATCCGCGTTTTCAATTTATTCATAAAACGCCACCGATCGATGTAGACGACCCGGTTTCAGGCTCCAAGGCGTTGGAGGTGCTGCAGTACGTCGATGCGGTCGAAATCGTGAACGGCGCCTGTTCGGAACAAGAAAACCTGTATGCCCACGCGGTCGCGCAACAAATGGGGCTAAAGGGACTCGGGGGGAGCGACAGTCATTCCGCGCAATCGATTGGCTGCGCGGTAACAATCTTGGAACGGACCGTCTCAACCGTGTCTGAGTTGGTTGCAGAACTCAAAGCTGGTCGCTTCTCTGCTGGGCAGGGCCTTCACGTCGGACAAATGCGAGAGTTTCCGTAAAGAGGATTCTCGCTTTCAGCACTTCGCGTTTAACGAGGAAAAAATCTTGGGGCGGCGTTTGAAGACTCCCTGAACTCTCCTGTCATTCACAATAGGTAACAGAATTCCCTCCCGCCCCGTCCGAGAACTGGCCATTGACCGCCGGTGGCTTGGAGTTGACTCTTGCCCTCTTCCTTGTCAGACAATAGGGACATGATTGTAACTAAAGCATTAACGATCGCTGGGTCTGATAGCGGCGGCGGC
>JBFWZL010000092.1:0-15164 GCA_050185455.1 Binatia bacterium | reverse complement strand
GGGGGTTAGTTCAAAGCTTTCTGCGATGTCATGAAGTTCTTTCGTGATCTCGCCCAGTATTTCTTCATTGCCTCCGATGGCGTGTTGGAAAACGCCAATACGCAGGAGACAGCGCTCGTAAATCTCAGCATCGACAGTTCCAGGGGTGATAAGGTTAATGACCGCTATTGACTCACTTTTCTGTCCGTACCGGTCGATACGGCCGATCCGTTGTTCAATGCGCATCGGATTCCAGGGAAGATCGTAGTTGATAAGGCAGTCAGTAAACTGGAAATCAAGCCCTTCGCAGCCTACCTCCGACGATAATAAGATGTCGAGCGCTTCCGGGTTGTCTTTTTCAAGACCGAATCGCCTTCTTAACTCCGTTCGCTCTTCGTCTGGGACACCACCATGCACTAACCCATACCGAAAGCCCTCTTGCTGCATCCGGACTGAAAGATATGAGAGCGTATGGCGAAACGTGCTGAATACTAACGCTTTATTGTTTGGAAGTTTCAGCTTGTCCTTAATCGTCTGAGTGAACGCTTCAACCTTTGGGTCATAAAGGTCTAATCTCTTTGCCTGGTCAAGCAATAGGGCGATATCGGATCGAATCTGCTCTACGAAGGAAAGGTCTAGATCCGAGTCGTTGTCTGAGGCCTCTAGCAGTTCAAGCTTGTCCAGTTTGCCTGAGAGCAGGCCCTGCAAGAGAGGGACGAGACCATAAAGACAACTGGCGGCTTGGCGTCTTATGGTCGTCATCATGAACTTGACGTTTTGATTGCCATGACAGAATGCCAAAATCCGTTGAATGACGTCGAGCAGACCATCATGAAACTCTTTCTGAAGCTTGGTAAATTCGACCGCAATGGTCTCTGGCTTGCGAGTGGTAAATTCTCCGATGTCACGTCTTCGAGTCCTATTGATCAGCGGACTAAAGGTATACAGCTCTTCCAGCGTATGAATCACCTCGATACGACTCTCGTCAGCAATGACTTCTTCAAATAACTGATCGTAGATCTTCTGGAACGTCGGAGCCTCTCGCAAAAAGGTCCTGCCCCATTCAGTCTGTGCAGCGCCAGCAAGGGAAGCCCTGGCCTTTTTTGTCCAGTGCTCCTTTACCTCCCGACAATGTTGTATGGCGGCATTGATATAGCGGTTGGGTTCCGCCATCTGATTGAAGCTAACCGAGTCGATGACTAAGTCGGGGCGAAGTACGTTGAGGAGCGTGTAAAGATCTTCACTCCCAAGTTGAACAGGAGTGGCGCTCAGAAAGATTACGGCCTCCGCGTTATCACAGAAATACTGGACTCCTTGATGCAGAAACGTTTCTGTATTGCGGATGTGGTGCGCCTCATCCACAATGACCAGATCAAACTTCGGGGATGGGTCGAGGTTGACAAGCCCAAGGTCTTTGCTCTTGGCTCGATGAGAGCGGCCAACTAATAGGTCAGAGTCAAAAAGAGAAAAGGGCAAAATAGTCTTGGAGTACTGTTCAGGCCACTCTCCTTCTAAGTGGGTCTCCTGCAAGCAATGCCGTAAGAGCTGACCGTCAAGTGTGGTAAAGCGCTCGTCAAAACGTTTCATTTCCAGAAACCATTTCCGCTCGGCCACAAGCGCCTTTGGGCAGATAATGAGGATGGAGTTGATGTCCGTCCGCGCTTTCAGTTCCTTGATAATAAGGCCAGCCTCAATGGTTTTGCCAACGCCAACCTCATCTGCAATGAGAACTCGTGGTCGGTCCGCGCGGATGAGTTTCAGTACAGGGCGATATTGGTAGGGAACGAATTTTACCCGCCCCGCTCGGAGCGAGTACAGATTGGCTGTCGAAGGAGAAGTCAGTTGTATGCTGGTCAGGAAGGCATGAAGCTCCTCAACGGAAAGCAGCTTCCCCTCCTTGATCTGAGAAGCAAGCGCCTGAAGTTGACTCTCATAGTAAGTCGTCTTGGCTCCGTTTTGAAAGACTCGATAGCGACACTCTCCCGAGACTGCTGGAAGCACCTCGATAATGGGAACGACCGTTTCTGGGTTTGAGCGAAGAGAAACGAGTTCACCGACCGAAAAAAGACTAACCCTCTTAGTGGGGATCGACGAATCCGAACTCGCTGCCGGAGAAAGTTGTGATAGCGATTGGTCTAGTTTCGTTTGCTCTTGCCTCGGGCTAGCGATTTGGCTCAACATCTCGCTCTTGAATGATTCGATCTTCTTTAGACATTCGGGGCTTGCTTGAATTATCTCTAAAATACGGGAGAGCGTATCTGCATCTCGATACATTTCACTCGGGGGTATCTCTCGTGCTGCGAGATGTGCCCATTTGTTTCGCACCGTTTGGAGTTCTTTGACCCAACTGCGAGCCTCCCTTGGAAGGGCGACGATTTCAGATAAATCAAACCAGTTTTGGTCTAACACTCGCAAAAGGGCGGCAAAATCAAGGTCTTTGAGTTCGTGAAATCCTTTCTCTGTGACCTGACGTTGCTGTTGGAATGAGAGCATAGGGAGTACATTCTTGGACCACCAGTCATCGCTTAACCGTGGTAGCGCATTAGAGAGGAATTGTGCGAGTTCCGGAATGGCTAAGTAGAGTAGGTTGTTCATATTTGTTCACTTCTATTCTTGTTGTTGTGAGCAACCTCAATAAAATTACGAGATGAATTGCAAGGCTACCATTGAATTTGCTTTTCCTCAGGAACAGATGAAAACGTTCCATAAAACCTACAGACAAGAAGGACGGCCAGCTAGCGCATTACGACCGGCTTCATTGCAAACGATCGCCAACCTGCGCAAAGCATGTAAATTCGCTCTAATGAAACTCTGCGCTCCCTTCATCGTGCAGCAAACTGGGGAGTGAGGAAGATGGCGGATACCTCGGCTACCTCAGGAGGGATATCTGGCCGAAAAAACGCCATTACTTTTTCTTGGTCTTCTTCATTGGCAAGAGCGATTCATCGAAAACATCCTCGAACGACAATCCCTTCCCCCCTTCAGCGTAAAACCGCCTGCTACTCCGAATCTGTTGCATTAAAGATGGATCGCTGAGGACATCAAGGGTTTCCTTTAGTCGCTCATACTCGGCATAATTCACTAATATTGCAGCGGGTTTCCCTTTCTGAGTGACTACAATTTCTTCCTCCCGCTCTTCTACGCCAATGATAAGTTCGGGGAGATGGGATTTGACTTCGGAGATGGATAAAACTTTAGCCATAGTACATTCTTCCAGCTGGTTTTAGTGCGACGTGCTGGTCGTTTATCTGTTGGCATTGTCCAGGCTTCACGACGCGGTTCCATGAAGCGGATTCCCCTGCCGCCATTTTGTCGCTACCTGCGCCATCGTCTTAAAAGTCACGCCTTCATGCCCTTTCATATATTCGATCAAACGCTCCAGCATGAGGATGCGATGACCGCGACCAATCACCTGCGGGTGCATGGTCAACGTATACACCCCTGAACCCATTCGCTGATAAAGAAAATCGAAATCCGCCGCCCAGATCTTGTACACCTCGTCCGGAGTGCGCAAACCCACGTGATGATCCCGCCAATTGATGTTGAAATAAGGCCAATCATCGAGGCTCCAGTCGAACGGAAGTTCAACAAGATCAACTGCTGTACCGAAAACATATGGCCCATTGGTATGGATTTCGTCTCCCTCGCGGCAATAATATGGAGTAAAGTCGTCACCCAGCAAACTTGAGTCATACAAAAAACCAAACTCGAGCAGAAAAGCCAGCAATTGCGGTGTCAAACTTCCACCCGGACTGCGAAAGCCTACTGGATCTTTTCCTGTCAGACGGCGAACGCAGGCACTACCGCGTTCCATGACATGGCGCCCCTCATCCGGAGATAATGCTCCGATATTTTCGTGACAGTAACCATGATGGCCGATCTCGTGTCCAGCCTCCACAATCTGCTGGACGGTGGTGGGAAAAGTGTCGATCGTGTGGCCGGGAACGAACCACGTCGAAGGAATGTCATAGCGTTTGAGCGTATCCAGTAAACGTTCGGTTCCTACCTTGCCGAATTCGCCGCGGGAGGTGACGCTTAACGACTTCGCGCGCATCGTGCCGATCCAAACGGAAATGGCGTCGAAGTCGAAGGAGAGACAGACCGAAACGTTTTTGGCCATACGGGACCTCATTTTTTATCTGATGGAACGGTCAGTGACCTTCCATCGACGACAAAAATCAGCAATTTTCTCTCGATCAATAGAAATGCGCGATGCACCCATACCTTCGCCCTCTATCACAATTTGACGAACAAGTCCTTCACGCCCTCACTGGTTAGCCGGGAGACAGTCGTGATCTTATCGCTAAATTCTTGTAATGCGCTCATCGAGCTGGAACCAACGTCGATTAGGATCGAGAATAACGAAAATCCCATTTCTTCTTTATCTGCGCAGAATTGTTCCGCCCACTCTGGCCGCACCTGACACTCGCCGTCGGTAATAAACACGATATCCCCTCGCTTGAACCGTGATTGCTTCAAACAGTCGAGCGCGGCGTTCAGGGGCGTCTCAAAGTCCGTGCCGCCGCCGGGGAAATACTCGGCGAGTTCCATGACTTGACCCATTTCAACTTCGTATCGTTCTCGTGGGTTGAGGTTAAACGTTTGTAAAGGAGTGTCCGCTGAAGAAAAACAAATGGCGCGGAACAAGCGGCGTTGCCGGCGGGCGATCTCCAGCAGCGTGAGCGTCAGCGCTTTCGCCCAGATTTCTTTGTCGCCTATCATGGATGAACTACCATCCAAACAGACCACTACTGGTCCTTTGCCTTTTTCTTCAATTCCCCGCAGAGCGTACAATAAGAGTTGGTTCTCAACGAAACGGCGGGTGAAATCCTTCCGTAGAATAGGGTGATGGAGAGCGACTAACTCGTGCGGCAACAGGCGACTGATTTCCGCGCCGAGGCTGACTTCAAACAGTTCCTCGTTCGTCCGCTCAAAAATCTTCCGCCGCAGCGCCAGCGCGTGTTCCTTCATCCTCCCTACCATCTGCGCCAGCTTCTTCAGTTTGTCGTTACCGGCCAAATGTTTGCCTAATTCAATTTGTTGTCCCGGCGAGGATTTATAACCGCCGCCGATTGTGAGGCTCCAGGATTCGGCCTCCTGCGCGGCGTCGTCGAGATTTTTCGTGACGTTGATCGCTTCTTTGAGAAAGCGCGCTTCGGTTTCCTTTTGCGTGCGTGAAAGATCTTCGTGCAATTGCTTCGTTTGGCGCCGCAACCGCGCTTCTTCGGCGCGGGCTTCACTGGCGAGTTTGTTCGCCGCTTGCTCAAGCAACTCTTTCGCATCCTTGGAAAACTCGCTCTGCCTCGCCAGATCTTTGGTGAGTTCCTTTGCGTCGTTGGCTTCGTCGATCTTTTCCTGCACGATCTCTTCTTGTTTTTGCATGTTCCAGAGATCGAGTAGGTCGCGACGGGTCAAAGGTTTTTCGGATTTGAGAAGACGAAGCGCGCCTTCGCCAAGAAGAACGGTCGCCAGTCCGGCTTTACTTTCGTCTAAGATCGTGGCTTCACGCAAGAGTTGACCGAGTTCTCCCTGATGAAGCGCCGACACTAACTGTCGGTTCAACGTCGCGCTTGGCGCTACTTCCTGTTCTTGCTGAAAGATGACATTGTATTTGAAGAGGGAACAGAAGAGATCTTGCAACAAGGCATCAAAGCGAGGAACAAGCGCCCCGCCGCTCTCTTCCAGCGCTTGTAGTGACGGAGAATCCGCTCGCAGTTTCTGATACGCCGTGCGGTCGTACGAGTCACTTTCAATCCAGTTTGTGTTCTGTGGAATAGGCAGCGGCGGCGGCAGAACAAATTGAGACTTCTTCTTGGTTGGCAGGCGCCTGGCCATGGAGTTTTTCCTTTTTATGCGCTCGCCGAAAGTTGCGCTGGAGTAATCTCCCATTCTCCTGTCCGACACAGTTTGGTGTGATCCGGATCGAGATGAGGCGGAAGCGCGTGAGAGAGGTGTACCGCTCTTTCAAATGCCTGATGATCATCCAAGCCTAGCGATTTCAGCAGCGGATCATGGATTTTTTCCTTATGAACGCTGCTACTGTAAAGACCTGTGCGTTTGATCGCGCGCAAGAACGCTCTCGAGTTCGGCAGGAAACGCAACGCCGGCATCTCAAAGCCCGCAAAGACTTGCGCGAGCGTGTCGCACGTCAACGACGGCAAATATTTAAGGGCGCTCTGCACGATACGGAGGAACAGTCCATGGTGAGCGGCTTCGTCCTGCCCGACGAGCCGAAATGCTTCCGAGGCGCCGATCTCATAGCCGCGTTGTCGCTCTTCAGGAGTCGGCGCTGGAGGCAATCCGTACTCCTTGCGAATGCGTAACCGTACTTCCTGGTAGTGAAAAAACGTTGCCCGTTCTTGCACCATTGCATAAGCCGTGCTGCCTAGTGGGGTCTCAATGCCTGAATGTTGTTGCGGTTGCCAGCGTGTTTCGCGCACTTTGTTCAGATACGCGGCAAGCTGCTCCTCGGTGCGGGCTTGTGAGTATTGTAGGACGAGTTCCCAAGCGACGCTGTGTTTTGCTTCTTCCGCTCCCCATTGGAGGTGCATATTACGCCGCGTCCGATTATTGTGAAACATCTCGAGCCCTTCTTGCACGTAATCTCCTACATGCTCCTCCACGCCGAGGAACCCTTCAATAAGATTGAGCGTGTCCTCACTCAATTGATGACTTCGTTCGCGCATTTCGTCGAACGGGAGGTCATGCCACGGTGACCAATTGCGCTGTTTCATCGCCCGGCCAAAGTAAGTGCGATAATGGCTTTCCACCGCCTGGTCAAGCGCATATTGCCGCGCCGCTTGTGTCCACGGACCTTTTACAGCCGCGAGAGAAGCAGGAGAATGGGCGTTCGTGTCGATTGACGGAAACTTCATGGCGTCCTTTCTGAAAATCAAGGCTCCAGGGTGGTATCGCTCAGTTACAGAGCGACGCTAAATTTTGCTGAGCAGTTGTTGTTGAATTGCTTGGATTTCGCCGCGGACGGTTTCAACCTTTTCGAGCGGGCGGCCGATCTCCCCCACTTTTCGGGTGATTTCTTCAATTTTGCTCAGAATATGGCGGATCTTGGTATGCGCTTCGATAACGGCGCGCGCTTGCTGTTCTTTGCTTTCCCAGTGCCGCTCCGCGTAATCCCGCAACTCACGAGTCTGAAAGAGGAGTTCTTGCACTTCATCTTCATAACCATGAATCAGGCTATGAATGGCGTTGTGGACCTCGCCACGCTCGCTCGGATCTTTCCACAACACATGTTCAAGGAAGAACAGATCAGACTCTACGACAGCCTGCCGACCGCTTAGGTACGCTAACGCCTGGAGCAGACCAAGACTTTGTCGATAGCGACGATCCGACGCCACGATATTCTTTTTTTGCAGCTCTCGGCGGATGTCGGTAAGACCACGGAGCACGGCTGTCGGAACAGACAACGCTTGTACCTCAGCTTGGAGGTGGCGTAGTTCCTCCAAGCTGAGCGTTGTTCGTTCCGTAGGCTCTTTGGCCTGGAGCATTCTGAGAAAGCGGAAATCTTCGTTGATATAATCGACGACGAAGCGGAGGAGAAAGCGGTCGTAGAGCGCCAGCAGTTCGTCATCTTCCGGAAGTTCATTGCTCGCGCCGAACAAGGTTAGCAATGGAACCGGCGTGACCTGGCGGCCATTGTGAAAAAGCCGTTCGTTAATAATTGTCAGAATCGCATTGAGGATCGAGGAACTCGCCTTGAATACTTCGTCGAGAAAGGCGATATGCGCTTCGGGCAGTTTGTTGATCGTGACGCGGCGATAGTCATCGGTCTCTAAAGCCTTGAGACTGACTGCACCGAACAATTCCTCTGGTGTGGTGAATTTTGTCAATAACCATTGAAAGTACGACGCGCCATCGATGCGACGGCACAATTCGTCCGCAAGCATGGATTTGGCCGTTCCCGGCGGACCGACGATCATGACGTGCTGGGCGGAGAGGAGAGCCGCCAGCGCGCCGTCAATCAACTCGGTGCGTTCCAGGAACATTTGCTGTAGTTCTTCACGAATCTTACGGAGTTTCTCTTGTGGGGTCACCTTCTGAGGCTTAGCAGATTGAGGAGGGGGGAACAATGAAGGCAGGAATCGGAGAGACGGAGAAGAGGAGAAGCAGAGCAATGAGTGCGCTTCCTTGGCTTTCCAGTTCTTCTTTGTGATGCTCTAGCCTCCCCTAGGGGCAGTGGTTTATAAAGACAGCCGACACGTACTCTGTAGTAAGGAGGGAAATCATGGCCGGAGCATTAGACGGCATTAAGATTCTCGAACTGACCCGTGTGGGACCGGGCGCGTTTTGCACGATGATGTTGGGCGATATGGGCGCCGAGGTGCTAAAAATCGAAGCACCGCCGTCCGGCAAGCTGGCGGGCTCGGGCGCCTCGCCAAAACCGGAACAGGCGCGCCGGCTCGCCACCAGCTTCACTAATCGCAATAAAAAAAGTTTGACGCTCAATTTGAAAGATCCCGCCGGACAGGCGGTTCTGCAAGATCTCGCTAAATCGTATGACGTGCTTGTCGAAGGTTTTCGTCCCGGCGTGATGAAAAGGTTGGGCGGCGATTACGAGACCTTGAGCAAGCTCAATCCCCGACTCGTCTATTGTTCGTTGAGCGGCTATGGTCAGGACGGCCCCTATAAAGATTTCCCCGCGCACGATTTAAATTATCTCTCGCTTGCCGGCGTGGCGAACCTGATTGGGCCGACGGAAGGTCCTCCGTCGATTCCGTTGAACATTATTGCTGACTATGCCGGTGCGTCGATGCACGGGGTTACCGGCATCATGTTCGCCTTGTTTGCGCGCGAGCGGACGGGTAAAGGACAGTTCGTTGATGTGTCGTACCTTGATACGACAATTTCGTTGCTTGCCGCCACGCCGAACGTACGCGATTATTTTGGCGACGGAGTTGTTCCCGCCCGCAGCAAGGGTGTCTTTGGCGGCGGGCACGCTTTCTACAGTTTCTATGAAACCAAAGATAACAAGATGATCACCATCGGCTGTACGGAGCCGTGGCTGTGGGAGAATCTGTGTGACGCGCTGAATCGTCCGGATCTCAAAGACTGTGGCATGAGAGAAGGTGACTTCTCTGGGCCGCCGCATGAGAGGCATGCTCATGCCCGACAGGAACTGCAAAAGATTTTCCTCACCAAGACGCGAGAGGAATGGTTTGACCTGCTCACCAAGGCCGATGTCTGTATCGGCAAGGTCTACGATGTTCCGGAAGTTTTCCAAGATCCACAAGTGAAGCACAGGCAGATGGCGGTAGAACTCGACCATCCAGTGGCCGGGAAAGTGACGCAAGCCGGCATTGCGGTGAAGTTGTCTGATACGCCAGGCTCGATCCGTTCCTTCTCGCCAGCGCTTGGTCAACACACCGAAGAAGTTCTGCACGGCATCGGGTACAACGAGGCGAAGATCGCAGAGCTACGGGAAAGGAAAGTAGTGTAGGGAATCGGAGTACCGGAGGATCGGGGAACCGGGGCAATAAGAGGCTTCTTTCCTTCTCCGATTCTCCTTGTCTCCGTTGCCTCGATTCTTTTTCCCATGCGGCTTTCCTTCGATCTCGGTACGCTAGTATTGCACGACCCTCCGCAAGGGTTTCAACCGCCTTCATGCTTTCAGTGGGATGGCCGTGTCGACCGCTGGCGAACGCAGGCGCATCACTACCGCACCATTGTTGAGCAGTTCAAACAAGCTGTGGTGCAATACGAGAATAATGCGCCCACGTATCGCACGCTCAAGCTGACGAGTCTTCTCACTCAAGCGCCGCATCCATTTCAAACCGAAGCCCTCGAAGCATGGAAGAGTGCCGGACGGCGCGGTGTTGTTGTGTTGCCGACTGGTGCGGGGAAAAGTTACGTCGGTCAGATGGTGATCGAGACCGTGCAACGCGGAACGTTAGTAGTTGCGCCGACGATCGACCTGATGAACCAGTGGTATGACCTACTGTGCGCCGCCTTTGGTGAGCAGGTGGGTTTAATTGGCGGCGGTTACTATGAACCTCAAGATCTGACTGTGACTACTTATGACAGCGCTTACAACCACATGGATCGGCTCGGCAATCGTTGGGGGCTGGTGATTTTTGACGAATGTCACCATTTACCAGGCGAGATGTTCAGCCATGCGGCGGAAATGTGTCTGGCGCCGTATCGACTCGGTCTGACGGCGACGCCTGAGCGGGCTGATGGTCGACATGTCTTGCTTGACGATTTGATTGGTCCAACGGTATACGCTAAAGGCATCAAAGAACTTGCTGGGGAGTATCTGGCGGAGTATGTGGTTGAACGCGTGACTGTCTCGCTTACTCCTGGAGAGCAAGAAGAATACAAGCAAGCGCGGGGTACCTTTTACGATTTCATCGTTGACCACGGCATTGTCCTCGACGGATTGGCGGGATGGCATCGGTTCGTACGCGAGAGCGCCCGCAGTCGCAGGGGGCGACAAGCCATGCTTGCCCATCAACGCTCGAAGAAACTTGCGTTAGGCACCTCAGCTAAATTGCGGACTCTTGATTTCCTCCTTAAGAAACACGCGCGGGAGCGTGTCATCATCTTTACAAGTGATAACGACACTGTTTATGCAATTTCCGCGGCGTTTTTGATTCCAGCAATCACTCATCAAACGCCGACGAAGGAGCGTAAAGAGATATTGGAAGGATTTAACCGCGGGGATTATCTGGCGTTGGCGACATCCAAAGTACTAAATGAAGGGGTAAACGTGCCGGAGGCGAGTGTGGCGATTATTCTTTCCGGATCAGGTTCGATCCGCGAGCATGTACAACGCCTGGGGCGCGTGCTCCGCAAGCGGGAAGGCAAACAAGCGATTCTGTACGAAGTCATCACCGCTGGCACGGTGGAGGAAAACATCAGCCGCCGTCGGCGACAACATGATGCGTATCAACCTTAATGTGAAATGCGACCGTCAAGGAACAGATGGGTAGAGACAGAGATTGCTTCTCCTCTTTGTGTCTTACACTCTGCTGTTCGAAGGCTATGCTTTGGCGTTGAAGCGTTGCAAGATTTGGATGGCGGCGTTGAGAGGCGTCTGCGTAGTAAGGAGTGTTTCGTTAGTAATGCGGTGCACGTCGCGAACGACGAGCAATCCATATAGATTGACAAGAATACCCAAGACAATTAACAGTCCGAGCGAGACCTGTTCTGTCTTTTTCTTCTCCTTTCCGTTAAGATTTATCGTTCGAGAATCATCTCTTTCGCCCGACCAAACAAGTAGGGTATAGAGGGGGCGATATTTTCCCACTCTGGATCATGTCGTTTCCCGCGGCGGTGCAGCATCACATTGAAGCAACTGATCGCGCCAAAGCGGTATCCGGCGAGCGCACGGAACCAGGCGACATCCGGCGCTTTGCGTTGCATGTTTTCTTCGTACCAGGCAGTGACTTCCTCAGCGGACGGAACGGAAACAATCGGTGAACAAAGCCCTGTCCAACTTTCCGAATCGCTAAACACAAGCAACCACCCGAGATCCAGCAATTGCCCGCCGATACCGGAGATTTCCCAGTCGAGAACCGCGTTCAGCGTGTCGTCATCGAACAAGAAGTTTGATCCTTGAAAGTCACCGTGAAAGAGACCGATCGACGTTTGTTGTGGTTGTGTTTGCAGCAGCAAATCACGCACCTCTTGTCCTTGAGTGATCCACTGTGGCTCCGCCCCCTTCGCTAGGATAGGGTCCCAAAAACGAATCTCTTCCTCCAACGAACGAGGTTGCTCCCAACCAGCCAGATCTTTCTGCCAATTGAGCTGGTGCGTTCGCGCCAGTGCGTAAACGATTTGCCGATAACGATGCGCCACCTTGTCCCGACTCAGATCGAACGAGGGATCTGGGTCAGCGAAACGAAAGGTGCGTCCCGGCAGCCGCTCAACCATGATGTACGGCACTTCAAACCAACGCAGGTCGCTACCGTGCCAACGAACGGTTGCGGCAGGCACGCCGTGATGTTTCAGTGCGTTGAGCAGCGGAACCTGACGCAGCACGTCAGTGTTGCCGCTCTGTTTGACCCCTTTGGGAGGGATACGCATGACAAGCGATTCATTTTGGGATTGGCCGTGCTCTTGATAATCGACGCGAAAACCGAAGCTCAGACCGGCGTGACCAGGCATGGTTTCAACCTGGCTCACCACGGCTTCTTTTCCATAATGAGCAATAGCGAAATCCTGTAACTGTTTCTGAAGAAGTTCTAAGTCCATGATGTGTGGAAACCTTCCTGAACGATAGTGACGACTTGACCATAGCGTAACAGGTTAGGTCCTAAAAGAGCTATGAGTGAGCGGACAATGACGGTGTTTTGCTGGAAGCTTTGCGAATCTCATTTACCAAAAGATGCGCTCGCCTAGTCGGTTCCGGCAACCGAATCGTTTCTGACTCTTGTCGGAAGATTAAAGACTACGGGACAAAACTCCCTCCACGTATGGAGAAATTTACGAAATATTTCACAATGATAGGCACTTGCAAGAATCATCCAGAGGTTCTGTCTCAAAATCCTAAGTATCGTATGTACGTGCCGATAGTTGTTCTCAGCAGCTAAAATCTCAACCTCTTCCAAGAAGGAACCTGTTACCCCATGATTTCCTCCTTCTATACCTCCCTCTCTGGTCTCAATGCTTTTCAAAAACAGTTAAACGTGGCCGCTAATAATCTAGCGAACGTGAATACCGACGGCTTTAAAAAGAGTCGGGCGCTGTTGGAGTCCGCACAGCCGCAAGGAGTGACTGCCAAATCTCAGAAACTGGAGCTTCCAGGGCCACTAGCGTTGGAGCAAACGCCTGACGGCGAGCAGCTTGTCGAGAAATCGAATGTCGAGGTCGGCGAGGAAATTCCGAACGTGATCGTCGGACAGCGAGCGTATGAAACAAATCTGAAAATTCTTAAAGTTGCGGATGAGACAATGGGTAGTTTGTTAGATATTGTGGACAAATAGGCTGGAGAAATAGGCTGGAGGCCGCAGGCTAAGGACTTCAGGATCGATCCCTATAGCCTGCAACTTCAAGCCTATAGTTTGGTTAGTCCTCTTTTTTGAAGAACGCATCTCGCAATCCAGTGCGGCGCGGAGTCCCTTCCTTACTAAGGAGCGTTCCGCGCTCCGTATCCGGGCTTGCTCTGTGCGAGAAAAAGCTCCACACTCAGACACTATGGTTTTGCTGAACGAGGAGGTCTGTCAATGAAACGCAGCTTCCGGACGATACGGGTGAGCGAAGTCATGGTGGACTCTCTAGTGACGGTCAGTCCAGGAGATTCACTGCAACACGCCTTGAGCCTGCTGGAGAAATATCAGGTGCACGAACTTCCCGTGGTTGAGCAAGGGCGACTCATTGGCATTGTGACCGGCGGGGATCTCAAGTTCTTTACCCCTGCTTATCCCTTGTTGCCGGATCAGGAAGAACTCCGGCAGACTTTACGGGAGTTGACGGTTGCGGCGGCCATGACGTTGGAGCCGCTGAGTCTTAATCCGCAGGCAACGCTTCTCGAAGCAATCACACTCATGTACGAACATCATGTCAGCGCGCTGTTGGTGACCGAAGGCGAGCGACTCCTCGGCATTCTTTCGGTGAGCGATATTTTACGCATCCTGATTGAGCAACATCAAACGTAAGACGGAAGACGTGAAGCGGAAGGCGGAAGGCGTAAAACGTAAGATGCAAAAAAGAAAATAGAGAATAAATTTACGCTCACCCTCCACCCTTAACACCTTGCGCCTTATGAGTGCTGCATGCTCACCTCCGACCTGCTTCTGACCCGCAACGAAGGCCCATATCTCTATCCCCGTTACATTGCTGTTGACTCGCCGCGCTTCGCGCGCATGGCGGAAGAGTTAATTGAAATTTTTTCGGACCATGAGGGAAAAACGCGACGAGAACTGACGGATGCGCTCAATCGTTACGCGGAAGACAGCACCGATTATCGCATTCAACGGGGCTTGGCGAAGCTGTTAAGCGATGACCGCTGCGAGTTCATTGAGCGTAGTGTTGCTCCTCCGGCGGAAGTTCGACAACGGCTCTTTACCCTGGCGCGTGAAAATCACCCCGTTGTTTTGCAGCCGGACCTGATCCATCCTGTGACAAAAGACGATGTTCTTTTGGAAGTTGCGCATGAGTACAAGGCCGAACCTGAACAGATCGCCTGGGCGTTGTATGCTGATCTCAACGAGAATCACCTCTTGACTCGGTTTGACGCTCCGACCACGGAGTGGTTGCTGCAACGCTACAATGTCGCGCTGGCGCAGGCGCTGCTTTATCGCTGCATCCAGATGAAGCTGTCGGTGTTCCGCAATATTCCCAGCCGCTACAAGCAGCTCTTCAAATTCATTAAATTCTACCAGTTGATGCATACGATTCAGGGCGACCTCGATAGCGGGTATGAAATCCTGCTCGACGGTCCCGTCAGTATGTTCCGTATGTCACAGAAATATGGCCTACAACTCGCGGTGTTCCTGCCCGCCCTCCTGCTTTGTACACGCTGGAAAATGGAAGCGGAGATCGTTCAGCCTGACGGCGCGCGCCGCTTTTTTCCGCTCGATGAGAGTGCCGGGCTCGTATCGCACTACCGCGATAGTACGATGTACGACTCATTGCTGGAGCGCACCTTTGCCGAGCGATTTGCGGAGCTCGACAGCGACTGGCAAATCGAGCGTGAGGTCGCCATCATCAATCTAAAAGATACCGTATTCATTCCCGACTTTGCTTTTCGTCATCAAGACGGTCGCACAGCGCTCCTTGAAATTGTCGGCTTTTGGCGTCCCGACTATCTGGAAAAAAAGATCATGAAACTGAGACGATCGGGGCGAAGCGACATGGTGGTGGCTGTCTCTGCTGATCTGAACGTTGGAGAAGAAGACTTCAAGGAGGTGCCGGGTAGTGTGTTCTTTTTTAAGAAACGCATCAATCCCAAGGAAGTCGTTGCTCGACTAGAACAGGTAGGTCAAGATGCCACGAATGAATCCTAAAGTTAACGAGTCGTCAAGTCTGAAAGTTGATGAGGTGAGTTTGAATCCTATTTAGTTCGGCACACGAAGCGACAAAAAGGGCGAGACAACGAGCAGATATAGGGATCCTAATTGATTTGTGGACTATAATCGCTCGGTGGAGGCGACGAGCGATATGGATGAGCTTGATGAGATCATAAATGAGGCACGAGATGCTCGGGAAGTGAAGCGTGCAGTGAGTGT
>JBFWZL010000091.1:0-15183 GCA_050185455.1 Binatia bacterium | reverse complement strand
GATCCATCGCGTTTCGACTCGACACTTTCCGTGTAGGCGCCAGGCCGGACCAGAATCGTGTCGCCGGCCACAGCGGCTAGGGTCGCTGCTTTGATAGTTTTCCAGGGTGTGGCGGCGTTCTTCGCCTGCTGGACGCTATAACTATCGTCGCCATTGACGGCATCTACATAGTAGGTTGCGGCCAAGGCCGTGGCTGGAAGCACGAACAACACAACCGCCAATGAGCGAAAGACGGAGGTAATAAGAGGAAAGGGGTTCATGAAAGAGGGCCTCCTTTAGTTTACTCACGTATATATATAGTAGACTAAATATCTGTAGCTTTCCTATATAAAATGGAGCCAGTACACAACTTCTTTTTCTATCTCAAAAAGGATTCTTATTGGAGAAGGGGGATTTCGACATTGAGTTTAGGAGCTTTCAAGAGGGTTCGCCCGAAAATGTAAGTCGCTTGAGAATCGAATTGTTTCTGCTTTGGAGTTTACCGAGACTTAGCGCAATCTGTTAGGTTACTAAAGTTTCCCAATACCGTTGGAATCTAATGCACGTTCCTCATTTGGAAATACGTGCATTAGATATATCATGCCGACCAACCGTTCACGGCTCTGTTGATCAGGGCTAATTTATGCAAGCGAGATTCTATTGTCTAGTCTCCTTAAGAATGGCTGGCTCTCAAATACCTCGCCGCAACTAGGGGTACTGAAGAACACCCCGGAAGTTCACCAACGCGGATGCGAAGTCGTCCCCCACCTGCACCGAAATGCCCATACTGGTGGAAATCGCCGCCTGCGCTGCCAGCCCATTGACCTGCAGCATCACATCCACACTCCCATTCCCCAACTCTTCAATGGTAGCAGAGGTCCCTCCACTCACATAGCTCCATCCCGAACCGGAAGGGGTGAAATTCCCGATCGGCAACAGGTATTCATACCCACCAAATGAGATCCGAATGAACTCCGCCCCCGCTTCAATACCATCGCTGTCCTCACCCGGGAGCAGATTGGCCGCCAGGGTAAAGTCTTGGCCAGTTAGCCCAAAACTCAAGAGGGCTTGAGTGACGGTCGTGGTCCCGGCTGCGGGATTTAATGGCGTCCCGTGATAGCCCAGATCCACTTGCCCGACATCCGGATACTTGTCGGTAAACGCCGTGCGCCCACTCAGGTTCAGATTCTCCGCCGTGTCCGAGCCCTTATCAATGGCTGGACTATCGACCGCCTGTCCTGTGGCTTGCCGGCTGAGACGAAAATCGCCGCTTGCCGGGTTGATAAATGCGGGAGAGGCGGAAAACGAGTTCGCACCTTGCACCGTACCTGAGCCATGCGAGAGATCATAGTTGGTAGTGTTGCCGTACACATCGTTGTAATCGAGCGTCGCGTGGCCCGTATAGTTTGACCCTGCTGGTTCTTTCACTCCTACCTTATTTTGTATGATGAGGTTGTTGAGCACGGTGCTGAACACCGGCTTCGTATTCGAGGTGCCAAGCTGCAGACCGCCGTTGGGATTGCCGTAGATCGTGTTGTTCAGTACTTGGTGGTCTCCGCCTCTTGCCAGGCTCACGCCGTATCTGGCTGTGGTCAACCCATTATTGTAAACCAGATTATTGAATAGAAATGCGCTGTTGCCGATATAGGAAATTCCTTCTTTCCCACAGTTCCGCACGATATTATGGATCGCTACGCCATCTTTTACATATTTAAATTTGAGGCCAATATTGGCCGCGCCGGAAACGAGCACATCGCGAACGACAAGTCCTCTGACGGTGGTGTTTCCTGTCCCTTTGTAAGGGCCTAGCTGGACACCAATTGCGGTGTCAATAATGTCTACGCCGACAAGAGTGTTGTAATGATGCCCGAAATAGACCGCGGAGCCGCTGGGCGGCTGGATGGTGACAGTGCCTGGGGTCTGCGCTCGAATGGTAATCGGGGCGTCGATAGTGCCGTCCTTGAGTGACTCAATTCGCTGTGTATAAACGCCAGGCAGGATGGACAATGTCTCGCCTGGAACGGCAACCTCCAAACCCTTCTTAATTGTCTTCCACGGCGTGTTGGGGTTCTGCGCATGCAGTTCTGACTGAGAGTCATTGCCAGTGGCTCCGTCAATATAAAAGGTCCGCTGCCCAATCGGCGCACTCCCCGGCGGTGGAATCGTCTGCCCATTGATTTTTATATTGCCTGCAGTATTACCAGACGCTGAGTTGTCCCAGACCTGATGATTGACGCCGTCCTTCACATAAATGCCGAATTGTCCGTTAGAATTGGCGGTGTTGTCGTGAATCTGACTGCCGTTGCCCGAATAACTAATCCCATTCTGCCCGTTTT
This sequence comes from Binatia bacterium, assembly GCA_050185455.1. Taxonomy (GTDB): domain Bacteria; phylum Desulfobacterota; class Binatia; order Bin18; family Bin18; genus SYOC01. The sequence continues at coordinate 12,868 of JBFWZL010000091.1, read as the reverse complement.
GCGATGCTGTGTTAAATTCCACCACACCATTCACGGCATTGGCGAACTGAATGCCGTTGCTGCTGTTGTTCTTTACCACGTTATTCCGCGCGATCAGCCCGGCCACTGGCCCGTCGCCGCCATCATGGGGGCCAAGCCGAATGCCAATCGTACCATCCGTCACCGTAAAGCCATCAATAATCGTGTAGTCGTGACTGACAAAAAAGCCGGGCGTGCCCGTAGGTGGCCGAATGGTCACGGCCCCGTTGGCTTGGAAAGTGATGGGGCCGCTAAACGAGCCATCCCGCTTCGATTCCACGCTCTCGGTATAAGTGCCGGGCTGGACCAGAATGGTATCGCCGGCAATGGCGACGAGGGTTGCGGTTTTGATGGTCTTCCAGGGTGTGACAGGGCTCTTCGCCTGCTGCTCGCTATAGGTATCATCACCGTTGACCGCATCCACATAGTAGGTGGCGGCCACTGCCGTGGCGGGAAGCATCGCCAACACAACCATGAGTGAGCGAAAGACGAAAGGGAAGCAACTTGAAAGAGTACTCATAGATGTCTCCTTTAGCAAACAGTAGGCCAGGTCCCACCAGAGCAAACCCGTGTGGAAATTCCCCTCCTTCCATTTCCTCCGAAGGGGGCACTTTGGGGTCTAATGAATTTTCCTGCGGCATTCTGCCCCGTACATGATTCCGTCTCATATGGAATTTTTCAAGTTGAGCATGGATAAACTATCGAGTAATTTTTATACTGAAGTTTTTTGAACTTGGCACAATCCGCAAAGTTACTGGACTCGTCCAAGACCGTTGAGATCTAGCCCACGCGCCTTACTTGAGCGCATCCTCGTGAGAGTCACTCCATGCCTAGCAAGAGCTGTCACTAACCGTTCGCTACTCTGTCGATTGATGCTGACTGACTGATACAAGCGAGAATCGCTGTTGTCTATTGCTTTCTTTCCTGTCTAGCGCACAACGCGCAGCAGGGTTTGATTCGTCTTACTAGACGCCTTGTCTTCTAAATCTGCGCTGTGAGCCGCAAGGACCGCACGCGTATAAATTTGCTCCAGAAGGCGAACCGCTTCGCATCCATCCGTTCCTGAGACCGGCGGCGGCGTTCCTTGTTCTAAGCTTGTGTAGAAACGACGAATAACTTCGGCAATGCCGGGATAAGTAGTGAGCCGTCGGAGCGCCATCTGGGTGGTGTTGCGGGCGGCGGCGGTGAGGAGCTGCCACGCTTCAATGATGTTATACGCCCCTTTTTGGATCAACTTGGGAAGGCGACTCGCCGTATGGCTGACGAGTGTCATCGTGTTTTGATTCAGAAAAAGAGAGCCCTCCGACCCGTAAATGTGTAAAGCGTTGAGGTATGGCTGGATATCGACGGAAAAATGGACGTAGCCTAACGCCTTTTCCCCATCGAGCACGATGTTGCATTCCTCGGGGAACTCGCCGCCTAATCGTCCAGTCTTTCTGCCAATAACTTCCAGGTTGCGCACGGTTCCGAGAAAAGAAAGCTGGAGATAAGCTGGGTGGATCGCCAGATTGTAGAAGGCTTCAAGTGCGCTTTGCCGGGCGCCAGGTCCTCCATCTTGCTGTGTTGGCCGTTGGAAGCCTTGGTGAGTGTCCACGGAGATAATTTCTCCGATTTTCCCTGTACGAATAATCGCGTTGGCTTTCTTTACAACCGGATCAAATAAGCGGTTGTGGTCGACGCACAGGGACACGTGTTTTTGTTCGGCAAGGAGGCAAAGCGCCTCTGCTTCCGCCACATTGGTGGTGAGCGGCTTTTCCACTAACACATGGCAGTCTGCTTCGATTGCCTGCCGAGCCAATGCGGTATGAGTGTGAGGTGGGGTAAGAATGTGCACAGCTTGAGGTTCCGCTTGGCGGAGCAGCTCTTCCGCTGAAGTGTACACTTTCTCTATGCCAAAACGCTGCGCGGCGCTGTGCGCGGCTTCCGCGTTTGCATCACAAATACCGACAACCTCGACCCAGGGGAGGGTGCGGAGGGCGGAGAGATGAACTTGGGAAATGCGGCCACAGCCAATGATGCCAACTTTCATAGCAATCCTTATTTTGCGGAGGGTGCGTACCTTTCCTCGACAACCGTTTTCCGAGGAGTTGATTCGGAAGGAGAGGAAAAATTGTCATCAACAATTGCCTTGCCAAACGCAGGCAAATGATTCCACAGATCGTTATTCAGCGCGCAACATTTGCTGCACTTGGGGAAGAGCCGGCGCGCTTTCAAGGTGCGGCGAAAAATCTGATACGCCTCCCCGTTCCATAACTTGCTGAACGGCGCCTCGCGAATGTTGCCAAAGGCGGCGTCGATGGAGCAGGAGTACACCTCGCCATATGGATTGATACGGGCTGCTTTCCAAGGATAGAAGCACTTATCAACAAAAGTATATTGTACGTCGTGAAAGCGTTTGTGGACTTGTTCTTTCGTTTTGAACGGCGGACCAAAATCAATGAAGATGCCGTATTGCTTGGCTTTTTCTCGGGCCTTCTGCATTTCAGCAAACATTACCTCCGCGTTGACGTCGCGTAGTTCGTCCGGCAGAATTTGGTTCTCTTCCTTGCGGTGTACAGGCAGCGGGATCATTTCTTGTGTGCGACGTACGGACTCTTCATCCGTAAAGAACATGAAGTCAAAGTCAATAGAGGAGATGCCATAAGGGTGAAGAGCGTCGAGGACCTCGCTGAAACGGCTCTGATTGAGCGCCGAGAGGGTGACGCTAATGCCAATTTTGGGATTCTGCTTGCCAAGAGCATCCTTTTCTTCTTTGAGAATAGCCAAGCCCTCACAAATACGACGAAAGCTGCCGTTGCCACGCCTGATGAAGTCATGCACTTCGTCTGGACCATCAACAGAGACGGACATGGCGTCAACGCCGATCTCCACGAGTCGACGCGCATGCGCGCGGGTGAGGAACCAGCCGTTGGTATTGACACACAGCCGTCTGCCGCGGCGTTTGGCGTGTTCGATAAGGTCCATGGCGTCACGGCGCAGGAAGAGTTCGCCGCCGGTGAGTGTCATTTCTCGTATTCCCATGTCGGCGACGTCATCGATGACTCCGAGAATCTCTGCGGTCGTCATCTCCGCTTTGCGGCGTTCTTGGACGTAGTCCGAATGGGTGTGATCATGAATCATCCGAGGGAGATCCAAGGGGCACATCTGACAGCTCAAATTGCAACGAAGAGTCGTTTCTATCGTGATGGACTGCGGTGTCCATGCTTTTCCATCCATGAAGTTATAGGGAAGCCAGTATTGCATGGCGTTCGCGTGACTGCGGGTGACGCCGTGGGAGCGGAGCCATTTCTTTAGCGCTTCTTTCATTACACAAATCTCCTCACCAAAGCCGAAACTGGTTATACGAAACGGAGGCCAAGACGACGAAACTTCCGTCCATCCTCGGGAGTCGGGAATGTATTATAGGTTGCTTGCGAACGATCGTTGGGTGATGTTTCCACCCGTCCTTTTTCCAGACGGTCTAATGCTTCGAGTAACAATTCTGTGCCAACATGTTTTGTTTTAAGAATCAACGAATGTTGGGTTTCTCCAGGAACAATGGGAATGCGGCGCTGCAAAATAATAGGGCCATCGTCTAGTTCTTCATTCATAAAGTGTACCGTTACTCCAGTTTCCTGCTCGCCATTCAGTAGCGCCCAAAAACTAGGCAGGCGACCTCTGTATTTTGGTAACGGACCACCATGGACATTGATGCAGCCATGTGGAGGCAAGGTCAAGAGTGGTTGTTTAAATATCTGACTGGCGTTGACGGACACAATCACATCCGGTGTTAAGCTTTGGAGAGTACTGAGGAATTCTTCGTTGTTAATATTCACCGTCGGATAAAGCGGTGTCTGATGATATTGGACAGCGGCTTTCACTGAGTAAAACCTCGACATGGGGACAATGCGGCTGACCAAATCCGCTGCTCGACACCAGGCAAAGCGCACACTCTGGTAGAGAAATGTCCGAAGACCGAACAGTTCATAGTGTTCTCGAATCAGGCCTTTCCACCCTTTTTTTTTAGTAGTTTCGGGCAAGATGGTGACGCCTATGACATCCTTACCGCGCGCGGCGAGAAGGGTGTCCAGGACTGCGGGAAGATAAAAGGCGTCTTCTGATGTAATGATAAAGATCTTCATGAGCTAAAGGGCTAGAACTTCGCGCATAGGAGCAAAAGAAAAATCTTGCAAGAGGTGCGCCAACTTCTTCTCGGTTGCTCGTAGGTTCCAGTAATGGCTGCTGTACCCTCGTTTTCCGCGCGCGGAAATGCGAGGCTGGTCGGGATCGATTTCCCACGGGTGCAGGTAAAGGACAGCCGAGCGGCCTTCTCGATTCAATTTCTGCATTCCCCAACGAAAGAACGCGTAAGGAAGCAGACGAAAATATGCCCCACCAGCGAGCGGGAGATTTGTCTGACGCACCCGAACTGTTGACATCGGAAACTCAATTAACTCGCGCGACCCGTCTTGGCGAGCGATATAAGGAAACCGATGGCTGTCGGCAATGCCGTAAAGTTTGTCGCGCAGTGGAAAAATGCTCGAATCGTAACGAATGCCCGATTCCAACAAAATATCTAACGCCCAGATGGAGTCCTTGGTAATGGAAAATGAAGGAGCCCGATATCCGATTACTGGCTTTCCTGTGGCGTTCCCCAAAATCGTTAGCGAGCGACGGAGGTCTTCGCGAAACTCCGTCGGTGTTTGTGTATACACTAAACGATGCGCGTAACCGTGGGTTGCAACTTCATGTCCCGCTGCATCAATTTCTTTCACCAATTCCGGGAATCGTTCAGCGTTCCACGTTAAGATGAAAAATGTGCCGTGAATGTTATACTTCGCCAGCAAATCTAGGACTCGATGAGTATTCCGGACAACGCGGGATTCGTAACGATCCCATTCTGAGAACTGGACAACTGATTCAAAATCAGAGACCTGATACCAGTCTTCGACGTCGATGGAGAGCGCGTTAATCACGGCGACTGCCTCCCGCATGGTTTCCCAACGCGAGATCGTAGCGTCGGTCGAATCCTTCCCAGGTGGCGAGTTCCTGAAAGGAGATGACCTTGAATAATCCTTTCAAGGCGGCAAGATTGCCGACACAAAAATAGTAGGGCAGCGAAAGGAGGCGGATCTTCCTTCCTTTCCGTGCGAAATAGTACCCAGCGAACGCCAACAGATACGGAATTCCTTGCCCAACCAGGGTGAGGCGGTAGAAAGGACCGCTCAGAAAACAATTCGTAATAAACAACATAATGAGCAACAGAGGGAAGATATAGCGAAGTGCTTTACGAGAGAAGAGTTGAAAAAGCGGCAGTACGCTCCCTTTACGAACCAAGTCGGGAATCAGGAACAGCGTTCCCATAACGCCGCGTGCAACGATACGCGAACGACGTCGCAGCTCTTCTTGTTCTCCGGCAGACCCGGACTCGATCGAAACTGCTTCTGGTCGGTAGAGAACGGCATAGCCGCGTCCAGCGATCTTGATGGGTAATACCATATCGTTGGAAATGCGTGGATCAAGCCACTCATTCAGCTCTCGCCGAATGGCGAAGATCGAACCATTGGCGCCGAGCAACGAGAGGAGTCTGGTCTCTAGCCGTTTGAGCCATTGATCGTAGCGCCAGTAGTGATTGTATCCTTCGGCAACAAGGTTTTGGTTCGGATTGCGATAAAGCAGCTCCCCACAAACACAGCCCACTCGTGGGTCAGCAAATGGACGAACGAGTTCACGAATGGCGTTCGGTTGGAACATGCCGTTTGCATCTGTGAAGACAACAATTTCACCGCGCAAATGAGGAGCGACGCTATTGAGCGCGCCGTTTTTCCCTCGTCGCTCCGGATTGTGATGAAGGATAACTCCTTGAGCAGCATACCCTTGGACAATGTCACAGGTTTTGTCCGTCGAACCGTCGGAGGCAACGATAATCTCAAGATTCGCTTTCGGATAGTCTAGCGCAAGTGCATTTTCTACTTTTTTGCGAATGACTTCTTCTTCGTTGTAGGCGGAGATGATCAATGAGACGGACGGGGTGATGTCAGCTTCTTGCACTGGCGTTCGCCGCGAAAACTTACTGAGAAGCAGCAAGACAAGCGGATAGCCGCAGTAATGGTAAAAAATGACGACAAGAGAGGACCAGAATAATATTTCCCACATAAGCGAAGTTTTCTTTGGACTGGTTAAAGCCGTATTCCTTTGGCTGCAAGCAAATCCTCGTAAAGGGTCTCCATTGCTTGCAAGGTCTGGCGAAATGAATACCGTTGCCTGACGGATCGACGAGCTGCCGCGGCGAAACCTTGGGCCAGGGTTTCCTGACGCAATAGTTGGAGAATGCGCTGCGCCATCTCGGCGGGTTGTCGGGTTGGGACGACAAACCCCGTGGCTCCATCCTGGACAACTTCGGCGTTGCCTCCCGCGTTAGTGACGACCACCGGTTTTTCCAGCGCCATCGCTTCCAGAAGGGCGTTAGGCATGCCCTCAATGACTGAAGGCAGCACGAAAATATCGAATAGAGAGATGACAGTCTGACTATCGAGACGTTGCCCGAGGAACTTTACATGAGCGGCAATGCCAAGAGCGCGGGCTTGTTCCTCTAGTTGCGCACGAAGTGGACCGTCGCCGACAAGAACGAATGTGACTCTCGGCTCTTCCTTAATGATTTCCGCCGCCGCCACCAGAAAATATTCTTGCCCCTTTTTCCAGGCGAGTCTTCCGAGGGTGCCAACCACACGATCTTGCGGTCCAAGACCTAAAGCTGCGCGTTCTTTGTCGCGGGCGCCGTTGGCGACGAATTCATCATTGATCCCGTTGGGAATCACGATAATCTTGTCCACCGGGCAACCTTCAGTCTCAATGACAAAGTCTTTCACGGCGTCTGCATTGGCGATCACACGATCAGCGAAGCGGTTAACCGCCCAATGACTCCAAGCTTCCAATCTTTTTTGATAACGATCGAGGCTGCGTTTACTAACCAATAAGATCGGTACGCGAGCAAAAGCGGAGGTAAGAGCGCCGACGATGTTCGCGAAAGATAGATACGTGTGGACGATCTGGATTCGGTCTTGTCGCAGCTGTCGAATCGCGCGGCGAAACAATGGGAGGACGTGTGGATCTTGCAGGCGCGCGCCAAGATCGAAACTTTTGACTGGTACACCGGATTGCTCGGCTTCCTGAATCAATTCGCCTTCACCCCGCAGCGTCCAGACCTGTGGAGAGAAACGCTGGCGGTCTAAACGGCGCAACACCTCAATGAGATGCCGCTGGGCGCCGCCCACCTTCAGGTGATCAATGAAGTATGCGACTGGAACTGGGTGCATTAATCGTCTCTTGCGTGGATAATCGGTGTACGACGATCGTTAAGCCGGCAATAAAGTAAAGATGAGGTTCTTCCAACCAGATATCGGCAAAGAAAGAGAAAAATAAAAATCCAACCAAATAGAAGGACAGCCATTCACCTATATGTGGGAGGTCTGGATCATCGCGGTAGAGGCGCCGGATGGTGCGTAACCGCTTGAACAGAGAGAAGAAAAGGAGTCCATAGAGCGCCGTGCAAATGATACCCCCCTCAGAGAGCACCCACACGTACGAGTTGTGCGGGGGCTTGAAATTGTCGTTGTAGTAGAAATTTACCCAGCGAAAGTTCCCGATACCGACACCGGTAAAAGGATACTGAGCGAAAAGTTCCATGCCCTCGACCACCGTGGCCACCCGCACTTCCGTCGAGTTCGTGCCTTCGCCTTCAGGATTGAACGGATTAATATTAAGTAAACGCTCTTGCAAGCGCGGAGGAAGAGTCGGAAAGATGGAAAGTGCTGCGATGAGAACGAAGAGAGACGCACCAAAGCGTGCTTGCCAGGACATAGCCCCGCTTCGCATTAACAACCAGCCTCCAGTGACTAGGAGACTCAACAGGCCGCTTCGCGAGCCCGAGAATAGGATTAACGTTGCAAATGCGAGGCTGAGAGGGATGGTGACGAGGGTGAGCAACCGGTTTTTTGTAATGGCGGAAAGGTAAAACAGCAGTGACATACCAATGAGGCACATAAACGCGAAGCGATTTGCATTGCTCAACCAACCACCTGAGTCATCTCCTCCCAATGCGAATTTTGCTGTGACGCGAAAGTCATTGGTTAGGTCGTTCATGAGATTGGAAAACGCCGGCGGCAAAGCGAACAGGATACAAGCAAGGAGGGCAAAGAGCACCCATTTCACTTGTTTTTTTGTGGAAATAAAATAAATAAAAAAGGTAAAAAAAGCGATTCGGGAAAAGAAGTCTTTGAAACGTCTGGCGGTGAGGTCTCGGGCTGGGCGAAATAGACCTGATTTTGTTTCCACGATGAGGGAGGTATTTGAGGCTATTGGCAGAATCACTTCGGCGATGAAGGTCAGCAGAAGGGCGGAAAGAAATATTAGCAAAAGAATCCGCAGCTCTCGCTCGCGCAAAAACCACATGTCATGACTCATGTAGATGCGCACCAGCATAATCAAGAGGAGAGTGACGCCTAGTAAGTTATTAATGGTTAATAAACCGTGTCCGATGAGGGTTTCAGGATAAGGCAAGAGCAAGGTAGAGATAAGGATCAGTACGGCAAAAGACGGCTGCGCCAGAACCAGGAAGAACCCTCCTGACGCGATAACCAGCATCGTTGCGACACCGCCTCGACCTAGATAAGTCGAGAAACCGAGAACGATTGCCAGCATCAACATGCTAGCGGCAACCAGGAAAATCCCTATCGCGGCAGGGCCCCGCGCTGTTGTCGTCGGGGCTTGCCAGCTCAGTTGGCTTGTTGCCATTGTTTCACCCTCGCCATCGGTTGGTTTCGATTTCCCAAGAGAGCAGCGGAATATTTCCGTGTTTCTTGTACACGCCGACACGTTTCAGGGCTAATAGATCATGCCCGAGTTCGACACACCCTGAGACAGACGTGACAGCGGAATGGAACCCCGCTTTTCCGACCAAGTCTTTGATTTGGTCCGTCAGGTGGCTGCTCCCTCGTCCATTTGGATAGGAGAAATCGAGGACAGGGGTTTGTAACTCCGCTTCGATCATCTCCTTCGATTTTCGGATTTCTCGTTCTGCTTCTGTGAGGTCGGTGTTGGGAAGGTTGGGATGAGTTACTGTATGAGCGCCGAAGGTCATCCCATGCTTGTGCATATCTCGTACCTCATCCCACGTCATCATAATGTTTCTGAGAAAAGTGTCATCGACCGCGAGTTGATCTGTAACTTCCGCCAATAATTCGAGCCGACGAGGCGTTGGAATATTTTTCATTCGTACGACTAATGTCCGGAATGCCTCTTCTTTGCCGTGCGGCTGCAGAAGATTAAAGGAGAACTTTTCTGGCTTCGTAGTGCACAACTCTTGGGCGCGTGTGACCGTGAGCATATAGCGCAGATGCGCGACCCAAAAAATTTGACGATTGTCAATACAGCCGGTCGTCAAATAGAACGTTGCCGGAGCTTGATATCGGCGGAGAATAGGAAACGCACGGATATAATTGTCACGAAATCCATCATCAAACGTAATGGCAAGGGTGTCTTTCTGGAGGGAAAGCCCTTGCCGGAGCCGATCAACAATATCTTGAAGCGGAATAATCCGATAACGGCTCGTGAGGAATTGTAGCTGACGTTCAAACGCTTCCGGCGTGATCGTCAGGCCATGATCAAGATAGAGATCCGCTCTATCATCTAAGGCGGCAACCGAATGATAGCGTAGGACTAGAGCACGGGGACGTCTGATCACAGCCCGCAATAGAGTGAGCATTCCACTAAAATGACAACCGAATTTGACAAGTCTCGATAACATAGTTTTTGTGAAGTGTTTGGTTGTTAGGCTTCTTCTCGCAAATCAGGGATCAACGCCAAAACGGGGAGTTGTAAGTGCCGCTCCACATCAAGCTCGGAATGAAACGTAGGCCGGACATATTCAAGCGCCAGCACCCCACCGACACCCGCACTCGCGCCTACGATGGCGGCAAGAATGAGCAAAATAGTGGCGTTACTGGGAATCGGCACAAGAGGGACCTGTGCTCGGTCTGTTATTCTAACGTTTACCAGATCCTCTTGGTCCATGGCATTGGCAATACGCGCCTCTTCAGCTTTTTTGCTGTAGAGCGCGTACCGTTCTTTCATGTTCTTAAGCGACTCTTCCATACTCTCATATTTGTAACTTTTGGCGTTAAGTTCTTCTAGTTCGTTATATAGCTCGGTAACTTGGCGAGCGAGCGTGTCTCGTTTGGGGTATATTTGTCCAAGTTTTATCGTCTGGTTGGACCATTCCCGCACCATGTCTTGTCGAACTGGATTTGGGCCTAGCCTCTCACCAACTACAATCTTTTCTCTTTCTGGCGAGGCGAGTTTTGCCTTGACTGCAAGCATTTCCGCCTCTTTTTCCTGCACGCGACGGTCTTTGTCTGTGTATCTTTGTAATAACTCATTCTTCTCCAACTCGAGGGTCGTTAAACGCTCTTGCAAGAGCTTGCGTTCTGGGTCGGCTCGTTCCTGGGCTTGCACGACAGTTTCTGGCTGTTTTGGTATTTCTTGTTTGAGTTTCGCAATTTTTCCTAACCCTTGTTCAATATCGAGATCAGCGCCTTTAAGGCGATCTTTTACTTTGTCAATTAGTCTTAAGACTTGCTGCTTTTGCTCGCGGAGATCGACAGCATTTTCTCGCTCTTCGAAATCTTTCCTCTGCACTAGGAGTGCCGCGATCTGTTCTTCGAGTTGCTGTTTTTGCTTATCATAAAAGGCAAGCGCGATAGGATCTTGCTGTAAACTCGCTTGATGCTTTGGATAGACGTCAAGAATGGCGTTAACAATTGCCGCTGCTTTCTTTGGGTCTTTGTGTGTGAAAGAGACTTCCACAAGTGTAGAGTTTGGCACCGCAGTCACATTTAAGCCTGCGCGGAGAGCTGCAAGTTCGCGGCGCAGTTCTGGCGAGAGTCCTTCTTGGGCAGTTTGAGAAGAATCCGAACTTTCCGACGCAAATGGAGAAAACACCACTGCGCTCATGCGAGCGGGGAAAGTGGCAATTGAGCTGACTGTACCCTTGACGAACGAAATAACACGCGCAAGGCTTCCTTGTTCCTCCTGCGAAGTCGCTACGGTGGTTGTCTTCGCCCCGTTCAGTGAGAATGGTAGTGTTTTAACAACTTTCTTCAAGAAATTAGCACTTTTCATGTTTTCGATCTCAGTGTTAATATCTCGGAGATCTGGTGTGCCACCCTGACGAGTGTCCGTGGGAGAAAGTCGAAAGTATGCCCTCTGTCCAGTGATCATCAGGCGACCAGGCGCGCGATAGAAATCGGATCGGAACAAGAGGCCGACTGCCACGGAGCCGAAGATCGCTACGAAGATTCCGACGATCAAAATTTTATGTTTGAAGAGAACATGGAGAAGTTCTAAGATAACGTAATTCATGGCAATCCCTTTTCTCGGCTACGCTAGCAGTTGACGGAGCACCTGTGGGATGTAGTTCTGTGTTTGGTTCACAACAACTCCCAAGAATCGCGCTCCTGCTTCCCCAAGGCGCTTTTTGATCGCTAGACCGACATCAACTTGAGTAGTTTCAGCCTTGACGACAAGAATCACCCCATCTACACGGGAAGCAAGAAAAACTGAGTCAAGATGCAGCCCTAAAGGCGCTGCGTCGAAGATGATGTAATCGAACTTCTCTTTAATCCCCGACAGGAGCTCATCGAAAGCTCCGGCTTCAAAGAGATATGGCGGGGCGAAAGTGGCTGAACCACTAGTCATAATGAATAAATTCGGCTCTTCGGTCGGCGTAATTGCGCCATCGAGGGTTACCTTGCGCGCGAGGAAGTCGGTAAAACCCTCATGCGAGCGGACATGGAAAATCTCGGCGAGCGCGGGAGTACGTAAATTAGCGTCCACCAAAAGGACCATGCGAGACTTTGCCAGAGCCCGAGCGAAGAAGGAGGCGCTAGTCGTAACGCCATCTCCGTGGTTGGCGCCAACGACCATAAGAGTCTTGAGAGGTTGTGGCATTTGCGCCTGGACAACTGTAGTAAAGAGGCGTTGATATTGGGCCTCTAAATTAGGAGTCAGTTGACGCAGCCTTGCCTCGGCGTGCGGTATGGAATGGCCGTTCGTTTCTTGAAAAGGTGTAGGACCAGCCTCTTCGAGGGGGACGGCTCGTTCAGAATTGTCCGGTGAAGACGTCCAGGAGGACTTGTCAGGGAAATCGGAAGAAGATCTGCCACTGTCTGAACTAGCCTCGAAAGTATTGGTAATAGCTTCCGGTTCGCTAGTGGGGGATTCGTTGGTCCCCCCTATACGTCGTTTCCGTTCCGCTTCAGCTTTTTTCAAGGCTTCATAAGTTTTACTCATAGTCCTGTCTCCAAGAATCCTTCAGATCTTTCCTGAGGAACTCACTATTCCGTTTGCTTTCCATTTTCGGAGGGCTGGGAGGCCACCGTAAGCACGTTATAAACGTCCACAAAAGTCCACGCGCGTTGGCCTGCTTCTCTATTAGGCAACCCTACTATTTCAACTAGATACAATAACAGACTTCCCGCTACTTTTGCAGGAGAAACTTCTACACTGTAGCCATGTTGACGCACTAAGTCCGCGTGTTTTTGCGCTAGAGCTGCTCTGGGAAATACTGCTAAGAGAAGACGGTATGAGCCATCTTGTTGTTTACGCAAGAGGGTCTCCTTCACCAGAGACGGAGCAAGGATGGTTGTCCCTGCCGTGACATAGTCGAGATCGTTAATATGGGGATTAAATTCTTTAATCAATACCAAGGCGAGAGTGTTTTGTGAGCCATAAACTTGACGGACAAGATTGAGGATTGTGTCTCCAGGTTGGAGACGAATCGTTTGCTCTTTTATTTCATGTAAGTCTTGAAGCG
>JBFWZL010000090.1:0-15213 GCA_050185455.1 Binatia bacterium | reverse complement strand
CTTCCCAGGTTTGATTCCCAAGAAATCGCAAAGCGCTGCCTCAGCATTCACTGGGACGAACTCAACGAAACGCAGCAAAAAGAGTTTGTCGATCTCTTTACCAAACTTGTCAAACACTCGTACCAAGGCACCCTTGAGCGTCATGTGAAAGATGCTCAGTTTTCCTTTGATCACGAACGTATCGAAGGCGACTCTGCCGAAGTAGAAACCCGAATCTTGTCCCCCTCCTTAGAAGACAAAGCTCTTTCTCTCAACTATCGTTTACATCGTACAGAGGGGAAATGGCTCATTTATGACGTTGTCGCGGAAAACGTGAGCCTAGTGCAAAACTATCGGAATCAATTCAGCCGCATGCTGAAAGACTCTTCTTACGACGGCCTTGTCCAAGCCCTCAGAAAGAAGATTCAAGACCTCCACGCCTAACCGTGAAGCCTTTTTGAGGCCTCCCTCACCGGGGGGCCTCGGCTTCCGCGCCAAGAACGTATAGGCAAGGAAGAACATTTCCTATACACCCAAAGGAATTCTCACGCGGAAGGAGGAGCGATCATGGCGACCAAATGGAGCCTCACGGGAACATACTTTGAGACCTGTAATTGTGAAGCCGCGTGTCCCTGCGTCTTCTTAAGTCCGCCGACGACCGGAGAATGCACGGTACTCATTGGCTGGCACATTGAGAAAGGGCATCTCGATGCGGTCGCCTTAGACGGGCTCAACGTAGCGCTCGCGGTCTACTCGCCCGGTCACATGGCGCGGGTGCAGTGGAAAGCCGCTCTTTATTTTGACAATCAAGCGACGGAAGCCCAAAACACCGCCTTGACACAGATCTTTACCGGTCAGGTCGGCGGTCATCCGGGCATGCTTGTCTCTCATGTCGGCGAGGTCTTAGGCATCGCGAGCGCCGCGATCGACTATCAGGCAGAAGGGAAACAACGACGTTTGCAGATTAGCGGCGTGGCCGAAGCCGAAATTCTCGCGGTGTCAGGACAAGGCGGAGCGGAGATCACGATCAACAACCATCCTCTTTGCATTGCCCCTGGGTACCCGGCTGTTCAGGCGAAATCTCAACGTTTAAGTTATCGTGACCACGGTATGCAGTGGGAGCTGTCAGGCAAGAATGGTTTCTACTCGCCATTTACCTATCAAGCGTAGGTCGTTCAAGAAACGGAAGGAGGAACCAGCAATGGACGAAAAAAATGTCGTAATCCCCAAAGGGATGGAGAACTATTACAATGACTTTCACTTCGCACCGGCAGTGAAAGACGGGGATCGCCTCTATTGCTCGGGGGTAATCGGCGTGGGTCCGGATGGTAAAGCATCGGCCGATCCGGAAACGCAATTCACCCAAGCATTCGAGCTGGTAAAGTCTGTTTTGACCACCGCTGGCCTCTCATTTGCCGATGTCATCGAGATGACGACCTTCCATGTGGGCCTGCAGAAAAATCTCCCTGCCTTCATGAAAGTCAAAGATCAGTACATGCAGGCCCCCTATCCTGCGTGGACAGCGATCGGCATTACGGAATTGGCTTTCCCTGGCGGGTTAGTAGAGATAAAAGTGATCGCTCGAACGGGCGCATAAAATCATTATTGTCCTTGGAAAGGAGTATCCATGCGGATCGGTACTGTGCAAAGTCTCTGGCGTTATCCTGTCAAATCCATGTTGGGAGAACGTGTCACGGCAACCTCTATCGGTCCGCTGGGACTCCCGGGTGATCGCGGCTACGCCATTCGCGACGAGCGAGTTAAGGAAATCCGCAGCGCTAAAAAGATCCCTAGTCTTTTCCAGTTCTCCGCCCGTTATGTGGACACGCCAACGGATACGCATCTGCCTCCAGTAGAAATCACGTTGCCCAATCGCGCGACTGTGCGGACAGATGATCCACAAGTGCATACTCGACTCTCTGAGGCATTTGGTCATGCGGTAACCATCTGGCCGCGCCAACCGGCAGAGGATGTTGACCACTATCGCCGCTCGCCGCGGCCAATGGAAGAAACCCGTCAAGTGCTGGGACTCGAAGAAGGAGAGCCCCTGCCTTCGTTTGAAGGCATTCCCCCGGATATTTTTCGCTACGTTTCTCCGCTCGGCACTTACTTCGACGCGTATCCACTGCATCTTCTTACGACTTCCACGTTGCAAGCGCTTTCCACCCTGTACCCGGAAGGTCAATTCGCTCCCGAGCGTTTTCGCTCAAATATTGTCATTGCCACTGACGCCAACAATGGCGGCAATGACGAACCAGCCTGGAAAGGGAAAACCGTGCGCGTCGGCGAGGTCGAGTTTCTCGTCAGTGTCCCGACGATTCGTTGCGTGATGACAACCATGCCGCAAGGTAATCTCCCTAAAGATCCGCGTATTCTCCGCACCATCGTGCAGCAGCACGATCATCACGTGGGCGTGTACGCCACCGTGCAACGCACAGGCGAAATACAAGTGGGAGATTCGGTTGAGCTTCTACCGTAGTGCGTGCTCACGACTGCCGCGCTTCCTGACGTGTTTCGTTTATAGGGACAATAGTTTGCTCATGACAACTATGCTGCTTCTGTAACAGACAGGCAATAACGAATGTCTTCTGTAGATGTGTTACAAGAAGTAGATTCCCACTCCCCACTCAACCGGTTTCTGGTTGGGGTGATTCTCGGCTTAGTCGGTCTATTCGCCATCCTTCGCCTACCGGTCGTCCAGGAATACGTGTTTTCTCCTTGGGCGGCGTTTTTAGCGCGCGCGGCAGTCTCGACACTTCATCTACTCGGCCAGGACGTTACCACGAGCAATGGCATTATTTATGGCGCGAAGCAGAGTCTTCACGTCACTGAACAATGCAGTGGTTTGGAAGTCATTGGCGTCTATCTCGCCCTCACTGCCGTGTACCCGGCTCCGTGGCTGTGGCGGATGGGAGGAATGCTGTGGGGTTTCGCGCTTTTCCAGCTGTTGAACTTCGCGCGCATCATCGGGCTCTTTTGGCTCGAAAACAGCCCACTGTTTGACCTCTTTCATATCTATATTTGGCCACTCGTATTGGTCGGGGCGGGGTGTGTGAGTTGGTTCGCGTGGGTCACGTGGGCGCAAACCTCTTCTTCTGGAAAAACCGCGTCACCGCCAGCGCGGCTTCCCTTGCGCAGGGCGCTCTTATTTGTCGGCACGGTGGGGGTGCTTATGTTGGTGCGGCCTTTCCTCATCGAGAGTCCGCCGATGCATCTCTTTGCCGTCGCGGTCACCCACGGCGCTGCAAACGTGCTGGGATGGATTGGGGTTCCGACCCAAGCCGTGGGTCTTGTCGTAACCAGTGGGAGCGCCGCCATTAGAGTCGGCCCAGGTTGTGCTGCTTCCCCGACGCTTGTCTTAGCCATCGCGGCGATTCTTAGCCTGCCGCTGTCCCTGAAAACGCGACTCCTTTGGTTCGTCTTCGTCTTTCCGCTTTTCTATCTTCTCAACGTTCTGCGCGTAGTGGGAGTAATTGAGGCGCTACTGTACTGGCCGACTGTCTGGCGTTGGATAGAGGATTACTTCCTTTTAACCTCGCTCATCATGGGGTTAATCCTTGGATTGGGACACCTGTTTACCCAGGGCATGGAGCTGGCGCAAAAGCAGAGGTTTTGGCTCCGCTTAGGGCTTGGGGTGATCGGCAGCATTAGCCTCTGGTTTTTGGTAGGCGGTCTGTATGGGCAGGCGCTCTTGTGGAGCTATCAGCAAGTCTTAGCTAGCCTTGGCGTGTTTCCCTCCGAACTTTTACCGCATAATCCGGAGCGGGTGCTCACGGCGTTGCCGGTGTTCCAGGGCATTTTTTTCTTGGCGTTCGCCGTGAGCTGTCAGTGGAGGTGGAAATGGCTGTTAGCGGGAGGAGCAGGTTTGTACGGGTCGCAGCTGCTGTGTTTGCTAGGAGTGTTTTTCCTTAGTCAGAGCTTTGGCGTACCCGTACATCATTATTTCGTGCGAGGCTGGATCATCGCCATCCCCTGCGGGCTCATTTGGCGGCTGACCCAGTCTCGTGGGCTAGCTGTCAGAGGCTACGCCCGCGACGATAACACTCAATCATGACGCCAATCAGCACGCCAGACAGCAAGGCTCCCACACCGTCATGCGGAACCAACGGACCGACCACGGTGATAGAGACGAGTAAACCTAGCGTGGCTACGCCTTGACCCCACAACAACGCACTCAGCCACCGACGCCGCTCTGGCAGTACAGCCGCTTGCCCGCTTCGTCCGACTCCCACCAGAACAGGCCGGCCAGCCAGCTGCCAGGTAGCGATGGTGAGCAGAGACAACGTCAAGAGAATCATGCCCCACTGTGGGAGGGTAGGAATGGGCAACTCAGCGAAGCACTCATACTCAACCAGCAGATTAGAACCGGTTGCTATGACAAAACACGACTGTCCAATGAGCGCCACGCCTTCACCTCCACTGAATCCGCTATTGATCGTTCCCAGAAAGGAAGTTTGCGCGACGAAAGAGGTGTCATAAATGGTAACGCTATCGCTGGCGCTATCGTAAATAACAAACCTTTGCCGCAACGAATCGTAGGCTATACCATCAGTCGAATTAGTGGTAAGTGGAAAGGTATTGAGCAGCGTACCGCTGGTATTGTACTCAAATACGTTTGATGGATTATTAGAGCCATCAACGACAAAAAGGGTCCCGGTATCCGGATTAAAGGTAATCCCCTCAGGAAAAGTGGTCTGCCCGATGACCGAAAAGCTTCCCTGGAAATTGCACGACGTGTCATAGGCGTCGACTTGGGCGGCAGAAGTGTCCGTCACCCATAGCGTCGTGCCGTTGGTGGTGACCCCGATCGGATTTCCCGTGTTCGCCGCAATCGAACACGAGAAAAGCTGCGTGCAAGTCGGCGTTATCAAAAAGAGGGTGCCGGTTGCAATATCGGTCATCCATAGATTGCCACTACCATTATTTTCAATACCTACGGGAGTAGAGCCAGGAGTTGTGCAGCTGCTCAGCTCATCTCCCACAGCCTGAGGGGCGACGCCCGCTGGTTTTGGCCCTTTTGCCAAACCGCCTGGCGCGTCCGTTTGTTGCGTTTGTCCTTCCACCACCGTACAGAGCACGATCAGGCCAGCGCAAAAGATTTGTCGCATTTTCATATATTGTTTCCTCCTCCCTGAGTTCAGACCTTGGGAAGAATGTCACAGAGAATGAAATGTGTCAAAGGAGGTCGTAGCGAAGATCACAAAAAGTTTTCTTCACGATAAAATATGAAAAAATGCCCTAAAACTCTTCCCACGTTTACGCATGCTCTCACATTCACAGAACTGGCGAATAAACGCCTCTCTGACATTTTCTTTGTAGAGTCGCATTGCACCGCGGCTCAGGCTAATCGCGTTCTTAATTCACCTCTGCGGTCAGGATACCAGTGGTACAGAAGGAAGAAGGGTTTCTCAAGATCAATCCCAACGGCCGCATTCCGGCGATTATCGATCATGACAATGATGACTTCGCCGTCTTTGAATCCGGCGCCATCTTGATTTACCTTGCGGAGAAAACCGGGAAGTTGATGCCGCGCGACGAAAAAATCCGCGCGGGGCCTGAACGGATCGAGTTAGGCAAGAATGCCGGAGAATTCATCAAAGGCGTGCAGCAAATGCTGGCGTAAACTTGCATAAAGGGGGGTTGGTGAAATGCGATGCGTGTCCCGTGCAATTTCCACGTAACACGCATGAGGCAACACGCTCTTCGATCCGGGCAAGACGCTTCGGTCTCAGTCAGGCAAGACGTCGCCTGAACCGCCCATTTCTTTCGGTACATCTTTCATCTTTGGCACGCCATCTTTAATGTGAAGCACTGTCTCGCCATAGAACACATGCACTGCTGGTTGGAAGGAAAGATCGGGAATGACAGCGGAGTACACATCAATGAGGCCCATGGGCGGATGATCGGTGAAAACATGACCACCACAAGTTTTACACCACTTGCGATAACTGTTCGGGGTTTTGTTATACGTGCCGATGTTGTCTTCACCCTTCGTCACCTTTACGGCGTCGGGCTTCCATAACGAAAAAGCATTGACAGGACCCGCCGACCAATGCCGACACGACTCGCAATGGCAGTATCCCATAGCGGCCGGTTCACCGGTCACTGTGAATTGCACCGCGCCACAAAAGCAGCTGCCTTTGTAGGTTTTTTCGTTACTCATGTTCTTCCTCCTTCATGTTTGGCCCTCCGTGAAGGGCCGATAAGATAGCGGCGTGCGCATTATAGTTGGAACGAAGCAAAATTGTCAGGTATGTCATTTTTTTTCAGGCTAGACGTTGCTGTACTTTCGTTCCGCCTCCAGCCACCAATCGATGCCGACTTTTTGGAAGATATCCATCGGACTGAGGATCGGTCCGTCGTTCCAATCGGTCCCAGTTTCCTTGAGCTGAGCGAGCGCTTTTTCGATCGCCAAGGTCGCCGCCATGAGGCCGACCACGGGAAAAATAACAATCTTGTAGCCGAGTTTTTCCAGTTCGGTCACGGTTAGTCCCGGCGTCTTCCCTCCCGGCACTTGATTGCTCAACAACGGAGCCTTGATCTCTCGCGCCACGCGCTCGATTTCCTCTCGGTTCGTCGGCGCTTCGACAAAGATAACATCAGCTCCCGCTTCTTGATAACGCAGTCCTCGCTCAATGGCGTCGTCGATGCCGTTCACCGCCCGCGCATCGGTACGCGCAATAATGACAAAATCCGGATCTCTACGATTCTCGGCAGCCGCGCGGATTTTCTCGGCGCACTCTTTCATCGGGATCACGGCTTTGCCGGCGATGTGGCCGCATTTCTTGGGAAAGACTTGGTCTTCAAGATGAATGCCCGCCACCCCGGCGCGTTCATACTCACGCACCGTGCGTATCACATTGAGCGGATTGCCATAGCCCGTGTCAGCATCGGCAATCACCGGCACGGACACGCAACTGGCAATATTGGCCGCATGGGTGGTCATTTCGCTCAAGGTGGTCAGCCCCAGGTCCGGTTGCCCAAGTACGGACGCCGCCGTTCCCGCTCCCGTCATGTACACGGCCTTGAAGCCCTGACATTCGATCAAGCGGGCGGACAGTCCATCGTAAGCGCCGGGGGCCACGATAATGCC
Organism: Binatia bacterium; assembly: GCA_050185455.1. Lineage (GTDB taxonomy): Bacteria > Desulfobacterota > Binatia > Bin18 > Bin18 > SYOC01. The sequence continues at coordinate 8,141 of JBFWZL010000090.1, read as the reverse complement.
AGGAGCCTGTAACATTTGCCGAAGTATGGTTGTTGCGCGCATCATGGTACTCCTTTTTTCAGTCTACCGATTGTCTCGGCCGGCGAACTGCTTGTTGTTCTCTTATCCCGGCTCTTCCAGTGTGTCCACGTGGCGTAACTGCGGAAACAGTCGCGACCAAAACACGACTATGCCCAGCGTTCCCACGCCGCCCAGCACGGCTGCGGGCACCACCCCAAACCACGCCGCCGTCACTCCTGACTCAAATTCACCGAGTTCGTTCGAGGCTCCGATGAACACCGACTCAACCGCGCTCACGCGTCCGCGCATCTCATCGGGAGTGAACACTTGCACGAGCACACGACGAATCACCACGCTCACCATATCCGACGCGCCCAGCACAATGAGCATAACCATGGACAACCAAATTGTCCGTGACAACGCGAAGCCGACCGTCGCCAAACCAAAGACGCCAACAGTAATAAATAAAGAACGCCCAATACGTGAGTGAATGGGCCGCGCTGCAAGCAGCACCGCCATGCTCAGCGCTCCAATCGCGGGGGCACCGCGTAAGAGTCCCAACCCCCACGGCCCCACATGCAAAATGTCACGCGCGTAAATCGGCAATAAAGCGGTCGCGCCGCCCAGCAAAACGGCAAACAGGTCCAGAGAAATAGCTCCAAGCACGATGGGGTGCGAACGAATAAACCCGATACCGGCGACTACCGAAGCCCAATTCACGGCTTTTGGCGCCACGGCCGTTCGTCGCAACACAATAAAGCACGCTTGGATGGCGGCAATCATCAGCAAGACGACGCAGACGCCATACACTACCGTCGGACCGACGGCGTAGAGAAACCCGCCTATAGCTGGACCGACAATCGACGCGGCTTGTCGCGCGGAAGACGTCAGCGCCGCTGCACTGGCGAACTGCCGTGTCACCACGAGATTCGGCAACAACGCGGCAGTCGCGGGGAATTCAAACGCGCGCGCAGTTCCCGCAAGGGCAAGTACGCCGAAGATCCACAACACTTCAGTGTTGCCTACCACTGTCAAGGTCAATAACAAAGCAGCGCAAAGAATCTGCAAAAGGAGACAGCCAACCAAGATGCGCTGTCGGTTATACCGGTCAGCAACCTGGCCCGCGACGAGCGCCAGAGCCATGACTGGCAGAAATTGCGCCAGGCCGACGAACCCCAAATCAAGAGGGCGTTGAGTCATGTCATACACTTGCCAACCAATCGCGACCCCTTGCATCTGGGAGGCAAAAATGGCGCAGAGCTGCGTTGTCCAGTAGCGCCGAAAGCTAGGAACTCGAAATGGAGACTCGGTCTCACTTGCAGGTTGTGTACTCAGAAAACCCTCACCCGTCGCGCCCTTCCAGCCAGAGCGCGCAAAATGCTACCCGTGGAGCAGAGCCGCGACCATAGCCGGACAACGTTCGGCGATCAAGATTCGTTAGTGTTCCCGCCGATCAATACTCAGCCGCTCTTCCACGGCATTCCGTCACGAGCAGTTTGCTCGCTTTCTTTTTTCTTCAGGAGTTGCATCTGCTTTGTTCTCGGTGAACAATAGCGCCTTTAAGGAGAGCCAGATGACCGCAAAAGAATGGTTTACTGAATTCGCCGCTAAGCTTGGAGTTACGCCGCCGACTGGAGAAGAAATCCGAGATTTACTCCAGCTGGCAGGTGAGGCGGCTCACGCCTCGGAACGCATCACTGCACCGATTACGTGTTGGCTCGTCGCCCGCGCGGGAATCACTCCCGCAGCGGCGCTGCAGTTAGTGGAGGAGTGGAAAGAGCAAGGCTTTTCCTCCTCCTCGTCGAGCAAGAACTCATGAGCGCCCGCGCTCCTTCTACTATTCGTCTTGCGGCGCGCATGGCTGATATTGCCGCCTTTGAAGCCGTGGAGCTGTTCACGAAAGCGCGAGAGCTGGAAGCACAAGGACATTCCATCATTCATATGGAAGTAGGAGAACCCGACTTTCCTACCCCGGAACCGATTCTCGCGGCGGGCATGAATGCGCTCAAGCGGGGCAACATCCATTACACGCCGGCGCTCGGTATTCCTGCGTTGCGAGAGGCAATCTCCCACTGGTACACCACGCGCTATCATGTCAACGTTCCCCCCGAACGCATTGTGATTACCGCCGGCGGGAGCGGCGCGTTATTGCTAGCGTTAGGCGTTCTCCTCTCTCCGGGCGATGAAGTGTTGATGAGTGATCCTGGCTATCCGTGTAATCGGCATTTTGTGCGTGCGTTCGAAGGTCGCGCGCGGCTGATCGCCACGGGCGCGCAAAGCGCCTATCAGCTCACCGCAGCAATGGTCGAGGAGCATTGGTCAGCAAAGACGATGGCGGTGATGATTGCCTCGCCATCCAACCCGACCGGCGCCATGGTGTCTGATATGGAGATGCAGGCGATTACGGACGCCGTTCATATCCGGAACGGGCGTCTGATTGTCGACGAAATCTACCATGGGTTGACCTACGGCTTTGACGCGTCGACCGCGCTGGCGATTTCCGATGAGATTTTTGTTCTCAATAGTTTTTCAAAATATTTTCAGATGACCGGTTGGAGAATTGGCTGGCTCGTGGTTCCCCAAGCTTATGTGCGTGAGATCGAGAAGCTCGCGCAAAATCTCTTCATCTGTCCGCCGTATCTTGCCCAGCATGCCGCGCTAGCCGCGTTCCGTCCAGAAACCCTGGCCATAACCGAAGCGCGCCGCACCGAGTTTCAACGGCGTCGCGATTTCCTCCTTCCCGCCCTGACGCGTCTTGGGTTTTCCATACCAGTGACGCCCAGCGGCGCCTTTTATTTGTACACCGATTGCTCGCGCTTCAGCGCTGACAGTTTCGCCTTCGCGGAAGAATTATTGCGGCATGCCGGCGTCGCCCTCACGCCAGGGCGTGACTTTGGCTTGAACGCGCCCGAACGACACCTACGCATTACCTACACGACTTCATTCGATAATCTGCAGGAAGGAGTCGAACGGATTCGTCGGTTTCTGGCGCGCTAACTTACGGTGATCCCTCTCATCCTCTCCTTCCTTCCTCAAGGATGAGGGGCGCCGACGCGTTATTCTCTGAAATTACTCTAAAATTCTTCTTCATCGTCACGACCATAAAGCGGGCGGATTTTTCGGTGGCGACGCACTCGTCGCATCTGAAATACCGACATTGGCTGCTGCAGTGGAGTTGCCTGCCATCGCACCAGCCCGCGACGAATTGCGTCAGGGTCAAGGTCAAGATATTCACAAATACTCTCGAAGGCATAAAGCCAATCATGGTTCTTATCCCAAAACCACTCATAGACTTCCTGGAACATACGCCGTTCACGCCCACTCTGCGCGCGGCAGTAACGAAACCAGCAGGCCACCGCATCTTGCAATACCGCAAGTAAGAGCCGATATTCGCTACTCCAACGAAGAGCCGCTCGTTGACCTCCAGAAGCTGTTTGCTCAATAAGTGACAACTGTACATTTCCGGCGTACGGCTTCGGAGACGCTCTCAGAAACGTTTCCTCATAGGACAGGGCGCTTGTAACCGCTGACTGGGATCTTCCCATGGCCACTCGCATAAATTTACCTCCACCTCACTGACAATGTTTTCTTCGAAAAATGCTCCCAGGCATTTCCCGTCCATAAACCGGCGCCATGCGTTTGACATCGTTGATTTCTATCTTCTTTCAATGCTGGCGATTTTGCGCATTTTTTTACCGACCGTGCTTTTTCTTTCCGTTCGTTTTTGTGCTCAACCCCTTGCTTATGAAAAGGTTTTGGTTACAGTTTTCTCATTAGTCACCAACTTTTCTCTTCATCTATTACTGGCAGATCTTTGAGGAACCATACTGTCGACGCTAACACAGAGCTGCTGAGAAAAACCTGAAGCTTGCTGAGAAGACTTTCAGGAAATCACGGGGATCAGTTGCTCGCCCTTACGTGGACATGGACTTCAAAGGCGACGAAACGAAAGGTAAGATCAGCGATGGTTGGTATTTTCGTTGAAAGTCACTCTGGCTCATTCATACAGAAAGATCCAAGAATGCGAGTATTGCTCGTTGAAGATGAAGTGCGACTCGCGGAAGCAATCCGCGGCGGATTACACGCGGAATCGATCGCTGTCGATTGTGCCTTCGATGGAGAGGAAGGTCTCTTTAAGGCCCGAGAAGGAAGCTATGACGCCATCGTCCTCGACATTTTGCTGCCAGGACGGAACGGCTATGAAATCTGCACGAAACTGCGAGAAGAAGGCGTCTGGACTCCTATTCTCATGCTGACGGCAAGACACGGTGAGGAGTACGAAGCGCGGGCGCTCAATACCGGGGCGGATGACTTCCTTGCCAAGCCGTTTTCTTATCTGGTTCTCGTGGCGCGGTTACGCGCCCTTGTTCGTCGCGGCAGCACCCCGCGCCCGTCCATCATTCGTGTCGGCGATTTGGAACTTGATCCGGCGCGACGCACGTGCTTTCGAGAGGGCAGCGTCATCAGCTTGACCGCCCGCGAGTTTGCGTTATTAGAACTGTTAATGCGAAGACCACAGGAAGTGCTGTCAAAGCAACACATCCTCGACCATGTCTGGGGGTTCGATTTTGAAGGAGATGAAAATATCGTGGAAGTCTATATTGGGTATCTACGGCGGAAAATAGACGAACCCTTTCGTCAACGCTCTATTCAAACGGTGCGTGGCGTTGGCTATCGGTTGCTGAAAGAAGATGCATAACATGCAACGATCCATTTTGATATGGATGCGTAGTCTGCGCGCCCGCCTCACCCTGACATCCATGGGGGTTGTGGCTGCGGCGTTGCTCATTGCTTCCTTGTCGCTTTTATGGATTTTTGAATCTCATCTCATCGGGAAACTCCGTGTTCGCGACACCAATACGGCGGTGCAAGAGGTCTTGCTTGCTGTGTACAGTGCGCGCTTCCCTGCTCTCTTACCGCTGGTGCATATACCCGGGCTCGAACGAGGCACAGTCGTGCAAGTGCTCGAGAAAGATGGCTCGGTGTTATACGAACGTCGCGGCGAACCATTGACGTCGCCACCCCAACCTCCACGAAAGATGCCTAAACCCAGTCAATTTCCACCGCTTCGAGACGGGCTTGACGCTCAGCGAGAATTTGAAGAGGTTTTTGTCGCGCTCGACGATTGCTTGGTGAAAGCCGGGATCAATCCTCGTGAGTTCAGTCTCGCGCTGGCGGGCGAGCCTCCGGGTATCCGTCCTTTCATCCAGATCAATTTCACAAGTCAGGCTTTAGAAGGTTGTTTCGAGCACCAGCGAGAATCCTTCACCACCAACAATAAAATCTTTGCATCACGGACAGCCAAGAGCGAAATTACTCGCTCTTGGTATGGGAAGCGCAATCTTACCACCGGAGTAACAATGCTCCGCCCAGATGGGCTTACTCCGGTTACTGCGGTTGTCACAACCTCGCTTTCCGATGTCGATCGACGCGTCGAAGAACTACGCACGGGTCTCTCTATCGGCGTGCCGCTGCTCGTAGGATTCGTAGGGTTTGTCTCATGGATGATCGTCGGTAGATCACTGAAACCGGTGGAAGCGATCCGTCGTGAAGTTGTCGCTATTGCCCACACCACGCTTGACCGTCGCGTTCCGGAACCGCCGGTCCGTGACGAACTTGGCCGGCTCGTCCAAACTATGAATGAGATGCTGGACCGCCTCGAGAAAGCGGCAAAAGTGCAGCGCCAGTTCGTTTCGGACGCGTCGCACGAACTGAAAAGCCCGCTCGCCTCCATGCGCACCCAATTAGAAGTTTCCCTCACTCATCCCGACCAGGCGAATTGGCAAGGAGTCGCCGCCAATGTCTTGGAGGAAAATTTACGCATGCAGCACCTCATCAACGAACTGCTGGAACTGGCGCGTATGGATGAACAAGATCCCAGCTCTTACGTTGGAGAGCAACAGATTCTTGATCTCGACGACATCGTCTTCACTGAGGTGAAAACTATCTGTACTCGACACGTACGGACGGACGGCGTGTCAGCCGGCCAAGTTCGCGGCAATCCCAGTCAACTTCGGCAAATGTTGCGTAATCTGCTCGATAATGCCGTGAGCTACGCGAGAGAGGAGATTCGCGTCGGGCTAGAAACGGTGCGAGAACAGGTTATCCTGGTCATTGAAGATGACGGTCCAGGCATCCCGCCCCAAGAACGCGACCGCATCTTTGACCGGTTCGCGCGTGTGGAAGAAAGCCGCAGCCGTAGCGTGGGAGGAACCGGTCTTGGCCTCGCCGTGGTGCAAGGTATTATCCAACGACACGGAGGGCAGATTACTGTTGGGCGGGCAGGCATAGGTGGGGCGCGGTTTGAAGTAACCCTCCCAGCCGTAACGGCGGCATAGACGTTTGCTTCTAGTAAAGAGAGAACTTCTCGTTCTCTTTCAGTGTTCTAGTGCGCTCCGAAATGGAAAGACCTGTACTGCCAGCGTCTTTCCCAAAGCGACTCGGCCGCGGCGCGGCTTAAAGAATCCGAGCCACGCGAGCCAATATTTCTGTGTGTACCTTACCGCCATGCGTTCGATAATGACGCGCTCTTTAACGAAACGGGCTTCTCCTTCCAGAAGCGGTCCATCTTTGCGGCCAACCCAAATACGCACGGGACTACCGCGATGAATACGAAACGCTTTGTAGCTCGTGGGTGACGTTGTGAAATAGACCGCGTCTCCGTCGGACATGAACCATACCGGCGCTGGGGTGCTCCATTCCCCGTTCGAACGTCGAGTAGCAACATAAATATAGGACTCAGTTTGCAGAGCAGCTTTAATCCCATCGCTCAATCGTTCAGCCTCCTGAGTCGTATCTGCGAACAAAACCCCGGTAAAAAAGACCAGCCCCAGCACGACTCCCATACACGCTCTCGTTTCCCCAGATTTCCGGCGTTAATACCTATGATATCGTCCCCGGATACCGTGCTTCTTGTCTTTATCAAAGGAGGGCTTTGTGTTCAGGATACGAGCAGCATCGTTTTCTTCTCCCGTTATTCTCGCCTATTTGCCAGGCGTCTTCCTCCCGCGTCTTTTACGACGGCAGACACAATAATCTACAACCCCCTGCTTTCCGCGCAGCGTTTCGAGATAATGGAAATACTCAGAAAGGGAAAATAACAAAAGAACAATGCTAGAAAAATGCTATAGATTCTAGCCTAAAGGGTCTTTTTTCCCTCTTGGCTGTGATTTGTGGTCCATAGTTTTCTTTTGCCTTTTTTTCGCTTCTCCCCTTGTCTTAGCGTCTTTTTTGCTCATAAAATGCCGATATGAAAGTCCATTCCTCCAAAAAAGCGGGGAAGCGGGCGCAAAGAGGAGTGAGGCGGGCAACTCTCAGTTCACCCCGTGAGTTGCAACGGCGGTACGAAAAAGCGACAGCTTCCCTCCCCCATTATTTTCCAGTCATTGACGCTTGGCTTGGCGAGCACAAACCTGATCTCTGGCGGCAGATTCGCTCGGAAGATGAAGAGCTGTTTCGCCTACGCCAACTTGGCGTGGCGGAGAGTCGCTACCAAGCCAAACTAGATGCCTTTTTCACTCTCTGTCAGCAAGCCGAACGGCTCTACTGCGAAGCCCGACCGGACGCCCTTCGTCTTCCTCCACTCGCTGAAGGTGAGAGGGTCGCCGTATACTATGCGTTCGCCGATGGCGTATTGAGAAAAGCAACAACATGTGATGAATAACACACAGACTTCGCCTACTCTTACACTTACGTGAGCATCTCATGCAAACTCGGCAAACCGAGCCGCATTCGATTATCCGCCGGACCGTGCTTGAACGTGTGAATACAGTGGATTCGCCGGATTTCGACGGTTGGCTCAAGCATGCGGAGGAGGCAGATTTGGACAGGAACTAGCAACCCTTAATTCCTAGCTGACATTCGCCGCACTCAGTTCAACGTCCAACGGCTGACTGAGTCGGCTCACTCGTAACACATGAAGCCGATTACGTTCCCGTCTTTGTCTACTTTATCCATGACCTGATCGTTCTCAGTCTCTCGGAAGTAGCCTTCCTTTTTCTCAAAAATGACTTCGAGTGCATATTCCAGAGCTAATCGAGCAGCGATTCCAGAGGAAGTCGAGCACTCATTCCAAGCCACGTCGAGCAGTGATTTCAGAGGAAGTCGAGCACGGAGTCCAGGGAGCGCTGAGCAGCGCAACC
>JBFWZL010000089.1:0-15369 GCA_050185455.1 Binatia bacterium | reverse complement strand
GGCCGCGACGCGAGACGCGCCGCACAAGATAGACAACGATCGCGATGTTGAGAAATAACAGGCTCCATTTCGTGAGACTCGCTTTTTTGACCAGTTCGTAGACTTCGATAGGAAGTAAACCGGCAGTCGTTATACTGGTAAGATATTCCGCCCAGGTGCACGCAAGCCAGAGTCCGATGCCTTCCACGGCAAACATCACAGCATAAACGAACGCACCCACGGCAAACACCTCTAACTGATGCTCACTCACGTGCAGCAGTCGTGCGAGGATCGCCTGTATATAGGAATTCTCAGGATCGACATGGAAGCGCAACGCCCAGTGGATCACCATCTGGGTGGGACCGTGTTGGATGAGACGCCACGCAGTCGCGCAGACCAAGAGAAGGGTTGCCGCCTTCCCCAATTTGAAGAGGGCGATCATCTGCAGCACTCGCGTCCGAGGTTCAGGCATGCATGTTCCTTCCAGTAGCGTAGTATGACAATGAAGGCTCAGCCCAGGTCCTAGCAAGCACTTTGGTCACCATTGAGATTAGTCACTATCTCTTCGTCATCGCTTGAGGGCACGATAAAAATGTGTGCGCGATGTGACAATTTGGCACACGTACACCGCATCCACATTGCAGATCATGACTTCTCACTAGTGCGTTCCGTGCTGTGGTCAGAAGGATGATGGCATACAAAATGCCCAACAATATGTGGAGAGAGATTACACCCCAACAGAAAGGAGATGCATATGGCTCTCTGGAACAATCGTGGAATCAGACAACGAGTGGTAATTCCACTTATGGTAATCGTCGTGCTCTCATTCTCAGCCCCCACTTTTGCATTCGAACGCGAGGGAACGGTGATCTATTTCTCGCTTGAGGACCTGCAATTGGCTTTCCCGCGCTTCTTACAACGCGACACCCTGCTGTCCTTGATTCCCCAGATGAGCTGGCAAACCCTACAGGCGGATCAGGCAAACGACGATAATGGGCCGATCGAGCGCAGCATGCGCTGGGGCAACGGCCTGGGCATCGATGGCTATCGACCGCCCGGCATGCATCCCTTGTGGGGATATTAGAACAGCTGCGGTTCCCGTTTTCGTACGAATGAGAAGAGTCGAGCTCAGTATGTCTACACGCGAGGCAGTTTTTATATGAGTGTGTCCTGGGAGCGCAGCCATCTTGGCTGCCAAGTTTGCCTTGCCGCTCAGCAACCGCCACGACGGCGGTGAAAAGCTCCTGCTCATTCTGGCTAAACACTTCGCCTTCATAAAACTGATGCGCGCCCGATGGATCGCGCCTCAGTTTGCCTGACTTGCCACGACATCGGGGGCTTTCTCGTACGTTAGGCGTCGCGTGCGGCTGTGAGCAGAGCTGGCAGCTTGTAATTGAGCAGCTCTCCGATCCGTTCGATGCTGACGTCCGCCGACGGATATTGCGCGAGAATTGCCGGGTCGTGTGCATAGCGACCCTGACGCGGAAAGACGGTTGTCACGCGCTTACCCCAGACCTTCTTGATAGCCGTCAAGATGCGCAACTTGTCGTCCACCATCACGTAGTGCTCGGCTGGATAGCGACGCTCGACATCATCGAGTTCGAGTTCCTTGTGAACGTAGATCAATACGTTTTTCTCGACCGCTTCGAACAATCCTGAGCGCTCGACCTTACGTGGCTGGAAGACGACGTCGCCATCCGAGAGAATGACCGTTGGCCCCCTTTCTTTGCAGTGGTCCACAGCGTCGAGCGAGTTGGGGAAGAGGCGATTCGCGAATGGATAATTCACCAAGAAGGACGAGACAGTAAGAAGATGGGGATCACGTGGATACTTGACTCGGTAGCGCTGCAACGCGCCGAGATAATCGGCGTACCCGAGTTCGGTCCGCAACTCCTCGAAGATCGCCCAGTAGCGCTGCTCGCGCTCGCGCCCAACCTCTCGCTCGAGATGGCGCATCAAATCGACGACGACACGGTCGTTGTCGAGAAGAGTATTATCGACATCGAGCAGGAATACCACCTGGTTCAGAGCCATGTTGAGTCACTCCTTTCTCATCGACCTTTAAGGGTTTAATGGTCAGAAAAGTGAAAAGGCTGCCCTCAGAGCACGCCTGAGTACTCCTTAACATACAGGGCAATCTCTGCGCCACTCATAATCAGAGTACCGCCCGAAGGCGGGCGGTTTGCTGGCGGTAGGCGTCCTTATGGATTGGATCGAGGAACACTGCGGGCATGATGTATTGACCGCGGTAGGGCATCGCATCGTGCATGGCGGGCCTATAGTACGCCGCAACGAATCACCGCAGCAATGGTTGAGGAGCTGCACAGGCTCAGTCCATTCGATCCCGAGCATCTGCCGGAGGAGGTCCTGTTGACCGAGACGTTTCATCACCGATTTCCTGACCCGCCCCAGGTGGCGTGTGTCGACACGGCTTTTCACCATGACCTGCCGCGCGTGTCTCGCTTGTTGCCAATCCCGCGTCGCTACGAAGCGCAGGGCGTGCGGCGGTACGGGTTTCACGGGTTGTCGTATGCGTTTCTCATGGGAGAATTGGCCCGCCTGGCCGGAACGGAAGCGGCACAAAGCCGGGTCATCCTCGCCCACCTCGGCAATGGCGCGAGCCTGGCGGCTGTGCATGACGGCGAACCCGTGGACACCAGCATGAGTTTCACCCCGACAGCCGGGGCGCCGATGAGCACCCGCTCGGGCGATCTCGATCCCGGATTGTTTTGGTATCTGGCGCGTACCGAGGGCCTCGATGCAAAACGATTCAATGAGATGGTCAATTTCGAGTCCGGGCTACTCGGCGTGTCGGAGACCAGTTCCGACATGCAGGACTTGCTTGACCGTGAAACGCGGGACGTGCGAGCGGCCGAGGCCGTCGCGCTATTTTGCTACCAAGTCAAGAAATGGATCGGCGCGTTCGCGGCGGCGCTGGGCGGACTGGACACACTAGTGGTCGTGGGCGGCATCGGCGAACACGCGCCCGCGGTCCGCGTCATTCATACCGACGAAGAATGTATGATCGCCAAGACGGTTTGCCGCGTTCTCGGTCTTGGCCGCGAAGAGGAGAGTTGAGCCATGAAGGAGAAAAGACTTTCCCCGCAACCGCTCCACAAAATGCATGCGTATTGGCGGGCGACTATCTATCTGTCGGTCGGCCAGATTTATCCATGCAATAATTCATCGCTGAAGCATCCGCTGACGCCAGCGGCCACTGGGGGGCGTCCAGCAACGGAACCCTCACCGGAGGCGCATATCCTGGCCATCATGCGGGCCGTGTGCAACTATCGCTGGAGCCAAATGATGCTTTCATCGGCGGTCTAGAGGGTAACCGCTAACGGCTGGTTCACCGCTCGACCGTGCGGCATGGAAAACGTCTACAACGAAAGGAATGTGAAGATGACGACAGATATCCAATCACTCTCTACCGGCGCGACCTGGAAGAACCTCGAAACCCACTACCAGAAAGTCCAAGCCCTGCACCTCCGGCAGCTCTTCGCGGACGATCCCACACGCGGCGAGCGGATGGCGACCGAGGCGGTCGGGATCTATCTCGATTATTCGAAGAATCGCATCACCGACGAAACCCTTAAGCTCCTCTTGCAACTGGCGGAGGAAGCCGACCTGCGAGCGCGGATCGACGCCATGTTCCGGGGCGAGAAAATTAATCTCACCGAAAACCGAGCCGTGCTGCACGTGGCCCTGCGCGCCCCCAAAGAGCAATCCATTGTTGTGGACGGTGAGGACGTCGTGCCACAGGTCCACGTCGTGCTCGACAAGATGACTGACTTTTGCAGCCGGGTCCGGAGCGGCGACTGGAAAGGCCACACTGGCAAACGTATCCGCAACGTCATCAATATCGGCATCGGCGGCTCTGATCTCGGGCCGGTGATGGCCTACGAAGCACTCAAGTTTTACAGCGACCGCACCATGACCTTGCGGTTCGTCTCCAATATCGACGGCGCCGATCTAACGGAAGCGATCCGCGATCTCGATCCGGCGGAAACATTGTTTATCGTTTCCTCAAAAACCTTTACGACGCTAGAGACGATGACTAACGCTCACAGCGCGCGCGACTGGTTGCTCAATGGTCTTGGCGGTGACGCCAGGGCCGTGGCTAGGCATTTCGTCGCTGTTTCGACGAATGCTACGAAGGTGACAGAGTTCGGTATCGACACCGCCAACATGTTCGAGTTCTGGGATTGGGTCGGGGGACGATATTCCATGGACTCGGCCATTGGTCTCTCGACGATGCTGGCCATCGGCCCGGAGCACTTCCGCGCTATGCTCGACGGGTTCCATCAGATGGACGAACACTTTCGCACTGCGCCGTTCGAACGCAACTTACCGGTGCTCATGGGCCTGTTGGCAGTGTGGTACGCTGACTTCTTCGGTGCACAGACCGTAGCCGTCCTTCCCTATGAGCAGTACCTGAAACGCTTCCCCGCCTACCTGCAGCAATTGACGATGGAGAGCAACGGCAAGCATGTTACGGTCAATGGCACTAACGTTACCTACGATACCGGCCCCATCTACTGGGGCGAGCCGGGAACTAACGGTCAGCATTCCTTTTACCAGTTGATTCATCAGGGCACCCGGCTCATCCCGTGTGACTTCATCGCCTTCGGCCAACCACTCAATCCGCTCGGTCGACACCACGACATGCTCCTAGCGAACGTTTTTGCTCAAACCGAGGCACTGGCCTTCGGCAAGACGTCACAGGAAGTCCGAGCCGAAGGCACGCCAGAATGGCTGGCTCCGCACCGAACCTTCGAGGGTAACCGCCCGTCCAACACGATCCTCCTGGAACGACTGACTCCGATGGCGCTGGGGAAGCTCGTCGCACTGTACGAACACAGCGTATTCACTCAAGCCGCTCTTTGGCGCCTTGACGCATTTGACCAGTGGGGCGTCGAACTAGGGAAGGCGCTTGCCGTGCGCATTATCTCCGAGATTGAGGCTGGGGCCAAGCACCAACTCACACACGATAGCTCAACCAACGCCTTGATCCGGCGCTACTGGCAATTCGGGGGGCGGTCACATGCGAAGGATTAGCCGCCTCACAAAACCTGCGACATGGTAAAGACAGAAAGGACACCCAGTATGAAACCCTATGCCAACCAGCCCACGGCTCTCGAGTCGAAACTGGGATCGGAACCCAAGGCGAAGGACGATTGGCAATCCCTGCCTCTGCCGGAAGTGGAGAAACAATTGGGGTCGTCGCCGGACGGCCTCAGTCAAGCCGAAGCGCAGAAACGGCTGACCCAATATGGGCCTAACGAGATTGAAGAAAAGAAGACCAATCCGTTCCTGAAATTCCTCACCTATTTCTGGGGTCCCATTCCGTGGATGATCGAAGCGGCCATTATACTGTCGGCGCTGGTGCGGCACTGGCCGGATTTCTTCATCATCCTCGTGCTGCTTCTAGCCAACGCCGTGGTCGGCTTCTGGGAAGAATATCAGGCGGGCAACGCTATCGCTGCGCTGAAGGCGCAATTGGCCTTACAGGCGCGGGTCAAAAGGGGGGGCATGTGGCGAATAACCTCAGCACGTGGACTTGTGCCTGGCGACGTCATTCGCCTGCGGCTCGGCGACATTGTCCCAGCAGATGCCCGCTTGTTGGAAGGCGATTCAGTGGAAGTGGATCAATCCGCGTTGACGGGTGAGTCGTTGCCGGTCACGCGCCAGGCTGGCGAGACAGTCTACTCAGGGTCAATTCTCCGTCAAGGCGAAGTTGAGGCCCTGGTCTATGGGACGGGTCAGAACACCTACTTCGGCAAAACCGCCCAACTCGTGCAGGAGGCGCACACCGTCAGCCATTTCCAGCGCGCGGTGCTGAAGATCGGCGATTACTTGATTGTCTTGGCGGTGGCGCTGGTAGTACTGATTCTGGTGGTGGCATTGTTCCGTGGCGACCAAATGACCACGACGTTGCAATTCGCCCTGGTACTGACGGTGGCGGCGATCCCCGTGGCGATGCCCACGGTGCTATCGGTGACCATGGCCGTAGGAGCACGCCTGTTGGCGGCAAAACAGGCGATCGTCAGTCGGTTGGCGGCGATCGAAGAGTTAGCGGGCATAGATGTCCTGTGCTCGGACAAGACCGGTACGTTAACCCAGAATAAGCTGACGCTGGGCGAGCCGTTCAGTGTGGACGGGGTCACCGCCGATCAGGTTATCCTCAATGCCGCGCTGGCGTCACGGGCCGAGAACCACGATACGATTGATCTCGCCGTGCTGAGCGGCCTGAAGAACGCGCAAGTATTGAAGGACTATCAAGTGGTCCATTTTCAGCCGTTCGATCCTGTGCACAAACGAACCGAAGCCACCGTCAAAAATACGGACGGAAAGACGTTCAAAGCGACGAAGGGAGCGCCCCAGGTCATATTGCAGTTGGCAGCTGATGCGGCACGAGTCCAACCCGCAGTCGAGCAAGCCGTCAACAAATTTGCGGCGCGCGGCTTCCGTTCATTGGGCGTGGCCCGGACAGATCAGGAAGGCAAGTGGCAGTTTCTGGGCGTGTTGCCGCTGTTCGATCCGCCCAGGGAACAGGCCAAAGCGACACTCGCCACGGCGCGGGAGATGGGCATGCAGGTGAAGATGGTCACGGGAGATCAACTGGCTATCGGTCGGGAAATTGCCGGGCAACTGGGGTTGGGGACAAACATCCTCGATGCCAGCGGTTTTGGCGACACCGCTCATCACGAAGCCGCCCAGTTGGCGGACTCGATTGAGAAAGCCGACGGTTTCGCCCAGGTCTTTCCCGAACACAAATTTCACATTGTAGATATCCTGCAGCACCATGGCCATATCGTCGGGATGACTGGCGACGGGGTGAATGATGCGCCGGCCTTGAAGAAGGCCGACTGTGGCATCGCCGTATCAGGCGCGACAGACGCGGCGCGCGCAGCGGCGGCCATCGTACTGCTGACTCCGGGCCTCTCGGTGATCATCGATGCGGTCAAGGAGAGTCGCAAAATCTTTCAACACATGAATAGCTACGCGATTTACCGCATCGCGGAGACGATCCGCGTGCTGTTGTTCATGACCTTGTCGATCCTGGTGTTCAACTTTTATCCGGTGACGGCGGTGATGATTGTACTGCTCGCCTTGCTTAACGACGGCGCTATCCTGTCCATCGCTTATGACGAGGTCCACTACTCGAACACTCCAGAGACCTGGAACATGACGTTCGTACTGGGCATCGCCACTGTTCTTGGAGTTATCGGGGTTGTTGCCTCGTTTGGACTATTTTATCTCGGTGAGCGGGTGTTTCATCTCAGCCGGGAGTTCATCCAGCCGTTGATGTACCTAAAGCTCTCGGTGGCGGGGCAGCTGACGATTTTTGTCACGCGCACCCGTGGCCCGTTCTGGTCCATACGTCCAGCCTGGATTTTACTGGCGGCAGTGTTTGGAGCACAGCTTGTAGCGACACTTATTGCTGTGTACGGACTCTTCATGCCGGCGATTGGCTGGGGGTGGGCGGTGGCGGTGTGGGGCTATGCCCTCGCCTGGTTTTTGCTGAACGATCGCGTGAAACTCGCAACCTATCGGATCCTTGACCTACGCCAACCGAGTGTATTGGCGCGAAGACGTACATGAAACACGCCTGATATGAAGAAGACTGCCTGTAATTCCTATATGAGGAGGAACGACAATGGAGGTAAAAACCCGTTTAAATGGTCGATACGGAAAATCCGTGATTCTGGGAACACTGAGTGTAGAGATTCGTTCAATGCTCGCGCCGAGACCAAATTGCGTCCGAAAGGCTTCTCAATGATGATTCGGGCGTTGTCCGCGCACCCCGAATGTCCGAGTCCCTCGACCACCGCGCCGAACAAGTTGGGTGGCGCCGCTAGATAATGCACCGGGTGAGTCGCCTGCCCAACAGCCGACGCAGCTCGGCAAACGTCGCTGGCGTTTGATAGTCGCCGTCAATGTACTGCAGCAGCCGCGTCAATGTGGCGAATGCCGCTTCATCAACGCCGCCACCGTTTCAACCAGACTGGCGCGGGCGCGCGCGCGCAGCTGCTCAACCGTCCAGCCCGATTTGGCGACGCCAATCACCGGCGCGTTGAGGGTCCCGTGGCGAATCCTGTTCTGCAAAGCCGGAAAGATTTTTTTGTACGCCAGATCGCCCGTCGCACCAAAAAATACGAGGGCGTCTGAAGCTGTCGCCGTTATCGGAACCGCTCCTCGCGCAACGTCGTAATGTCAATTGACGGTTGCCATTGTCCTCCTCTCCTCTAGATCACTTTTCTTTGTCGGTCTGACGCTCGACATGGCCGCCGAACTCAATTGTGGTAAAGATATAATCACCAGCAGTTCCATCAACGCGCTCAGCCGGATCGCCGGTTTGGCATAGTCGCTAAAAATCAGGAAAGCGGCATTGAAGGGTTGCAACTTCGCCACTAGCCATTAGGGAGGAAAGGACGCGCGATGTACCGCGCGTCCGTCAGCGTTAAAAATGGCTCTTGATCTTCTGCCACAAAGTTTCTTTAGGCGTTTTTTTGCATTCGTCAATAATGACGGCGATGGGGCGCGTGAACGCCTCCTCCTCAACACCCTCCGCGGTTAGCTTTCCCGATTTCGAGTAGCCATCGATCCAGTACACAATGTGGGGGCGCACATCTTCCCCCAACGCCAGGAATTCTTCACAGGTCAACGTCTCGGGTTTCACCTTCTTCTTTGCCGTCTGGTCCGCGGCCAGCACGGAAGCGCCCAGCGCAAGATTGCCCATCAGAGCACTACACACAACGACTCCAATAACGCTTTGCTTGTTCATACTTTCTCTCTCCTTTGTTTCTACTGACTTCTTTTCTTGATACGAGCGCAAAAGGCAAGCCAACTTTAAGAGACACTATGTGACACAACTGTTCGTGTACTTACTGCAGCCTTCTTACTTCACATGCAGAGCGGTGACACTCGGAAACGTCGCCTTTACTCACCTCGTTTCACTGTACGGAACGCAGCCGGATGCCGAAAAGGTGTGCGGAGTGTGACAGTCTTGCACGCTCTGGCGCCACGACAAGGGAAAACTTCCAGTGGTAGAGGGCGGCATGATTCATGCTGATATGTGCCCTCATGCACCAAAAAAGAAGGATACGTGCCGCGTTGATCCCCACCCTCCTCGCATTCCACTTCCTCGTACAGAATGAGCTATCCGGACCTCGTCGCCGCTACCATCGGGGGCGTGAGAATCTTTTACGTCGCACGAGAAAATCCATGGCAAGTCAACAACCACACTCTCCGGACCCCTCTCCTCAAGAAGTTGCGGGAATATTGGAGGAACGCCATGAAGTCGTTCACCAGGTGCTCACGAACGCGAGAGCCCAGCTGGATCGGCTAACGCAGACGCTCTTGCAAGAAGAAACCGTAGACCATGAGGCGTTGGTGCGCGTGCCCGGTCCATGTCCCACCAGCTCTCGGCAACCCCTTGAGATCCGTTAGTTACGTGTAGGGCAGCCATGATGTCGCGCAATTGCCCGCATCCCTATTGGTCGTCTTTACGAAGGCGCCATGTCAGCTCTCAACGAGCGCCTCCAGAAGCTCACGATGCCCAGGCGAAACGTTTCCTGTTGCCCCCTGCTTGTAGGGCAAAGCCACGACACACACTAACTACATATGGAGGTGAAGCATGTCTACCAATAATGCCGCGGTCGGTATCTACAACACTCACACCGAAGCAGAAGCAGCCGTCAAAGAACTCCAACGGTCGGGGTTCGATATGAAGAAATTGTCCATCATGGGCAAAGATTATCACACGGAAGAGCATGTCATCGGTTACTATAATGCGGGCGACCGCATGAAATTCTGGGGTAAACTCGGGGCTTTTTGGGGCGGCTTTTGGGGATTGTTATTCGGATCCGCCATGTTTTTTGTCCCAGGCGTCGGACAAGTCATGGTGTTCGGCCCGCTCGTCGAAAGTAGATACTCATGAAGTGCATCTACCTACTGCTTAGAAACCTCAAAAAAAGACGCGTTCTCGCTAAGAGCGTCAAGGAAAATATACGACAAAGAGCACACTCTAGATGTCGACGCTAGGATTCCTGATTGACGGTCAGGACCTGTCCGGTAAAGAATTGATTTTTAACAAGAGAAAGTGAGAAATGTTATGTTTCGTGTACTCATCGCGGTTCTTGCGGCCTGCATGTTTATGAACGCGCCAGCCAAGGCGCTGGCGCAAGATCCGGCCATGGAGGTGGTGAAGAAGATGAAAGAAGCCTTCACACCTGTGCGTCCGAGCACGCGGAAGGTCGAGATCACGATGACTTCCGAGGGAGAGACAATCACGTGGGACGCACGCGAGGCCATGAAGGAGTTTCCAGACGGCAAACGTATGGTCATGGTGATGCTAGGACCCACCGAGGTCAAAGGTAATGCGTATGTCGTCTGGGAACCGAAGGGCAAATCCACCAGTACGATATGGACCTATATGCCGTTCTTACGCCGGGTGCGGGAACTTGTCGGCGTCGACGCGTATCAGCATTTCTTGGGCACGGATTTTACCTATGCAGATCTTGGGTTCATCCGGCTCCACCCGCAGTACCGTTTACTAGGCGAGGAGGACCATGGAGGAAAGAAAACCTACAAGATCGAGGAGAGCGTACCCAAAGAACGGGCGTATTACTCGCGGGTGATCACGTGGGTGTCCAAGGACTCCATGCTCCCCGTCGAGCGAGATTACTATGATGTTGCGGGGACGTTGTGGAAAACTGAACTGTTTGAGGAAGAGACCATTGATGGTGTACCGACGACGATCCGAATTCAAATGAAAGACCTACAAGGCAAGAGCAGTACCGAGATACGCGTCAGTAACGTAACTTACGACGTTGAGATTCCTGATGCGCTGTTCGACCCGATGGGACTCTCCGGGGCGGCCAATTCCCCGGTGTGGCAAAGCACCAACGCACAAGGGGCCAAAAGCCAATAACCAAACGTAGGTCTCGCAAAGGAGGCGTATACTTTTTGTGATGAAGCTGGAGAGCCAGGTCGCCTCCGCATGGGCGTCGCGTTCAAGGAAAAGGGGTGCGTGGCCTCGCCCAGCGATGGTAACCGCGGACGAAGACCATTACACCTCCAAACGGAAAACATTCGATCAACAGGCCGGAGCGTTAGAGCAAGAACGAAACACCAAATCACAAGAGGCCGAGCGTCTCATGCGCTGACATCATGGATCTGCCTATGCCGTCACGCTGTTTCAGGTTTCGATTGCGTTGGGAGCTGTCGCCGCGTTGACCCGGACTCGTATAGTCTGGACGTGCTCGCTCCTCGTAGGGAGTGGGGGGTTGGTACTCTTCATCGCTTATCTGTACAGATGACCATGGCGACCCTTTGAGGATAATTCTCACTCAATTTGTCAGGAAGGAGTTCCTACGCATGGCGCAACAGACCACGACGACAACTCAGCACACGGTGTCCTGCCAGATTTGTAAGAAACCCAAGAAGCTCAACACGGTCATGCCGGCAGTTTTCGTCCATCCACCGGTCGTTGAGCTCATCGTGAAAGAACACTCGGACTGGTCCCCCGACGGGTTCATCTGCCTACCTGACCTCAATCGCTACCGTGGCGAGTATTTCGAGGATCTCATTAACGCCGACAAAGGCGAACTATCCGCGCTGGAAGATGAGGTCATCAAAAGCCTCAAAGAAGAAGAGGAGTTGATTGCCACGAACATCAACGTGGAATTCGACCGGCGACTCACCTTCGGAGAACGGATTGCGGATAAGGTAGCGGAATTTGGCGGGAGCTGGGTTTTTATCTCTCTGTTTGCCACCATACTTGTGGGGTGGATTGTACTCAACACCGCCTCTCTGCTCACACAGCCGTTTGACCCCTACCCTTACATTTTGCTCAACCTGGTGCTCTCGTGCATTGCCGCCGTGCAAGCGCCGGTCATCATGATGAGCCAGAACCGGCAAGAGGACAAGGATCGGCTTCGAGGTGAACATGACTATCGAGTTAACCTGAAAGCGGAGATCGAGATTCGTCACATTATCGCGAAGCTGGATCAACTCGTGACCCACCAATGGCAACGGCTGTTAGAAATTCAACGCTTGCAACTAGAATTATTAGAAGAGCGCGCCGCCAAGCCTCCGCGCGGGGCAGAAGGGTAAGTCTCGTGGATATAGACAACTTCTTCTGTTCAGTTTTCCAGGCTAGAGGACCATACCCTGACGCCGCTAAAGCCAGCTCGGCGTCTTTGTGCTCCGGCACGGAGATCGGTTTGTTTCTTATGATCCTTATTTGCAACTTTATCGCCTATGCTATTGGGTAGCGCCACGCCGGCTTTCTCGCCCGTAGTATGAAATCTCTTCTTCTTCTCTTCTCCGTTCTTGTTCTTGTATTCTTGTCTTTTTTGATGTGGAGGGTCTCTGACGACAAGGTGACGTTCGGTCGTTTCGGCCCAGTGACTCTCTATCACGACCGGCAGCTTCCCGCACACGTGATCCTTTTCGTGTCAGGAGAGCTAGGTTGGAATCAGACAGCTGCGGCCAGCGCCCGCGCCCTTGCGTCGTCGGACGCCTTGGTCGTTGGCATTGACCTTCCCCAGTACCTAAAGACGCTCAGTGCCGCCGAAGAAACCTGCTCGTACCCTGGGGGCGACTTCGATGCCCTTAGCAAATTTATCCAGCAGAAGTACGGTTTTCCCAATTACGTCCCTCCAGTACTGGTGGGAGTTGCGGCAGGGGCCACGTTTGCGTATGCAACGGTGGCACAAGCGCCGCCAGATATGTTCCGAGGCGTCATTACTCTTGGTTTCTGTCCCGAGCTTACGGTCCAAAAACCACTGTGCGAATGGAACAGCCTCAAGTGGCAGCAACCCCAAAGCAACAATCATTTCCATCTCGTACCTGGAGCAGCACTCCCTACTCCGTGGATTGCTCTACATGGTGATCAGGACCAAGTCTGTCATGCGAACACGGTCGCAGCCTTTACCTCGCGGATGAACGGAACGTATATGCTCATTCCGCAGGTCGGACATGATTTTTCCTCGCCTGACACTTGGTTGCCACAGTTTCAGCACGCCTGTGCCCGTCTGATTGCGACTACCGCTCCAACTTCACAATCCGGCCCACTCACCGGCTTGCCGCTCGTCGAGGTCCCTGCAGTTAAACCAGGGAGCGATACCCTTGTAGTGATCTTGTCTGGAGATGGCGGCTGGGCCAGTATTGATCGCGACCTTGCCGACACCCTTGCCAGTCAAGGGGTTTCCGTAGTCGGGCTCAACTCCTTGCGCTACTTCTGGACACCCCGCACTCCTGAGGAGGCGGCACGAGATCTCGAACGGATATTGCGGCACTATCTCATCGCCTGGCGGAAGGCTGACGCGCTACTTATTGGTTACTCGCGCGGAGCCGACGTACTCCCCTTCATGGCTAACCGACTCCCTCCGGAGGTGCTCAGTCACGTGCGAGCGGTCGCGCTGCTAGGTCCGGCGTCTACCGCTGAGTTCGAATTTCATCTCACGGATTGGCTAGAAAACGCGTCAGAGACTGGCCGCTCCGTCCTGCCAGAAGTAGAGAAGCTCCGAGGAAAGAAAATGCTGTGTGTGTACGGAGAAGAAGAGACGGACACCTTATGCAAGCGTATAGACCCTGCTTTTGTAGACGTGATCCGCCTCCCAGGAGGACATCATTTTGATGGAGGTTATGACGCTTTGGCGAAGAGAATCTTACGGGAAGTTAGCGCATCGGCTGGTGCACAGAACAAGCGGACACCCCTCATCAATCCAGACACCAAAACGAGATAAATAGTGTTTTGAAGGGTCAGAGTTTCTTGAATGTAAAAAAACGATGCGGTTAGTTTCTCAGTTTTCGGAAATCAGCAAGAAACCCCAATAACAATTCGCCGTCTACTTGCACTCTTGCCTAATCGATGGAGCGGCATGGGCCTTGCAACCTTCGCATGACGATCGACCGTAGAGGCCTACCGAAACTTATACTGCCTTTACCGTAAAGAAGAAGTCGCAGCAGCAGTACTAACAACATGGATAGCGAGCCCACGACCGAGAAAACAGAAAACGCCCTAGCAGGCCGAGTAGCCGCCGTGCATGGGGTCGTCTTGGATATTGATTTTCCCGCCGACCAGCTCCCGACGATTGGGCATGCGCTGCGCATTGAACGCGCGGCTCTTCCGCCCTTGCTAGTTGAGGTGCACGCCCATTTGAGCGCGGTGACCGTGCGTTGCATAGCTCTGGCGTCACCTACAGGCATCCATCGAGGTCTATTGGCAGTCAATACGGCAAAGCCGGTAATGGTTCCCGTGGGAGACGCGACACTCGGTCGGGTTTTTAATGTGCTAGGCGAGCCGATCGACGGCGGCGCGCCTTTTCCCGATGGTGAACGACGATCTATTTACAGCACGCCGCCTCCGCTCACTGAACAAGAAGTCGTTGCCTCTCCATTCGTCACCGGCATTAAAGCGTTCGACTTGTTACTGCCCCTCCCGCGGGGCGGCAAGATTGGTCTTTTCGGCGGAGCCGGCGTCGGCAAGACGGTGTTGATCATCGAATTGATGCAACGAACAGTGAAGGAGCACCGCGGCGTGGCGATTTTCGCCGGAGTGGGGGAACGCACCCGTGAAGCTAATGAACTCTATCTACAAATGCGTGCGGCAGGGGTGTTGGATAGTTCGGTGCTAGTCTTCGGACAAATGAACGAGTCGCCTGGAGCCAGATTACGAGTGGCGTTTACCGCGTTATCAATGGCGGAATATTTTCGCGATCAAGAGCATAAGAACGTGTTGATTTTCATTGACAATGTCTATCGTTTCGCGCAAGCAGGGATGGAGGTAAGCGCGCTCCTCGGGCGCGTCCCTTCGGTCATGGGCTACCAACCCACCTTAGCTAGTGAAATGGGAGCCCTCCAGGAACGCATTACAAATACCTCTCGCGGCGCGGTCACCAGCATTCAGGCCATATACGTTCCTGCTGACGACATTACGGATCCTGCAACAGCTACAACCTTTGGTCACCTCGACGCCGTAGCCGTGCTTTCCCGAACACTCGCCAGCCAGGGACTGTATCCCGCCATAGACCCGCTAACCTCGTCCTCCCGGCTCCTCACGCCGCGGTTTGTCAGTGAGGAGCATTATGAAACCGCCCGCAAAACCAGGGAGGTACTGGCCCGCTATGAGGAACTGCGCGATATTATCGCGATCCTGGGCCTTGAAGAACTCTCCGAGCAGGAACGACAGATTGCCGTGCGCGCACGGCGTTTACAACGCTTTTTGACCCAACCGTTGTTCGCCACTCAACAGTTTACCGCCCTCCCGGGCAAATTTGTGCCGTTAGAGGCTACGATCAACGGCTTCAACCAGATCTTGTCAGGCGCTTATGATGATGCCCCCGAACAGGCATTTTATATGGTGGGCCCTATAGAAGA
>JBFWZL010000088.1:0-15412 GCA_050185455.1 Binatia bacterium | reverse complement strand
CGTGCAGATACATACTGTCGCATGTTGAGGCCATTCGGTGATGCTGGTTGCTTGTTGGGCGGGCCAGAGCGCGCCAGAGAGACGAAAGCGCGCCAGTTGCCAGGGCCACAGACGTCTGGTAACGGACAGTGCTTCTTGCGCGCGCATACGTTCCGGCCAATCACCAATGGCGACGGCGCCTACCAGCTTGCCGCCGTGAAGCACTAATTTTCGATAGACGCCGTCTGGGCGGCGCTCATGCGTGACGGTCTGGAAGGAAAGCGCGGGTTCTTCCTCTCCTACTCGTCCAGCGCTGAATACCAGGAGGTCAACAATTTTCAGCTGAGTCGCCACCTGCGAACCATGATAGTGTGCGACTCCGCCAAGCACGCAGTGGGCGGCGACAGCGGCTTGTTCCAGGCCGGGCGCAACGAGACCATAGATCCGGCTACGATGCTCGGCGCAGTCGCCAATGGCGTAGATAGAAGGCTCAGACGTGCGCATACAGTCATCGACGGTAATGCCCTGACCAATATGGAGCCCTGTAGCCAGTGCGAGCTGTGTATTCGGTTTGATTCCGGTGGCTATAACCAGAGTATCGCAAGGTAATACGGTTCCACTCCGAAGACGCACGCCGGTGACTGTCCATTCCCCCAGTACGCTCTGGATGCTTTCCCCTAGCAAAATCTGCATGCCGAGTGAGCGAAGACGCTCAAGGAGCATTGAGCTAGCCGCCTCATCAAGTTGTTTCCCCATGAGGCGGTCCGTATGCTGGATGATTGTCACCTCAGTTGTCCTGCGCTGTAGCGCCCGTGCGGCTTCAAGGCCAAGCACTCCCCCGCCGAGGACAAGAGCGCGATGGCTACGCGTGCTGCGCGCAAGGAGTCGTTGGGCATCATTCATATCGTGAAAGACGTAGACGCCCGACAAATCGGCGCCGGGAATCGAGGGAACATGCGGACGAGCGCCGAGGGCGAGAATGAGCGAGGAGTAGGGCTGTATCCGACCGGCGGCGTCAGTCACTGTATGGGCGGTTGGGTCAATACTGACAACCGCACAGTGGTGACGTTGGATGACCGTACTGCCAGGGGGAACGTGCAGTGTGTTATCGAGGTCTTGCCAGGTAGTGTCACCAGCGAGAAAGCACGACAATTGGACGCGATTGTACGGAGCCCACGGTTCATTACCGTAGAGAACGAGCGGATGGTGCGGCGCTCTGCGTAAGAGTTCTTGCGCTGCGCGAATGCCGACAGGGCCCGTCCCAACAATGACGATGGAAACAGGCGAAGTTTTGAGATTGGGGAGGGAAGACGGAATCGAGACCTGTTGACGAAGAAGTTGCATGAGGTCGCTTATGCTGCGGCGGCAACTGTTCCTTTCATAGTGTCGGCGAGTATGCCATACAGGGTTGCCCAAGCTTCCTTTACTTCAGAGGTGAAATCTGCTCCAAGAAATTGCCCCAAAGACCAAAGTAAGGCTTCTCCTACCGTGTCGTAGTTTTTGTCTTTGACGCCATAACCAACGTGGCGTCGACCGAGTTCTTGTAACGTCGGGATCAGCGTCTCTAACCGATCAAGGCTTTTCACGGCTATCGAGATTGTTTGCATGAGTTTCCGACGCTGTTCCAACATATCGTTGTGAAAGAGTGACTTGACCGCTGGATCTAACACAAAAAGACGTCCATAGAACAGCGCCGCAATCTCGTCAGCATAAGGAGCGGCTTTGGCAAAAGAGTTTTGAACTAGGAGTTTTTGCTCTGGAGACATGTCCACCTCCTCTTCGGGTTTAAAGGGGTAAAAAGGCTCAAGCAATTGAAAGGCCAGATGGGGGCATGAGTAAAAGAGTGGAGAATCAGAAGCGTTTTTCGTCAGAGCGCGGGAGAGAACAGCGCGGGAGAGTAGACAATGCTGGTGGAAGAGCAGCACTTCTGCCGCACTGTGCTGCTCTAGCAACAGGAATCGTTGGGAGATGGGGAGAACAGGAACGATCGACTTATGACACAACGCTTGGGTCAGGGTGGGAAGACGCAGAGAGGGAAGAAACGGGAGCCTTGGCGGTCAGGTCCTTACGATCGGAGGCTTGCAGTAAAAAACGTAAGATGTGATTCCGCAGCCGTATGTATTCAGGCATGTCGATAATTGTTTCACGGCTGCGAGGGCGAGCAATGGTGACATCGAGGCTTTCAGTCAGGCAAGCCGCGGGACCATTCGTCATCAGGGCGATTCGGTCGGACAATAAAATGGCTTCGTCTACATCATGGGTGACCATGAACA
This sequence comes from Binatia bacterium, assembly GCA_050185455.1. Taxonomy (GTDB): domain Bacteria; phylum Desulfobacterota; class Binatia; order Bin18; family Bin18; genus SYOC01. The sequence continues at coordinate 13,160 of JBFWZL010000088.1, read as the reverse complement.
CAGTCGTTTTGGTGGCGGTCCACATCCGAATAAGTTCGTCCTGAATCACACCGCGCGTGAGGGCATCGATTTGCGCGAAGGGTTCATCAAGTAAAAGGACCTTTGGTTGTACGGCGAACGCGCGTGCTAATCCGACGCGCTGTCGCATCCCGCCAGAGAGGAACGCCGGTCGTTTATCCTCGGCTCCTGTGAGACCCATCATATCAATGTACTTCTGTGTATAGTCTCGTACCTGTTGCTTATCCCAGGCCGGCTGCGCGGCCTTGACGGCGATCCGCACATTCTCAAACGCCGTGAGCCACGGCATCAAAGCGAAGGTCTGAAACACCATCATGCGATCGAGGCCGGGGGTTGTGACTTCTTTTCCTTCAAGAATGACGCCTCCCTCTGAGGCGGCTTCAAACCCAGCGACGATGTTCAGGAGCGTACTTTTTCCGCAGCCCGAATGCCCGATGATTGTGACGAATTCCCCTTCGGTGATGGCAAGACTCACGTCCGTGAATACACAGAATGCATTCGCTTGGTCTGGCCGCGCGCTTGACCCTTCGTCGGCGGGGAAATATTTGCTGACGTGGTCGATATGGAGATAGTTCATGATGTACTTTCGGGGCGTGTTTCCTGGTTCTATCTATTCTGGATAGGTGACAAGCTGAGCGAGTCGGTTGAAGCCAGCATCAAGTATGATGCCGACCATGCCAATAACTAGGATGGCAAAGATGACGCCGGAGATGTCCAAGTTGTTCCACTCTATCCAGGTCAAATAGCCGATTCCCAATTCGCCAAGCAGCATTTCCGCCGGGACAACAGCGACAAGCGCACTGCCGAATGAAATGCGTAGCCCCGCGACAATGGTCGGCGCTGCCGCCGGTAAGATGACGGTAACCAACCGTTGAAACCACGACAATTGGAGCAGACTGGCGACTCGGAGAAACTCTCTGTTGATGGAGCCGACGCCGAAAGCGGTATTGGCGATCGTCGGCCATAACGAAGCCAAAAACACCACCAGAATAGCCGTCCATGTGGGATTCTGTACGCTATATAAGAGCAATGGCATCCAGGCCAGAGGAGAGATCGGCTTCAAAATTTGGATAAAAGGATTGAGCGCCAAATAGAGGGGACGAGACAATCCGACGATGACCCCGACGCAAATCGCGACCAGGGAGGCAGAGAGAAACCCTGCCGTAAAGCGTGTGATCGTATACACAATCAAATAGCCGACGCCGTGATCATTCGTGCCTCGCTTGTGAAATGGGTCTGAAAACTCTTCCACAACCTTTGCGGCGACCGTACCCGGACCAGGAATGCCTTGGAGCTTGTCCGGATTATTGATATAGCCGCCATCTTCCGTGCGGACGATGTCGCCATTAAACTCGCGCTGGAGAAGCTCTTCCTCACTCAGACCGGTAGGGTCGAATGGCGGACGAACGGTGGCAAGATGCCAACCCGCGAGCAGAAGGAAGAGCAACAACAGCGAGAGTAAAGCAGGATGCTTCACCGGATCAAGCTCCGGGCGTCGTGAAGACCATGGTCCGGAGCCTTCTTTACCACTTTCTGTATGGCAGAAATTTCCCGCTATAGGTGACGACGACTCGGTCACCTTTGGGGTCCTCTTTCTTCTGCACATCGATCTCAAAGTCGATCGCGCTCATGATGCCATCGCCAAACATCTCATGAATGACGGCTTTGAGCGCTGTCCCGTACACTTGAGTGATTTCATGGAAGCGGTAAATCAACGGATCGACGGGAACGGCGCTCTCCAACGATCCTTTCATGGGGATCTCTTGTAATGCCTCTGTGACATTCGGAGTCAGATCCAATAATTTCGTAACAGCCGAAGCCTCCTCAGCCGACATGGTTCCCTGACCCATGAGAGTGGCGGTCGTCCACACTGTATGTCTACCAACGGCTTTAGCGATGGCTTCCCAGGACAATCCCTTCGCCTTTTTCGCGGCTACGATGTATTCAGTTGCTTCTTTTCGTGAGATCATGGTCCCTCCTTTTCTCCCGAAGAGAGATTATAGATTGCTGATCGAAAAACTGTTGACATACTCATCCGGCTTAGTAGGATCAAATTCCTTCCCCATGATGGTATGAGTGGTATAGGTCTTTCCGTGAGCGGCATAGCCAAGCTCTTGAGAGAGTTTGTCACATTCTGAAGCGAGATACACTTCCTCGGCGACTTTTTTATAGTCAAAGTTGCTGTCAACATGTTTCCAGCGTTTCATTTGCGTGAGGATCCACACCGCCATGGAGTGCCAGGGAAACGGATCGAAATCTATACGATCCGGAACCTCTTTGATACTTCCCAAACCGTCAGCGAAACGGCCAGTGAGCACCTGTTCCAAGACGATCTCAGGTTGATTCAAATAGTTTTTTGGTGCAATGACTTTGGCGATGTCTTTTCTATTTGCTGGGTTTGAGGCGAAATGAGTAGCGTCGACAATCGATTTGAAGAGCGCCAAGAAAGTATTGGGGTAGGTCTTCGCGAACTCTTGCGAAATCGCGAACGCGCAGCATGGGTGACGATCCCAAATTTGTTTCGAAAGTAAGAAAATAAAGCCTGCATTTTCATACACTGCGCGCTGGTTGAAGGGATCGGGCGCCAGATAGCCATCAACGTTATCGGCTTTGAGATTTGCGACCATCTCCGGCGGCGGCACAATGCGAATCTGGACGTCTTTATCTGGATGTAATCCTCCCTCGGCAAGATAGTAGCGCAACAGATAGTTATGCATGGAATATTCAAAGGGCACGCAAAAGCGAAACCCTTTCATATCTTTGGCGCTCTGCACGTTCTTGTGCTTGAGATGCAGGGTAATGGCTTGACCGTTGATGTTTTCGACCGCAGGCATGAAATATGGCGCTTGTTGTGAGCCTGCTCCCAAGGTAATAGCAAGAGGCATGGGGCTTAGCATATGTGCGGCGTCCACTTCCTTGGTGAGCGCCCAGTCTCGCACCATCGCCCATCCCGCCGCGCGCCGTACTTGTGCGTTGAGCCCATGTTTTTTGTAGAAGCCCATTGGTTCGGCCATGATGATAGGTGTTGCGCAGGTAATGGGAATGAACCCAATAGAAAGATTTTTTTTCTCAATTGCCGTTGTTTTTTCCTGAGCCAGCGCTTTTGCCGTCTCTAGAGGAAACACCGACTTGATGACCGCCGCTGCCGTTCCAGCTCCAACGAGCTGCATGAAGCGCCGACGAGAGAAGTCGTTGCCGCCGAAGATCGCCCGCACAACCGCGCTTTCGACGGCGCGATCGATAATGGCTTCAGGTGTAGGTGGAGTAGACGGAGCGTCTGGCGCCGCTTCGCGAGAATGAACGGTATGGTCAAGAGCACAAGCTGGATCAAATGGATTGCGCAGGCTGTGTAGGTGCATGCTGTCGCTTCTTTCTTGGCTGTGGTCAGAGTTTGAAGACGACTTCGACATACCCGAAGTCCGCCTGATCCTCGGCAAAGATCGTGCGAATGATACTGTCACCGAAGATATGTCCGTAATAGACATTTACATTGAAGAATTTAGTGACATCGAGACTGAATGAGGTTTCGATCAGGCGAAAGAGTTCGCGTCGACCAAAGACTGGTCGTCCAGGGAATCCGAACCCTACGTTGCGGTCGCTCAACGTCGCGCCCGCGCCTTGATACCACAGGTCACGAGTTTCTGTCACCTGGATATTATGAAAATCCGTGCGCCATACCATGCCTGGACGTGGGCGAAGAATGAGCTGGGCGAAGCCGTCTTCATTATTCATCAAATTATAAAATGCAGAGAAGGAGTAGACGCGCGCCGTTGGCAGGATTTGAAAGAAGGTGCCGTGATCGCCGTCCGTCGGATCGTCGTCGCCGGAGCTGCGTCCATACCCGATACGCAGCCAGGGTTTCCACGGCAACATATTGGGCTGCCATCCCGCTTCTAGGTCCCAGGCCCAAGCGTCGTGATCAAGTTTACCCCAGTCTCCTTGTTGAATAACTCCCCAAGCGAGCAGGTCGATTGGGCCTACTGTGGTCGGTAGGACGGAAATCCAATGGGCTCCTTGGGTATGCACGGCGATGTGGCGCGTATCTGCTTGCCGGGCAGTGAGTGATCGGTTGTCGGATTTGAGCAAGCCGCGATCGTCGCCGTAATAAATGTAGAAGAAACGAGCATCGCTATTCTGAGCAAATGCCGGGCGGGTCACATTCACAGCGGCGTACAAAAGATCCACTTCATCCATTTGTTTCATACCTGCTAAGTCGAAGCCGCCTTGAGTAGGATGCGACGCCATGAGCGTAAAATTGAGAGGGCCGCGTGTGAAGCCGGTGGTGAAGCCGTCGAAGGAACGGCCAACATGTGACCAGCCGAACGGACCGATCAATCGTTGGGAAATTCGCACGTTTTTCAACCAATCGAGCGTCGGATCCTTGGTAAGCACCTCGTTGCCTTCGGAGAACTCGAACCGTCCGCCTTTGAGCGTGAGGCCTTCGAGACCGAGACGTTTCAAGACGAGAAATCCTTGTTTCAGAAAGATGCTGCTATCGTTCTGCCTGCGATTGTGCAAAAAGTAGACAGCACCGAGACCCAGCGGTCCTTGCGGCGCGGGAGCCACAGCATCATCTGGTAGATCGAACAACGAGGAATTCTGTGCTTCGATCATGACGTCAAACGCGTCATCTTTCCACTGCAGCGCGCTACGAAGAACTGCGGCGCCGAAATCGTAATCTTCGGTTTGCGCTCCAGTCGGGTTGAACCAATTCCAGAACTCTCCGCGGAGCCGTAAATTTGCACTGAGAAACAATTTGGGGGAAATCTGGGTCAGGGCGACTTCACTGTGTATGGTAGGCGGAGCGGCAAGTATGGCGAGGGTGCTAACGAGAACCGACAGCCAATAATTGGGGAATCTCCTCATCATCCAGTCCTTTCTGGTGTGCGGGCGAAGTTCCTGATTCAAGAAAATTTAAGAGTTGGTCGCGAGCTGGGTAGTAGGCGGGATGCTCCAGCACTTGACTGCGGATCCGCGGGCGAGGGAGAGGAGCTTGGAGGATACCGCCGATTGTCGCTGCTGGTCCATTCGTCATCATGACGATGCGATCAGCAAGGAACAGCGCCTCATCCACATCATGCGTCACCATGATGACCGTTTTGTCGGTGCGTTCGCAAATTTGTACCAGTTGATCTTGCAACTCGAAACGAGTCAGGGCGTCGAGTAGACTGAACGGTTCGTCAAGCAAGAGGACCTTCGGTTCCAACGCCAAGGCGCGCGCGATGCCGACGCGTTGGCGCATCCCGGCGGACAATTCTTCCGGGTGACGATTCGCTACGTCAACCAGGCCAACGAATTCGAGATAGTAGTCCGCTAATTGCAAACGTTCGCGGCCGAAGGGCTTCTTGCTCACCTGATCGAGCGCCAGCAAGACGTTCTCCCGAGCGGTGAGCCAGGGCAGCAGCGTAGGAGATTGAAAAACCACGCCACGGTCGGTTCCCGGTCCGGTGAGTTCCTTCCCATCGAGGATAGCTCCTCCTTCCGTCGGCTCTTGTAAGCCCATGACAATAGAGAGCACGGTGGATTTTCCACATCCAGAGTGACCAATAATACAGACGAACTCGCCCTCTCGGATGCGCAATGTGAAATCTTTTACAATAACCGCCGGACCTGTGGGCGTCTCGTACGCCTTGCTGATGTGTGAAAGTTCAAGAAAACGGTCTTTCATGGTAATACGAATTCCCTTGGTTTGTGAGCCGCCGCCAACGTGATGGATTGACGCTGCGACACAAGGAAGTCGGTGATTTCTCGTCGAACTCGCTGATACTGAGGGTCCAGACTTAAGTGGCGTTTCGAACGCGGGCGGGCGATGGAAACCGAAATTTCCGGGCCGAGGGTCGCTCCCGGTCCGGGCGTAAGTGGGAAGATTCGGTCGGCGAGTAAAATTGCTTCTTCTACATCGTTGGTAATCATCACTACGGTGCGGCGGTGTTCCTGCCAGATACGGGCCAGTTCGTCCTGAAGCGTTGAACGGGTGAGCGCATCAAGCGCGCTGAACGGTTCGTCGAGAAGAAGAACGCGTGGCTCCATCGCTAGTCCGCGCGCTACGGCCACGCGTTGCCGCATGCCGCCGCTCAACTCAGCCGGGCGTTTTCGCATTGCGTCGCCAAGTTTCACCAGGCGGATGTAATGCTCTGTGCGTTCTTGTCGCTGCGCTGGAGAAAGATCCGGAGTGAGCGCATCGACTGCAAGCGCTACATTCTCATAGACTGTCATCCAGGGGAGTAGAGAATAATTTTGAAACACGATCCCTCGTTCAGGACTCGGACCAGTTACCAATTTGCCGTCGAGATAAATCTCTCCCCGATCAGGACTCAGGAGACCGGCAAGCAGAGACAGAAGCGTTGTCTTTCCTGAACCGGAATAACCGATGATGCAGACGAACTCGCCTTCGTGCACGCTGAATTGAATCTGCCGCAGTACCGTGAGCGCTCGTCCACGCTGTGGGAAACTCTTGTACACTCCACAAACTTCAAGGAACGCCATGATTTTCTCCCTTCTTAAGGCCGAACCAAAGGAATCATGCTCCCTTGAAGCGGGTTTCGACCATGCCCATGAGGCGATCGAGGAAAAACCCCACGCTGCCGATAACTAAAATGGCAAGAATAACGTGAGCAAGATTAAGATTGTTCCAAGAATCCCACGCAAAGAATCCGATGCCGACACCGCCGGTGAGCATTTCCGCCGCTACGATGACCAACCAGGCTATGCTGAGGCTGATGCGCAGACCAGTCATGATATAGGGCATGGTTGCGGGTAAAAGGATTTTCCGCAGGTAAGTCCAACGAGATAGATTCAACACTCGCGCTACATTTCGGTATTCAGGGTTGAGGCTGCGAACGCCGAACGCGGTGTTCGCCACGGTCGGCCAGAGGGAAGTGATAAAAATCGTGAAAATCGCCGAAGGGTCTGCTGCTTGAAACACCGCCAAGCCGAGCGGCAGCCAGGCGAGCGGCGACACGGGTTTGAGCAACTGGATGAGCGGGTCAAAGCCCCAGCGGAGCAGTTGCGAACTGCCAATGAGAAACCCCAGAGGAATGGCGACTGCCGACGCGAGGAAAAAACCGATCGCTACTCGCTGCAAACTCAGCAACACCTGCCAGCCAAGTCCTTTGTCGTTCGGTCCATAGTCGTAGAACGGGTGCCAGATGAATTCAGCGCTTTCTTGATACGTTTTAATCGGGTCGGGCACGAGAGGAGCCACCGTGTGACTCACGATATACCAGAGCACACCGACTCCCAGGAACACGAGCAAGGGCGCGATGAAAGGCAAGGTTAATTTGCCTATATCTTTATTCCTGACGGAAAATGAAATGTTCGGCATGAACCGAGCGGCAATTGTTGTCTGACTGCTCATCGGAGCTCCTTCTTCCTTAGAGGTGAGTGCGACGGATTGGGAACTGATTGATATACTCAATAGGCTTGTCCGGATCGAAAGCGACGCTATCAAAAAAATCTGCTTCCTTCTTATAATCGACGTCTGGAGCGGTGACGCCTACGTCTTTTGCCGCCTCACGATACGCTTCGGTGAGATAGACTTGCTCTGCGATACGTTTGTAATCCGCCGGTGTGAGTTCGTGTGGAAGTTGTCCCCAGCGCTGCATTTGCGTGAGAAACCACACGGCGAAACTCCGCCAAGGAAACGTAGCGTGTTGGCGGAAGAAAACGTTAAAGTCGGGTAACTGGCGTACATCGCCTGGCGCGTACTCAAAAGTGCCCGTCATGGAATTCTTGACCACATCCTCTGGAGCATTGACGTATTGACGCTGAGAAATCCATTGAACGACCTGGAGGCGATTTTCCGCCGGGTCCGCCCATTGTCCGGCGCGAATCAGCGCTCGTAGCATGGCTCGGTGAGTGTGCGGATATTTCTCCATCCATTCGCGATTAACCCCGACCACTTTCTCTAGTTTGCCGGGAAAAATCTCCACGTTGGTAATGACCGGCACGCCAACTTTGTCGGATACCGCGCGTTGATTCCACGGTTCGCCGACACAGTAGCCGTCAATGTTGCCGGCCCGGAGGTTGGCGACCATTTGCGGCGGCGGAATCACGTCGAGTTTGATGTCATTGTCCGGATCGATGCCGGCTGACGCCAGCCAGTAGCGAATTTCGTAATTATGCGTGGCGACCGGGAAAACCATGGCAAATTTGTACAAACGTTTGCCGCGATCGCGCTCGATCAGTTTTTTGAGAGCGGTCGCCGGAGTTGGACGAAGCGCACAACTTGCCGGGTCGATTTCATTCATCGCTTGCCAGACGGCATTGGAGACGGTAATGCCATTGCCGTTCAAATCCATTCCCATGGCGGTGACAGTGTCCTTCTGAATGGAACCAACGCCGAGTGTTGCGGCCAAAGGCATGGGAGCGAGCATATGCGCGGCGTCAAGATCGCCGTACGTGACTTTGTCGCGAATCGCCGCCCAGCTGATTTCTTTCGCGACCGTTACATCGAGGCCCTCTTCTTTGAAAAATCCTTTTTCGTGCGCGACCACGATCTGGGCGCAGTCGGTAAGGGGAATGATGCCGATGGTGAGTTTCGGCTTCTCTGGCGCATCCGCGGCGAATACTCTACCCGTCCAACCTATCGGGAGATTCGCCAGCACGGCCGCCATTCCTGAAGCTTTCAAGAACTGGCGGCGCGAGAGTGACCGTAAAACGCGAGGTGCAGGTGTCCGCTTCCGCAAAATGCTTCTTCCTCCTTCTGTACCATCTCCACCAGCCTGACCTCGCCGATGGTTGGAGGAGGGAACAGCAAAGGATATGCCTAGGTTCTCTTGTAGGTAGTTGTCTAGCGGTAACCTCCTATCAGAACATAGGATTTCTTCTTGAGAGAGGGTGGAAGGAGGCAAAAGAACGCAACACTGCTCAGTTGTATGGCAAGGCTGAGGGCAAACTGTTGCGTGAGCAACACTACTGACTATTAGCAAGAACTTGTTCCGCCAGCACAGCCAGGTACAATAGGCCTGTCTCGTCGGTTGAGACGAGGACATTACCTTAATATTTATGGAGGCAGCTATGTCAGAAGAACGTAAAGGCGCGGTAACGATGAGAGGCAATCCTCTCACGTTGGGCGGTCCCGAAATCAAAGTTGGGCAGGATGCGCCGGACTTTACCGCTGTGGATAACAGCCTACAACCCGTGCGTTTAAGCGACGCTAAGGGAAAAGTTGTTATTCTTAGCTCGGTGCCGTCGGTGGATACTCCCGTATGTGACACGGAAACGCGACGCTTCAATCAAGAAGCGGCTTCACTTGGCGCTGGCATTGAAATTTGGACCCTCAGTATGGATCTGCCGTTTGCGCAAAAGCGTTGGTGTGGGGCTGCCGGTATTGATCGCGTGAAAACGCTGTCGGACTTCCGCGAGCATGCGTTTAGCCAGAATTATGGCGTGTTGATCAAGGATGGTCCGTTGGCTGGAGTGACCGCGCGCGCGGTGTTTGTCGTTGGCAAGGATGGGAAAGTCAAGCACGTTGAATACGTGAAAGAGATCGCGACTGAACCACAGTACGACGCCATCCTCAGCGCCGCCAAAGCCGCTGCTAACGCCTGAGGCGTTGATCTCGCAGCTCAGCGATTCAGTTTGAACCTTGCACCGAGGTTCCCCTTGTTCTCATGGAGGGGAACCTTTCAAAAGCCGTCATCGATGAAATGATCGCTCACTCCGTCATAGTACACGTGACCACAACCCGGTTGAGAGCTTTCGGCGGAAGCAAAGGTTCCTACAATGAAGTCAATGTCTGAGGTGCAACGACGAGCGCAAGAGATGATGTCGCGCCATGGATTTCTCGGAGTGCCAGTCAAGACATTTGAGAAAGCCGGGCGAGAGCAGCTTGTTCAATTGCTGCGCTTCGGCTTGTGTCCAGAGTCGCGCGTAGTCGAGCTCGGATGTGGCTGCCTGCGTATTGCTTATTGGCTCGTGCGTTTCCTCGACCCTGGATGCTACTGTGGCATTGAACCGGCTCGGATTCGTGTAGAGTGTGGCTTGAAATACCTCTTTTCAGAGGAAGAAATCAGCAGCAAGCGCCCCCAGTTTGATAACAACGCACAATTTGACACCTCCGTGTTTCAGACGCGTTTTGACTATTTCCTCGCGCGCTCAATATGGACGCACGCGAGCAAGGGACAGATTGAAGCCAGCCTCGACTCGTTCGTGCGAGACGCCACGGAGTCAGGCATGTTTCTGGCTTCGTATCTTCCGGCGCGCCGTGAGGACGAAGACTATCGTGGAACGACCTGGGTTGGAACAAGCCACGAGTCAGACATACCCGGCGTGATTCGTCACTCACTCGCTTGGATTGTCGAGCAGTGCGGCCGGCGAGGGTTGCGCGTTGAGAAAATCGACGGCATAGACTGCGATAGTCAATACTGGCTGTGCGTGCGGCGGAGAGTACAGTAGCGCAAAGACTCTTGCCTGTGGCCGATATGAGCGCAGACTCAAGGCTGGCGTTACAAAGTCGTCTCGCATACGGAATGTAGCAGACGAACTGTGCTCAACAAGCAAGTCAAGCAGGAAGAGGATGGCCTGCCAGAGGTCGCTCTGACGCTTCAATTCCAGGGGTCTTCCGTAGACGTACCGCTGGAGCAAGCCTTCGAGCAAGAAGATCGTATTCTCTTCCCTCAATATCTGCTTGGGGTTTCCTTGCTGGAAACGTTTCGCGATGCGGATGAATGCCTCGGGAAGCGATTGCTCACCGATGTGGTAAAGAAACCGAAGGTAATCGTCTAACAAATTACCAGTCAATGGCCGCCCCCGAGAACATTCCTCAAGAGAGCGTCTGTAGTGAGGAACAAGAACGCTTTACCGTGACCGGAGCCTCGCGCGTTTAGGCGGAAGGTTAAACAGATCAATGAATCGACCGAACACGTGTTCGCTCAAGCGTTGCGAGCGGTGGATATGAATAGTCGTCTCGCGGCGAATGATTGAGGGATCAAATCGGCCTCCTCCGTCAATTAATTCGGCGCAATGCTCGGGCACGGTGAGCCACCGTTCGATGAGGGGCTCGTCGACTTCCAGGTGAAACTGAAACCCATAGACGTTGGTTCCATAACGGAACGCTTGGTGACGACATGTCTGCGAAGTGGCGAGAGAGACGACCCCCGTAGGAAGGTCAAGAGCATCATTATGCCATTGAAAGATCTTTTCCGTCCCGCCAAAGTCTTAGAATAACGTATCATCCTTGGCCGCGAATGTCGGGGAGACATCATACCAGCCGATCTCTTTCGCTCCATTCGCGGAAACCGAAGCGCCAAGCGCTTTAGCGATGAGTTGCGCGCCAAGACAAATGCCCAGCACGGGCAGTCCTTGCTCGATGGCTTGACGAATCACTCTTACTTCCACCACTAAAGGGGGAAGGTGCTCCAGGTCGTCGACATTCATTGGCCCACCCAACACCACAAGGCCGTTATACTGAGAAATTTCGGGATGGGCGTGCGGATGCCGCCCAAAGTTCGCATAACGGATGCGAAAGCCGCGTGCTTTGAGGAGCGGGTGCAAGGCGCGCCCAAGATCTCGAAGGAGACATGTTGAAAAACGAACAGTCGTCTCATCGTCGTTCTTGTAAGCAGGGACAGAGTGAACAGAAACCAGAGCAAAAATTAGGGAGCGTAGAGTAGAGGGGAGCGCACCAAAGAGATGACTCCTATGCTTGCGGAAAAAACCTTCATCAAGGCGAGAGACGCCCGCAGATACTCGTTGGATTCCAGTCCAGTTCAAAGAAAGCAAGATCACAGGGAGCCTGATAGCAATTCTGCTTGCTGCGCCGTGGATTGGAAGATCCTGCCCATTCAACGGATGGGCAGGGCAGAAGCATTTGCAAATATCTACTCCTGCGCCAAAGTCTGCATGTCGGCAAGCGCCTCGGCGAACTCTTCCATGAATTCTCGCACGACTGTGCGGCTGGATTTTACGCTGTCGACCAACCCTACGCCCTGACCGACGAAATACGAAACGAGTTCGCGCGCTTGCTGGTTGCCGTTCTCCGCCGCTCGTTGCGCCGCGGCCAGGGCAGGCTCGCTAATCAGGCTTTGGAGGGGCATGGGCAAGGCCCCAGGGCTGTCCGGTCTTTCCCACGCATCCGTCCACGCCGAGCGGAGCTGGCGAGTATACTTTCCTGTACGGCATTTAGAACGGATAGTGTCTCGTGATCTTGCCGCGACCATCTTCTGACGAAAAATTTCCGTAGTCTCCGACTCCGTGGTGGCCAGCCAGACCGATCCTGTCCACACGCCAGCGGCGCCGAGAGCCATGCACGCCGCCATCTGGCGACCGGTCATGATTCCGCCTGCGGCCAGCACTGGAACCGTGCGGATCGGCTTGATAGCGCGCAGGACTTCGGGAACCAGCACCAGGGTTGGGACCTCACCCGTATGACCGCCGGCTTCGCCGCCTTGAGCGACGATAATATCGACTCCCGCCTGTACCTGACGGACCGCGTGCTCTTTGGCCCCAACCAGCGCAGCCACAGGTACGCCATGAGCGTGACCCATCTCAAGCATCGCTTGCGGTGGGACGCCCAGCGCATTCGCGATCAACTTGATTGGATGATGAAACGCCACTTCCAATAGTTTCAAAGCAGCATCCTGCTGCAAGGAAGATTCTGCGTCCGGACGGCCAAAGTGTCCGCTCTCGAATTGTCGCGGCGCTTCGACCCCATGCCTTGCAAGCAGGTCACGCACGAAGTCTTTATGCGGTTGTGGGATGCGCTTCGCGAGGGAGCCTAGGGTGACGCCCCTTTCTTCCTTGATCGCCACGTTCTCCGGAATGAGGACATCAACTCCGTAGGGTTTGCCCTCGATATGGTCGTCGATCCACTTCAATTCCAGTTCAAGCTGAGTCGGCGTAAACGCTGTGGCGCCAAGGACGCCAAACCCGCCGGCGCGACTCACAGAGGCGACCACGTCGCGGCAATGGCTAAACGCCACTAACGGAAAATCGATGCCGAGCATTTCACAGATGGCAGTTTTCATGATCGTATCCCCACAATGTCTATGAAAATAAATGAATAGATGCTCGCTTCTATAGGGATCCTAATTGATTTGTGGACTATAATCGCTCGGTGGAGGCGACGAGCGATATGGATGAGCTTGATGAGATCATAAATGAGGCACGAGATGCTCGGGAAGTGAAGCGTGCAGTGAGTG
>JBFWZL010000087.1:0-15468 GCA_050185455.1 Binatia bacterium | reverse complement strand
AAGAAAAAGCGCCCCGGTGGCGAGGAAAGTGCTTAATTTGGTTGCCATGCCAAGGCCATATAGTATTCCTTCTTGTGTAATCGGTAAGAACGCAGAAGAGGCCACCGGAGTTCCGCCCCTATAAAAAATGCTCCAGATCAAGACAGTGAAAACGCCGATAAACAAAAAGAGCATGCGCAAGCGGTACAGCGTCGACGTTGCTCTGGACCACAGACTCAGTACGCCGACGCCTATACTGAGAGGAAGAATGAAAAGTGGGTGCTCCATGATAAACGCGGCGATGAAAAATAAGATTAATGACAACACTTTGACCAAAGGATGGCGACGGTGGACGAAGGTATTGTGATCTAGATATAGAAAGAGGGGCATAAGCAGCTATCAGCTTCTAGTCATCAGCTTTTAGCTGTAAGGAAATAGTGGTATTTTCGTGCGCCCAGTTCACAAATTCTTCAACTGACAATGGAGTGAGTCCGAATTGCGCCCCAAGCGACGTAATTTCGGGTGGGTGGAAGGCCGCTCGGGCGCAGAGGTCAGGACGTGAGCACAGTCCTCGTAAAGGACCATCCCACACCAAATGACCTTGGGTCATAAGTAATGCGCGTTCGGCGTATTCCGCGGCTACCCAAGGTACATGGGTAATGATGATGATCGTTCTTCCATCGCCATGGAGGCGGCGAAGAAGCTGCATCATCCGTTGCTGTTCTGGATAATCGAGGCCGGTCGTTGGTTCATCAAGAATCAGCAGGCGTGGGCGGAGAGCGAGGAGGGAGGCAACCGCTAAACGTTGACGTTCACCTCTTCCCAAGAGGAATGGGTCGTGTTTCCTCAGGATGCTCAAACCAACGGCATGAAGCGCTTCTTGGACACGTGCTTCGACTGTTAGGGCATCCATGCCGAGGTTCCGTGGCCCAAAAGCAACTTCATCTTCCACGGTGTCGGCGAATAGCTGGTGGTCAGGATTCTGGAAGACATAGCTCACTTTCTGTGCGAGCGAGTGCAAGGGAAGACGATGTAATTCCTGGCCCTGGAGAAAGACTTGGCCGGAAGAAGGAGTAAGGAGTCCACTGACCATCTTAGCCAGAGTTGTCTTTCCTGACCCGTTTTGGCCAAGTAGAGCAATGAACTCGCCCTCCTGTATGGAAAGGGAAACCTCGTGAACGGCGGGAGCATTACCGGGGTAGACGAGGGAAACAGTTTGAAGCTGGAGGAAAGGAGGGGGGGGCCCTTGGAGAGATTGCCCGTCATTCTGACAGGCCTCCTCCTTAATATGAGTATCAGAAGATTCGCCTTCACCGCATCGTCGCTCGCCGCCAAAAGAGGGATGTTCCCGCAGAACCACTGCAGCTTGCCCCAAGTCCCGGAGGAAGGCGCCAACACTGAAATGGTGACACAGCCGATCGAGATCACGGGGACGCACACCGGAACGAAATAATAAATCGACTTGAGGAAGCAACCGTTCTGGACGATCAGCGGTAATTACTCGGCCATTGGCAAGAAGCACCACACAATCCGCATCAACTGCTGCGGAAAGTTCATGCTCCACAAGAATCAGCGTATGTCCTTCGCCTCGCATGCGACTGAGCAGCGAAAAGATCTCTTGCCGGCCTTGTGGATCTAGGTCAGTCGTCGGTTCATCAAGCACTAGGATTTGCGGACGTAACGCCAAAAGAGCGGCAATTGCCAAGCGTTGTTTCTGCCCGCCAGAGAGAGTGGTTGGATCGCGCGACTCAAAACCAGAGAGCCCGACGAGAGAAAGCACTTCGTTAAGTCTTTGCTGCATATCAAGGGGAGCAATACCTAGCTGCTCCATGCCGAAGATAATTTCGTCACGGACAGTTGTTGAGAACAGTTGCGCTTCGAAATCTTGGAACACCATTCCGATGGTCCCAGCGAGTTCTCCAACTTTCTCGTGGAGCAGTAGGCGACCAAACAAGGACACCGTTCCAGTCAGCATTCCGGCTTGAAACGCTGGGATGACTCGATTGAGGCATTTGACTAACGTTGATTTCCCAGCTCCAGACGCGCCAATGAGGACGACCATTTCACCGGTCCCCACTTGAAGGGATACGTTTTGCAATGCGGGCGTGGCTGCATCCGCATAAGTAAAAGACACACGATCAAGAGAAAGGGCCTCTCCAGAGAAGACTGAGGGCTGAGGGCTGAGGGCTGAGTAAGATTGAGTTATTGGTTGCCCCATCGCTTCATTAGCTCTCTTGTTCTCATGTCTTTTCATAACTCAATGGTTCAAAGGCTCAATGACCCAACTCAATCTAGAGCAGCGCCAGCCCTAGAATCGCTAGCCCAATAAACGGTGCTACACCGACCCCAACCTCCATGGCTTTGTTTTGTGTCTCCCATTCTAAAGACACAAGCAGTGCAGGCGCCCAACGATCAGTGGCGAGTAAATTGCCGGCGACTAGGCCGCCGATGGCGGCACAGGTGAGAAGACTCAAGCCGAAGACGCGCAGAACCCTGGGCTTCTTCGGCTTCGGTGGTAGTAAATTGTGATACAGTAGCCGCCCTCGCGCGACGCGTGGATAGATGACAGCCAACAATAACGGTGCAAAAAGCATTGAAGAAACAAAATTATTAAAAAAAATGAGGTTGCCGAGAACTGAGAAGGGAATGAAGCCCAGTAAGTTCAATCCCCAACCGATAAAGATTGCACAGAGGGCGCTCGCGAGAAAAACAGTAAAGGTGAATTGTATCCAGGCAAGCGGGGTCTTAGGCACGGGTTGCCCAGCGGAAATCACCGCCCATACTTTATAAGGAACCATGCCATACAGGAAATTTCCGATGACGCCGAAAAAATCACCTGGTCCCAACCCGATAAAAAATTCGCTGATGAGATCTCCTAGTCCGGCGCCCCACGCGGCCGCCGGTCCAAAGAGAAAAGAACAGACAATTGGTACAGCGTTGGCTGGTCGAATCTGAGAGACGCCAGGAATAATCAGTAACGCGTTGAAAGGAATGAGGATCGCAGCATAAAGCGAGGCGCAAATCGCGGTAAAGACGACGAGACGGGTATTCTCCCACATGGCGAAATCTCGATTTGGCCTACCACAAACGAACCCTAACAGCAATCACGATAGAGATTCCTCTCTCTTATGCAGGTTCCCCTAGATGCAGAAGGGCACGTTGAAAAAGTAGGAAAAATCCTCTAGCGTTGTGCCACATGTCAGGACAAACCTTGCTGACCCTCGTTGTTGGAGCAGTCTTCCTGTTCCTAGGGGGATGCACATCTATAGAGAAACGCCCTTCCGCAAAAGAATACTATACTCAGGCGAATGAACTCTACTCGAAAGAGGATTTTACCTCCGCTGTCGACACTTATCGCGACCTCCTGGATCATTACCCTCTCAATCCTTATGCGGAAGAGGCACAGCTCAAGATTGCCTATTCGTATTACATCGAGAAGAAATATGCTGAGGCGATCGCATCGTTTAATGACTTTGAACGCGCATATCCCATTAGCATGCATTTACCCTTCGTCGAATACTATCGCGGAATGTGTTACCTCGAACAAATGCGCTCCATCGATCGTGACCAGAGCGTGACGGAAAAGGCTCACGACCACTTCCGTGCGGTAACGGATCGCTTCCCGGAAAGTTCGTTTGCGCCCCTGGCAGAAAAGAAAATCAAAGTTTGTCGTGATGCGATGGCCGCCAACGAACTCATGGTTGCGCGATTTTACGACCGGTACAATAATGTCTTGGCCGCAAAAGCAAGATTGCGCGCACTCATTGAAAACTATCCGGAAACAGAAGCAGCGATAGGAGCGCTTGAACAGCTCGAAATTCTCCTTGTGGAGGAAGACAACCAAAATTTGGCGAAGATAGCGGCGCAAGCGCTCTCCATCCGAAAAGCCGAGAAAAGCACTCAAGAAAAGCCTTCAGAGGACGCTAATTCCCTTCCTGCTCCAGGAGTCGATCCATTACTCACTCTCGTTACTGAACTGAAAAAACAAGAGGATGAAGTGCGGCAACGCGCTCAGGGGACTATGAGCGTCCAGGTAAAAAAGATGACGGAGAACGCGGACAACATCAGAGAAAACCCAGAAGATGAGGAGTAGCTATGGAGACGGTCACACGAACCGTCTCCCCTGGCGTCCGTAATGGACGGGTGTTGATTGTTGGGGTAGGCGGTCTGGGGTCACCGGCAGCATTCGCTCTTGCTCAGGTTGGGGTTGGTGTGATTGGTCTCATCGACCCGGATGTTGTCGAGCTGTCGAACCTGCAACGTCAAATCCTTCACTACACATCAGACATTGGTCGCCCTAAGGTCAGGTCAGCAAAAGAAAAACTAGAACGCCTCAATCAGACGGTCGAAGTAATTCCCTACCAGGATCGTCTCCAGGTTGAGAATCTCTTCAAGCTTTTTCGCGAGTACGACTTTATCATTGACGCTACGGATGGGGTTGCGACCAAATTTCTCATCAATGATGGTGCGGTCCTGCTTGGCAAACCATTTTCCTACGGGGGCATTGTGCAGTTTTCCGGACAGACCCTAACGGTTGTGCCCGGAGAAACCACTTGCCTTCGGTGCCTGTTTCCCATTCTTCCTTCGTCCGACGATATTCCTACATGTCAAGAATCGGGTGTTATCGGTAGTCTTGCCGGTAGTCTTGGTTTCGTACAGGCTATGGAAGCTGTGAAATACCTTTCCGGGGAAGGCGTCTTGCTTACCGACCGGCTGCTGACTTATGATGCCGCGATATCGCGCTGGCGCGTAATCGCCGTGCGAAGGAATCCGCGCTGTCCGCTTTGCGGTGAGTCTCCGACTATTACCAAACTGCACTACGCAGGCGACATCGCAGGAGAAGATTGCGCTCTGACTCGATAAATGGGCGTGGCTTCTGTCAGTCACGAAGGAGTTCCTATGAGTACGATTACCGGATTAACCTGTCGCGAATGCGGGCAAGAGTATCCGATTGCCCCCTTACATGTTTGTGAGACGTGCTTTGGTCCGCTCGAAGTTGTGTATGATTATGAGAGTATTCGTGCGCAACTCTCGCGTCAGGTCATTGAGTCTCGTCCGGCTTCGCTCTGGCGCTATCGAGAATTATTGCCAGTCACTGGAGAACCAACGGTTGGGTTGCATAGCGGATTTACTCCTCTGGTTAAAGCTGATCGTTTGGCTGCTTATCTCGGTGTCAAAGAACTCTACATCAAAGATGACTCGGTGAATCACCCGACATTTTCCTATAAAGATCGAGTCGTTGCCGTTGCTATATCAAAAGCGGTGGAATTCGGATTCGATACGGTCTCCTGCGCCTCAACCGGCAATTTAGCGAATGCCGTCTCCGCCCACGCGGCGCGCGCCGGACTACGCTGTTTCATCTTTATCCCGGCGGACCTCGAACAAGGAAAAATCATCGGTTCCACGATCTACGGGCCCAAGGCCGTAGGTATTCGCGGTAATTATGACGATGTCAACCGCCTTTGCAGCGAAATTGCCGATAAATACGGATGGGCGTTCGTCAATATCAACATTCGCCCTTACTACACTGAAGGCGCAAAAACTTATGGGTTCGAAATTGCTGAGCAGCTTGGCTGGCGACTGCCGCAGCATGTTATCGTCCCTACTGCCGGCGGAACTATTCTCCCGAAGGTGGCAAAAGCCTTTGAAGAATTGAAGAAACTCGGACTGGTGGAGAGTTCCTATTCTTCGAAAATTTATACTGCGCAAGCGGCTGGGTGCGCGCCTGTCGTCCAAGCTTTACATAAAGGCTCTGATTTGATTGTTCCAGTAAAACCTAAAACCATTGCAAAATCGATTGCCATTGGTAATCCGGCAGACGGATACTATGTGTTGCGCGCCGTGCGAGACTCCGGAGGATGGGGCGAGGCGGCAACCGATGAAGAGATCGTGGAAGGCATTCAATTACTGGCGCGCACTGAAGGGATTTTTACAGAGCCAGCAGGAGGAACGACTGTTGCGGTGACAAAGAAGCTCATCGAACAGGGGCGTATTCCCCGTAATGAATCTATTGTCATCTGTATTACCGGCAATGGTTACAAAACCATTGAGGCCGTGCTGAATAACGTCGAACAGCCCTTTGTCATTAATGCTCGGTTACACGATTTTGACGAATTATATCGTTCGTTAACGCCGTCATCGTCTCCTGCAGTAGATGTAACCGAACTGCACTGAAATAACCGCACGCTCCTTTGCGGGAGCGCCGTGAGGTATTTCCTCTCCCTGGGTGGTTGCCAGAAGAGAGGAAAATCGCCACAGTGGAGGCGATTTCTCCTGAGGAGGGAACAAGATGAGTGCTCGTGTGCGGGTGCCAACCCCGCTACGCCGCTTTACTGGCGGCTCTGAAGAAGTGAACGCTACTGGGGCGACAATAGCCGCGCTAGTGGAAGACCTGGAAACACATCATCCCGGCATCAAAGAACGCATTTGCGATGAAGAAGGCAAAATTCGTCGCTTTGTGAACATCTTTGTGAACGGCGACGATATCCGCTTTCTCAATAACCTTGAGACTGCCATTAAGGACGGGGATGAAGTTTCTATCGTCCCGGCAATAGCCGGAGGATGAGTGATGTCTTTACTACCAGTACGGGGCGAGGGGTTTCCCCCACCGAAACCCATGCGAGTTCCGTCGGTGTTGCATCTCGTTGGCAACACCCCCCTGCTGGAAATCACGAAGATGACACGCGGCCTCTCTCCGCGTGTCCGTGTATTTGCGAAGCTTGAAGGATTCAATCCCGGCGGGTCAGTCAAAGACCGTCCTGCTCTCTTCATGATTGAAGAGGGTCTGAATTCAGGAGCGCTACACCCCGATAAGACGATACTGGATTCTACTTCAGGCAATACGGGCATTGCCCTTGCCATGATTGGCGCTGTGCTCGGCTACCCCGTTGAATTGGTTATGCCTGCTAACGTGAGTGTTGAGCGTAAGAAGATCATTCTTGCATATGGCGCAAAGATTACATTTAGTAGTGAATTCGAGGGCTCGGATGGAGCCATTCGCCTCTGCCGAGAGATTCTGCACAAATTTCCAGAGCGGTATTTTAAGCCTGACCAGTATTTCAATCCGGCTAATCCATCCGCTCATTACCACACGACCGGTCCAGAAATCTGGCAGCAAACTCGAGGGCAAGTCACTCACTTTGTCGCGGGCATAGGTACAGGCGGGACGGTGATGGGAACAGGCCGTTTTCTAAAAGAACAGAATCCACGGATACAGATGGTCGCGGTTGAGCCTGATGATGCGTTTCATGGTCTCGAAGGCTTGAAACACATGGCCAGCTCAATCGTGCCAGGCAT
This sequence comes from Binatia bacterium, assembly GCA_050185455.1. Classification (GTDB taxonomy): domain Bacteria; phylum Desulfobacterota; class Binatia; order Bin18; family Bin18; genus SYOC01. Next base: position 8,193 of record JBFWZL010000087.1, on the reverse strand, counting down.
TTATCACGAGGAAAAACTCGATGGGAAAATTGCTGTTTCAACTGAAAATGCCTACGAAACTGTCTATCGGCTGGGGCGGGAAGAAGGGGTACTAGTTGGACAATCTTCCGGGGCTGCACTTTGGGCAGCGCTCAAAGTCGCAAGAGAACTCGACGAGGGAACCGTAATAACCCTCTTTCCTGATTTTGGCGATAAATATCTCAGCACCACGCTATGGATTGGCTGGAAAGACTTCAACCAACGACAAGCGCGTACAGCTAGATGAATGAGAAGCTTGCTTCGTTGCAATTTACAGAGAAAGAAGTCACACTCAAAGCTGGTAACGCCGTCTATCAGCGAATTGACACGCAACCTTCTTCTCTGGAATTCCAGGAGGGCGGCATGAAAGAAAAATTCTACTTGACCTACCCTTCCTCATTAGTCAAGGAGCCTGTTCTCTACTTGCTTGGGAAAAAATTTGATGTTGTGACTAATATTCGTGGAGCAAACATCTCAAACGACATGGGCTTACTTGCTCTCGAAATAGAAGGCCCACAAGGAGAAATTGATCGCGCCGTTGCATGGTTGCGTACTCAAGGAATTACCGTAGAACCGATCGAAAAAAATGTGATCGAATGAATTATGCTTTCTGACGAGCAGATCGAACGTTACAGTCGCCAGATTATTCTTCCCCAGGTTGGCGGAAAGGGTCAAGAGAGACTTCTACGCGCCCGTGTCTTCGTGAACGCTTCTGATTCGCTGCAAACCTCGGCCTTGTATTATCTTGCCGCTGCTGGGGTAGGAACCCTTGGGGTCTTCTCTCAGGCTCAAGGTCCGCTGTTGACAGCGCTTGCGCCTCCTCAAGAGCAGGATCCATTTCACATCTTTACCCGCCTGAACCCGGACTGTAGGGTGAGGCTTCACGCCAATGAAGAAGTGCGAGCTTCTCAACAATTGGTGCAAGCTTACGACCTCATACTTTCAGACACAGATGTTCTTCATGATGCCTGCTACGTAGGGCGTCGACCTTTCCTGTATGCCTCCGTACTTGAAGACGCAGCTTGCCTTATGACCTATCGAGGGTACGAGCCAAATTCTCCTTGTTTACGGTGCGTATCACCCAAGCTCGTTCAGAGTTCGTCAGGCTCCTCAGTATTTTCAAAGATAGCCTCGCTGTTTATGGGAGCTCATCTCGCAACAGAGGCTATTAAACATCTCCTCAATCTTTCGCTCTCTTCAGGGGCGCTATTGCTCCGCTTTCGCTTCCTCGATTTTTACAGTACGGAAGAAATCATCAAGAAATCCGCGGACTGCCTGCTCTGCCGTTCTTCTCGTTTCTGAACTTTGGGGGGCTTTACTGTTCTCGCTTCTAAAAACGTAAAAGAAAAGAAACGGGATTGTTTACACCCCTACCAAAGCGTACGATCTGCACTTTACTATTCTTTAAGGAGCCATAACGCATGGAGAAAGGCTTTACTCTCTGGTTCACTGGAATGTCAGGGGCGGGAAAATCGACGATCGCGAACGCGATTACTCCCAAACTGCAAGCCCTTGGAAGACGAGTTGAGGTTCTTGACGGCGACGAAGTACGCACGAACCTCAGCAAAGGACTAGGCTTTAGCAAAGAAGATCGAGACACAAATATCCGTCGTATCGGTTATGTGGCGCAGTTACTCACGCGCAACGGCGCTGCGGTCATTACTGCGGCCATCTCCCCATATCGTGATATCCGTGATGAAGTGCGTTCGCGGATCGGTAATTTTGTGGAAGTCTACGTTCACTGCCCGCTTGAGACGCTCATTACTCGCGATGTCAAAGGGCTCTACAAAAAAGCCCTGGCTGGAGAAATCAAAGAATTTACAGGGGTGTCTGACCCCTACGAAGAACCGCTGAATCCGGAAGTGGTTGTCGAAACGCATAAAGAGACAATTGAGGAAAGCGCGAATAAAATTCTCGCCCGGCTTGGGGAATTGGGCTATCTTCCTTTTGATGGAGCGGGACCGATTGCTCCCCACGGTGGGCAGTTAATTAACCGCCTCGTTACCGGAGCCCATCGCGACGAGCTGCTTGTAAAAGCGCGTACCTTGCCGACCCTTCAGCTTGATGAACGAGCACAGAGCGATGTGGAAATGATCGCCGTTGGAGCCTTCTCGCCATTGCCCGGCTTCCTTGGTGAGAAAGATTATGATTCGGTTGTCGAACACATGAGGCTCGCTAATGGTCTTCCTTGGTCAATCCCGATTGTCCTGCAAGTTTCCCGATCGCAAGCAGACCAATTGAAAGAAGGGGCAGAGGTTGCCTTGACCGACGAGCGCGGCGTAGTGCTCGCGATCCTGGCGTTAGCGGAGCGTTACATCCCGAATCGTGAACAAGAGGTCCAGAAAGTATACCAGACTACGGATTCTGCTCATCCGGGAGTAGCAGCCGTAATGCAAGGCGGCGAAGTGTATCTCGGCGGAACAATTCATGTTGTCAATCGACCAGACACCGTCGCATTTCCGTCCTATCACCGCGATCCGGCGCAGACACGCGCCTTGTTCCGGGAACGCGGCTGGCGCACGGTGGTCGGGTTTCAAACCCGGAACCCGATTCATCGCGCGCACGAATATATCACCAAAGGTGCTCTCGAAATCGTGGATGGCCTCTTGCTCCATCCGCTTGTCGGCAAAACCAAAAGTGATGACATCCCGGCTGACGTGCGTATGCGGTGTTATGAAGTGTTGATGGAGCATTATTATCCGCAAGATCGCGTCCTTCTCTCCGTGTATCCAGCGGCTATGCGTTACGCTGGACCACGCGAGGCAATCTTCCACGCGCTCGCCCGTAAAAACTATGGTTGTACGCACTTTATCGTTGGCCGCGACCACGCGGGCGTTGGCAATTATTATGGGACGTATGACGCCCAGAAGCTCTTCGATGAGTTCCAAGCGGGTGAATTAGGCATTCAACCGCTGAAGTTTGAGAATGCCTTTTACTCGAAAAAAACCGGACAGATGGCGACCGCGAAGACGGCCCCAGGCGGACCAGAGACTCAAGTTAATCTTTCCGGTACGAAAGTCCGCGAGATGTTGAGCCAAGGCCAACTCCCTCCTGCGGAGTTCTCTCGTCCTGAGGTGGCGCAGATCCTTATTGATGCAATGCAATGAAAAAATAAAGAATTGTCTGCGGAAGTTATGCGCCGGTACATCCCCCCGCAGATTGATGACTCACTCTTCAGCCGCTGCGCCAATGCGAATGATCAGAATGCCTTCCTGGTGACGGCGCCCGCCGAAGAAGAGGGTGCCGTGATTCTTTATGGAAAGCGCGGTATTCATGAGGGGAGTCGGCGACGTCCCCTCTAGAATAATCACTTGTAGTGCAATTCTTTCGTTCTCGAACTGTTTTGGCACGACTTGGAGCATGCGTCCCCCCGGCAGGGTAAAATCCGCCTGCGTACCCCAGCCGACCTTTCGACGTTCTTCTTGGACGAGGCGATAGGATTTATAACGAAAAGCTCCTAATTGACGTCGGATGTCTTCAAGGCGAGTGTCGAAGTAGGGAGAAGTGTTCGAAGCAAGCACCGTTTCGATGCGCAGTTCTACTGTGTCCCCGGCAAAAACGAGCGACGTGATCATCAGCGCGCCAGCGACGCAACAGAGGATAAATGGAGCGTCTCTCATGGTAACCCTCCTTCACCCCCATCACTAACCCAGATGACCGTCGCATTACTTGTCGGTTCATTCCAGACCAACACTGTGTCCGACGCTGATAAAGACTCGATCTGCGCTTGGTCGTTATCAGCTAGCCGTATGGATTGGGGTCGCTGTTCTCCTGTTAATTGAGAAAGTAGGAGCGCTGCGCCGACGAGCAGCGTTGCCGTCACCGTGGCCCAGAGAGGCGTTCGCCACGACCAGAGCGCTTGCCACGAGATCCACCACAGCCGCAACCGCTCGGATAATGAAAGCTCGGGTATGGATAATCGCTTCTCCACTTCTTCCCAAAATCCATCGAAATCAATCTCAACGACTTGTTCGTCGATAGCCTGTCGCAAAAGTTCCTGGCCACGATCAAGCGCCGTCAAGACATGCGTACAGGCCGTGCAGCCCATCACATGGTCGCTCACTTCTCGACGCAACAATCCATCAAGCTCACCGTCGTAGAACAGAGGAATTAATCGTTGAGTATGCGCACAGGCAGTCATAAGAGCATCGAAAGAGAAAATAGGCGCGGAGCGCTAGTATAAATGGCCGACAATGAAGCGACAAGAAGAAAACAAGAAAGCATGGCAGAGGAATTATAAGTCACGGCGTAGACGGGATTGCAATTTTTTCCGGGCATAATGCAAACGACTCATTACTGTCCCCCGGGAACATTGCAGCACTTCACTGATCTCTTCGTAGGAGAGGCCTTCAACTTCTCGAAGGAGTATGACCGCTTTATGCGCAGGCGTCAACTCTGCAAGCGCAACGCGAATGCGTTCCCCCAACTCCTTATCCTTTACTTGCTCGTAAGGATCGGCTTCAGCACTATCCGGAATTCCTTCAATACGAGCGGTACGAGCATTTTCTCCTTCTCTGGAGTCTTCACGTTCGAGCAACGGCTGACGATTTTTCTGACGTTGTCGGTCAATCGCTAAATTTACCGTGATACGATAAAGCCAAGTGTAAAAGCTTGCTTCTTCTTTGAATTTTTGAATTCCAGTAAAGACCTTGGCGAACGCCTCTTGGGCAACTTCTAAAGCATCCTCTCGGTCGTGCAAAATCCCAAAAGCAATCGCCACAGCTTTGCGTTGATATCGTTCGACGAGTTCACGGAACGCCTGTCGGTCACCACTTTTGCACTGACGGACCAGTTCCCAATCACTTTGTTCCACAGATCCTGCACATTCTACAGACGTTTCGGATTGCCATCCTATTCAGGTTGGCGTTTATTTCTGTTATGTCAATTGGTCAGCGCCCATATTGAGTCAAGGGGGGTAGAGAAATCTGGTAAAAAGAAAAGTAAGATCTCGAATTTCGGTGAATTTTTGCAGGAGTACAACGTCAAAAGTAACAAACAGACATCCCCCTGTCTAGCAACTTGACAATCGGCGTAGTCGGTCTTAACAATTGCCTGCCTGTGGAGGGGAAGAGGAGTAGGAGCGCCAACCAAATTCACACTCCCACCGCAATCTACCATGATAGAAGTCCAGCATCTTACGAAGCGCTACGGTGATCTTACCGCGGTTTCGGACGTTTCCTTTAGTGTTGCCTCTGGGCAGATCCTTGGTTTTCTTGGTCCCAATGGTTCGGGCAAAACTACGACCATGCGCATCATCACCGGATTTTTGCCGGCCACTGATGGAACGGTCAAAGTCTCGGGTTTCGATATTTTTGAAGATTCTTTTGAAGTCCGCAAACGTATCGGCTATCTCCCTGAGATACCTCCCCTGTACAACGACATGACGGTTACTTCCTATCTCCGTTTTGTTGCTCGCCTCAAAGGCATGCCGCGAGCCCAGATTGCTGATGCGTTAGACCGCGCGCTTTCTCGGTGCGGACTCACTCAGGTCACGGGTCGAGTCACCGGACACTTATCGAAAGGATATCGTCAACGCGTTGGCCTTGCCCAAGCGATCATCCATAATCCGGATGTCCTTATTTTGGATGAACCGACCGTGGGTCTCGATCCTCAACAAATTATTGAAATTCGCACCCTCATCAAAGAGTTGGCTGGGGCCCACACGGTAGTTCTCTCCACCCATATCCTGCCGGAAGTGGCGCAAGTGTGTGAGAAAGTTGTCATTATCAACGCAGGAAGGGTCGTTAAGGAGGATATGATTGCTGATCTGACCCAGGATGGGCAGACGCTCGAAGAAGTGTTCCTCCGCGCTATTGCTCAGGAAGATCTTCAGGATGAGCCGTCACCAGAGTCTGGGGAAGAAGGGGAGGAGGCGGCACAATGAGAAATGTCCTCACGATCGTCGGTAAGGAGATGCGCGCCTATTTTGTTTCCCCAGTCGCCTATGTCGTGCTTACCGGCTTTTTGCTCTTGGGCGGCTGGTTTTTCTTTAATCTCCTCTCTCGTTTCAATCTGCTGCTTACTCTTTACACTCAATTTCAACAGGGTGGAGATGCAGCGAATCGATTGAATCTAAACGACTATGTGCTTGCCCCCCTCATGCATAATCTCTCGATTGTCCTCGTCATCCTTGTACCCATGATTACCATGCGGTCGTTTGCCGAAGAGAAAAAGAGCGGCACCTATGAACTACTTTTGACTTCCCCTTTGCACACTGGGGAACTCGTGTTGGGAAAATTTCTCGCTTCTTTCTTTTTTATCTGCATCATGATCGGGCTCACCTGCGTTTACCCGCTTATCCTACTCATTTTCGGCAACCCGGAAGTCGGGGTGATGGCGGCTGGGTATCTTGGTCTCTTGCTTCTTGCCACGGTCTTCGTTTCCGTCGGGCTGCTCACCTCTTCCTTTACGGAAAATCAAATCATTGCCGCGGTGAGCGGGCTTGTTGCTACGCTGCTCCTCTATATCATTGGTTGGCCAGCGGATGGGGCAGGGGACAGTCTTGGCCCCTTCCTCCGCTACCTGTCAGTTACTGAACATTTCGCGGACATGGTCAAAGGGCTGATCGACACTCGCGGTCTCATTTATTTTGGAAGTCTCATCGTGCTGGCGCTGTTCCTTACCCAGCGTTCGGTTGAGTCTCTACGCTGGAGGTAAGCTGCATGTCGCGTTTCGCTTCATTTTATGGCGTTGTTGGCGTCATCCTGCTTCTCTTCGGAGGGATCGCCTACTTCATCACACGGGACTTTTCCGCCTACGTTTTTGCCCACACGATTATTGGCGTCATCGCCATCATCACCTTTGTGGTCTCTGCCAAAGGTTCATTGTTCACCTTCTTCGGTGAGCGCTCGACAAAATACGGAGTCAGCGCTGTACTTTATGCCGTGCTCTTTTTGAGCATCTTGATTTTTGTCAATTTCCTCTCTGCACGTCACCATCACCGCTGGGATCTCACCGAATCCGGCGTCTATAGTCTTTCTCCCCAAACAGTGGGCATTCTGCAACGCCTTGATCAACCTCTCACAATCCACGCATTTGTTGAAGCCGGTTCCGATCCGCAACTCAGAGAACTTTTGGACAGCTATCATTATGTCTCTGATAAGGTCACATTTTCCGTCATTGATCCAGACAAACAACCAAACTTGGCGGAGCAGTACCAAGTCACTACCGTTCCGGCGATCCACTTACAGTACGACGATCGCTCCAACATTGTAAACAAAATTGCGGAAGAAGAATTAACCAATGGCATTATCAAGGTCACTCGCGCGGAAAAGAAAACCATCTACTTTCTCGAGGGACATGGCGAGCCAAGTATTGACGATATCAACGACCCTAAAGGATACGGGCAAATAAAAAATACGCTTGACAACGAAAGCTACGAAGTCAAAAAGCTCGTGCTCTCCGAGGGCGCCGCGATCCCCGATGACGCAAATCTTGTCATTATTGGCGGCGCGGAACGTTCTCTGCTCCCCCATGAAACTCAAGCCCTCGACGCTTATTTGAAAAAAGATAAGGGCGGACACGCGCTTTTCTTATTAAATCCACGTGCGACACCGGAGTTGGCAGCATACCTCGCAGATTGGGGAGTGCAGATCGGCAACGATGTGATTGTGGATGAACAAATCCAACTGCTGAAAGGCCGCACTTTTACATTGACGCCGTTCGTCACTACGTATGGTATGCACAAAATTACGGAAGAACTGAGTCGGCGAGGGTCGGCTGCTCTCACGACCTACGGTATTTCTCGTTCCGTCGAATCTCAGCAAGACGGCAAAAAAGGGATAACCGCTGTCAGTCTCGCGAAAACGGGGCCAAACTCCTGGGCGGAGACCGACCTCGAAAGCGTTTTTCAGAAACAGACCGCCCGGTTAGACGAGCAGGACAGGCATGGCCCCATTTCCCTTGCCGTTGCGGTTACGGCAAACCTCAAAGACATGGGGCTCGACAAGGATGGCGTTTCTCGCCTTGCTGTTTTTGGCAATGCCGTCTTTGCTAATAATCAATTCATTGGTCAATATTTCAATCGCGATCTCCTCATGAACACCATCTGCTGGCTGATCGGAGAAGAAGGATTGATTTCCGTGCGTGCTAGCACGATGCGCGCGTCACGGGTGCAATTTACCGCGCAGCAAGGCACCCTGATTTTCTATCTTTCCGTACTTATTCTTCCCGAAC